>CAZQNZ010000154.1:0-5269 GCA_964594615.1 uncultured Planctomycetia bacterium
AGGGGAAGAAGGATGTACAGCAGAAGGATGGGAATTCGACCGCTGAAATCCGTCACCGTACCAAACGGTAGAGAGGCCAGCACAATGGCCCAGTTGGTGCCCGGCGGTTTGTACAGATACCGATCCCCGAACTGGTAAGCAACGCTGTAGTTCCCCGTTTCCATCATATGTATCGCCGCGTCGTTCCGGTAGGATTCCTGCTCCCGCGTATCCGTCCAGAGGGCTTCCACGATCAGGATCGACAGAGCCGCGACCATCGCCAGCAAAACGGCATTGAGAATGTTGTTCTTTCCGAACATGAGTTAGTGCCTGATATAAGCAAATCCGATCGTTCCCAGTATCAAAAGCGTATGCACGGCAAACCAGAACCAATCCGAGCTGGACCAGTCGTAATGCTGTTCGCGGGAGGTCGTATCAATCAGAGAATTCAGCTCCTGATCAACCAGCCAGCGCTGGAACTCCTCAATTTGCTCGCTGGTCCCGATGGCACGGGAATCCAACCAGAAATGATATTTATCCTCCCCGTCTTCTTCCACCACTTCTACGTTTGCCGATGGCTCATCGTCCTCCATGTGCTGCTCGTACGCGTCCGTGACGAAATTGAACCCCGTTTTCGGACCAAGCATCAGTTCATTCTTGTCCACGCGGGCCTCGATACGATCCAGACCGTCGAGGGGAATCTCAATCACAGGTTCATTCTCCCGGGTAAAGACAAACGTACCGTTATCAATTTTCACGGACATCTCCGCCCGATTGATCCGCTTGTACGCGGCGTTTTTGCCAATGAACGCAATCACGATACCCAGAATCTGTAGCGTCACGAGCAGAAGGGTAAAAATGAGAATGGGGTAGAACGGGATGGCAACGAGCCATGAGACCGTGCCGGAGTACCACAGGTATCCAAGAAACGTGGACCAGGAGGCCCCGGCATATATCCATAGAAGGATCAGGGGATCGTTGAACCCTTTCAAATCCAGCTCCTGCCGGTCCGGGTGTAACCCAAACGTCTCTGGTTGTTCGGACATGGATCTCAACGCCACTCAATCGTTTACGTAGAACGAACCAACTGTGCAGAACAACGTATCATGAATCGAGCTGGAGGTCTACATTCCTCCCAAGAGAACGAAAACCGCTGTCGGTCCGGATCAGGTTATACCGGGCAAGCGACCGTTCGTCATCCTGTTGCAAGTAGGCTTGCGAACGTTTCGGGTACAATTAACGGTCCACCGCGCTTCCTGAAATGGGAACATCTATTCACTTAAGCGTATCCAGCGATGGCCCTCCATAGCTGGCAACAACAAGGAATCAGTGACTTTGCATCAGATCGGACGGACGTGTGGATGCTCATGTCATCGGCCGGCCCTCCTGGGTTTCGTGTCTTCTTGCCCACTGCCCTCGTGGTGCCTCGAGTACTTGAGCCTGACGGTTCGCGTCATTCATCCCTCATGCTCCGGTGCTGCTGGCAGCCGGGAGTGCCAGTTGTGTACGGTTTCGGTAGTTCAGGGAAATCACCGGTTTCCGTTTCCCCGAACAAGATGGAATCAAATCGACCGATCAGCATGAATGCCGGCAGTAACAGGTAGCTCACGGCACGCAGAACCGACCGATTTCAGGACTCCGCACGAAAGTGTGTTCCACCGTTTCACTACGTCAGAACTCCCACAGACCCTGCGGTTCAGCCGTGTTAAATCACTCGAAAAATCATCGGAAAACGGTAACACTCCCCGTCACTCGCCTTGATGGCCGCTATGACGGTAAACACAATCATTCCGAGGGTCACGGCGACGATCAGGAGCAATCCGATAAACACAGGGATCAGGAGTGCCGAGACAAAGGTATAGATCGTAATCGCAATTTGGAAGTTAACGGCTTCACGACCCACCTCATCCAGAAAGTTGGATTCGTCCTTCTTGACCTGCCAGATGATGATTGGACCAATAAGATTGCCGAAGGGGATCAAAAATCCAGCAAAGGCAGAAAGATGAAGAAGCAACCCCCACATCTGTTCATCCTCGTCGTCCGTCGTTACACCCTCATCCGATGAAGACAAATCCATGGATTGATCGCTCTGCTCCTGTTCCTGATGATCGCCTTGTTCTTCCATGAGTTTCTGACAAGAACGGTGGAGAAAACACGGTAACGAGTTGGTCATTCTGTCCGCACGGATCCGAATTCAGCAGAGCGCAAATCCGCCCGTACACCACGAATCCTATCGTTGACCGTTTTTAAATACAAATCATGAAAATGTAGAGAATTACCCGTCCGAACGTTTTTCGGGATCACGTCACCTGACGATCAAGACTTCGATACTGGACGGCCTCCGTGATCTGGCGGGGTTGAATGGTATCGGAGGCCTCAAGATCGGCGATGGTCCGGGCGATTTTGAGTACTTTCATGTAGGCTCTGGCGGACAATCCGAGCTGGTCAATCGCCTGTTTGAGAATTCGCTCTCCCTCGTCACTTACCCGGCAGGACGCTTTCACCTGCTTGTTTGTCATTTTTGCGTTGGTGTGGTTGGAGGAGCCGTCAAAACGGTGAGACTGTATCTCACGCGCCTGTTCAACATTTTCCCGAAGTTCATCCGACGAGGCGCCGGTGGCATCGTCCGTCAAATCCTCGTATTCGACGGCAGGAACGTCCACGTGAATGTCGATGCGATCCAGCAGAGGACCCGAGATCCGTGATCGATACCGGCGGATCTGGTGCGGTGTACAGTTGCATTCTTTCCTCGGTTCCGTCTGATACCCGCACGGACAGGGGTTCATGGCCGCCACAAGCATCACCGATGCGGGAAACGTGGCACTGCCGGACGCGCGTCCGATGGTCACCTTCCCTTCCTCCAGCGGTTGTCGAAGCACTTCAAGCGTACTCCGGCTGAATTCCGGCAACTCATCAAGAAAAAGCACCCCGTTATGTGCCAGACTGAGCGTGCCCGGGGACGGCGTGGATCCCCCGCCGGCCAGCCCCGCCGCACTGATGCTGTGATGCGGAGTTTCGAATGGACGGGAAGTCAGCAGCGGCTGATCTTCCGGAAGGTTACCCGTAATACTGTGAACGCGCGTGGTCTCCAGCGCCTCCTCGAGGGTCAACGCCGGAAGGACGGTCGTGAGTCGGCGGGACAGCATCGTTTTCCCGGCCCCCGGCGGCCCGATCATGAGCACGTTATGTCCTCCCGCAGCGGCGATGGTCAGGGCTCGCTTCACATGCTCCTGACCCTTTACCTCCGAAAAATCCACCTCCTCCTCCGACGCAGATTGACGAAAGACCCGATCCATGTCCACCGAGACCGAATCAATGGCAAATTCCCCGTTGAGGAAACCGACCGCTTCGGCAAGGTCCTCCACCGGTATGATATCGAGCTCGTCCACGACGGCCGCTTCCTTCGCGTTCTCGTCCGGTACGATGAAGCCACGAAACCCCTCCTCACGAACCGCCATGGATTGAGACAGCATGCCCTGCACCCCTCGGACCCGGCCGTCCAGGGCAAGTTCACCCACCATGGCATAATCTTCGAGCAACTGCGGTTCCACCACCTCGGCGGCACAAAGAATGCCGATGGCCACGGGAAGATCGTACAAACTTCCCTCCTTAGGCAGATCGGCGGGAGCGAGGTTGACGGTGATGTTGTAATTGTGCGGGAACCGGTAGTCGCTGTTGATAATCGACGAGCGGACCCGCTTCTTGCTTTCACGAACCGCCGTATCCGGCAGGCCGACGATCGAAAACGTCTGTTGCTGAGAAACCGGCGAAAGGTCGACTTCAACCTCCACCGGGCGAGCATCAATGCCGCTGAGTGCGGCGCTGGTGATGTTGGAATGCATGGGGGTTCCGCGCAGTCAAATCGGGGGTTCAAATGAACAGAAGGAGGCGAAACGTCAGTCCGTTATGTCAATCATCCTGTCCCGCAAGTTCTTCCATGTCTTCATCGCCGGAGATTCCGAAGAACTTCAACCAGCCGTCCACGTTTTCGACCGGTTTCTGTCCGTACTTTTCGGGCGGTTCACCCGGGTGTTTCTTCTCCTGACCGGACAGGGACTGATCCAGACGCTGGAGGTACGTGTTGACATCTTCCACGGACGCACCGAGGTCCGTCACATTGGCGGCCAGTTCACGATCCTCCGTCACCACCAGGATACTGCCCCGGTTGGATTCCCGTTCAACCAGTTCCACAATGACGTCGTCGGCCTCCTCCTCGTTGTTTCCAAACAATACGGTCAGGTAGTCACTCTTCTTCTTTTTTCCCAGGAGGGGCGTCGGATCCTCCGGTCCGTCGAAGGCCACGTAGGTCAGGCGGTTCATTCGATCGGCGTACTGCTGAACCCGGGACACGAAGTCCTTCCGCTCCTTACGTAGCTTCTCCTGCTCAAGGTCCGGATGATCGTGTCCGATGATCTCGAACAGCACGTTGTAGCCGTCAATGATGTCCATGGTCGAAGCACCTCCCGGAAATGGGACGAAAAGAACAGAAGATCGGAACCGGAGTTCGGCCTGAATCTCGGCAATCAAAACACGGGAGACACCCCAATTCGGGACTGTATTCTGCAGAATACAGCGTGTGTGCCTCTACGCGTGGCGAATATCCAGCGAATCAGCATATAAACAGCAAATCAATTCGTCTACAGGGTAGGTGATCCCCGTGGCATTTTCCAGTACGCCTGGGGAAGTTCCCTCAGCCGGACATCAGTTCGTCGATGATGTCGTCCGGCTCCATCGGATGCCGGTGCTTGATCAGCGTAATATTGACCAGGTTGATCAGAAAGTGCCCCAGAAACGGCCCGTACAGGGAACCGGTCCACTCCACGATATACCCAAAAACCAATCCCAGCACAAATGCGAACACGGGCCAGGGAATCATGATCTTCTTCCAGGGGAAATGTATCACACCAAACAGAAGTGCTGCGGCAAACAGCCCGATCCCTTCCTGCAACGCCCCACGAAAAAACAGTTCCTCACCGGCGGCGGAGACAAACGCCAGTACCGGCACCTGGGCGTAACTGAACACGTTCACCAGGGGAGCAAACTCCTCCTCGAACGACACCGCCCACTCCGAAACCCGCCGGACGACGGCGCCAAACAGAAACACCACCCCGGCCACCGCCGTACCCATGACGAGGCTGTTGGTGACATCCCCCTCCATCCCATTGATCGACAGCCGGGACTGCACGATGCCCTGGCCGTCCATCCAGAAGATCCCCACAAGTCCCATCACCACGTAGAAAACGCAGCTCACGTTGAACATCCGTATGCGAAGTGCGGGCAGATCCGGACG
>CAZQNZ010000155.1:0-5264 GCA_964594615.1 uncultured Planctomycetia bacterium
ATGATCCCTTTTCTGCGGATCGGATGTCTGCAGGAGGCTATTATTGGAACGTAAGCGCCTCGCTTTCGTGACGGTATGCTTCGACAAACGTGGGCGACCCGGACGTCCCACACGCATTCGATTGGCGGAGCTGAGTTCTGACAGAGTGGTGGGATCTCATCGTTCCATCGAAACGAGAAACCATGCGACATCGAGGGCGATATCGCTCCAGATGAACGGCCCGCGTTCGTGTGGAAATTTGTAAAGAACGCGCATATTCCCGGAGGTCCCCCATCACCGATCACCGCCGTTGAGGGGATGAACAAGAGATCTCTTCACCGTCCGTTCGAAGGTACAAACACACGAAAGCGAGAGTGCCATTGGCAGTGAATTAAGCAAAAACGGGGTGATGTTCCATTTTTTATCAGTAAATCATGTAGCGTACCAGTGCGATCTATTCCGCCCATTCCGGTGGCCGAGAACACCGCGGATTCAGGGGCAGGATGACGTGATCAGCCTGAATTAATAGGAAGTCCCGGGAAAAATTTACAAGTCACGTAACGAACGGCCCGAATTTTGTATATGATCTAAGGCATCCCCGACAGTCCGTTCACAACACCCTATCAAAACCAGAGCCCTGACGATGAACGGACACGCATCCAACCCACCATGTGCCCGGAGACACTCCCGGCGTCCCTCGCTCCACTGCAGTGGTTATCACGACGCCAGCATGTCATAATAACTTGTCCGAACCGTTCAACATCATACTGAAAGATTGCGCTGGAGGACAGGATGGAAGCGATAGATTACCAGCAGATTGTTCAGCTCATCACTGCTCTGGGCATCGGTTTCCTGATCGGACTCGAACGGGAACGGCGCCAGGAAAATGAGATTTTCGCCGGCATTCGCACCCTTCCGCTCGTTGCCCTGACCGGTGCGCTGCTGTACGATCAGTTTCCGGAACTTCTCCTGGCCGGATTCCTGTTTCTGGCCGCTCTGCTGGTGGTCGGTTACGTGGCAAAGATCCGTGAGTACGGACTCGGCATGACCACCGCCGTCGCCACAATGCTCACATTCATTTACGGGGCCATGTGCGTGTCCTCCGAGGAAGCGATGATGCTGGCCGTGATGCTGGGGATTCTTACCGCACTGTTACTGGCGTTCAAACCTCCACTTCATTCCTTTGCCAACGCCGTTGAACCGGAAGAGATGTATGCCGTTTTGAAATTCCTTGTGGTGGCACTGGTGGTGTTCCCGCTGTTACCCAACCGCTCCGTGGATCTACTGCTGGGACTGAATCCGCAATTCGTGTGGCTGATGGTGGTGTTTGTCTCGGGCATCGGATTCGGAGCATACGTTCTGTCCCGACTGTTCGGTGCGAAAGCCGGTATCGGCCTGGCCGGTCTGCTGGGCGGCCTGATCTCCTCCACGGCGACCACCGTCGCCATGTCCAGGAAAAGTATGACTAGCATGAAATATTCGTCCGTCGCCTCCCTGGCCATCGTCATTGCCTGCGTCGCCATGTTTCCCCGGATGATCCTGGAGCTGGTCGTCGTGTATCCGGCGCTTGTGGAAGCGGTGATGCTCCCGGTCGTCGTCATGGTGGTCCTTCCTCTTCTGCCCGCGCTGTACCTGGTGTGGGTCACCACCCGGCAGGAGATGCCGGAAATGAAACCGGAGAATCCGTTCAGTCTTCAACCCGCTCTCATCTTCGGTGTCCTTTTCGGCATCATCCTGCTGGCCTCGGAGTATTCCAAAGAAATGTACGGAGACGCCGGCATTCTCGTGACGGCACTGGTCTCCGGACTCGCGGACGTGGATGCGATTACCATTTCGGTCGGCCGGCTGATGGAACAGGGAAAGCTGGGTTCGGAGACCGGACGCAATGCCGTGGTGCTCGGGGCCATCTCGAACACGTTCATGAAGGTGTGCCTGACCTGGATCCTCGGCCACAGAAAACTGGCCATCCGGGTCACGGCGGTCATGGGGTTATCGGTCCTTGGCGGCGTGGTGACGCTGCTGTTGATGTAGGAATTTGTCCGCTAACCGCCTACCGTCAGCACAGCGATCGAACGAGATCTAATGTACAGCAAGAAGCCTCATCATTTACCCTCTCCGGTCCACGGGAACCGTACGAGACTGATCATCCCAGCAGGGACGCCCCCCTCACGGTCAACGGCGTACCGGCTGACAGTCGGAATACTCGGCAAGCACCGCGTCCATCTGCTTCCGGCTCAGCACCCCCTCCGTCGCCCCGACCGCCTGTAACACGGAATGAGACATCGCACTCCCCCATCGCAGTGCCTCGGAGAGTTCATGCCCCTCCATGATCCCCCCAACACATCCAGCCGAGAAGGCATCCCCCGCACCCGTGCTTTCCACCACCTCCGTGGGAAACGGTGGCTGATAGAACAAACCGTCGGAGGAACGCCCCCACGCCCCCTCATCGCCATCCGTTATGACGACCTGATCCGGACCCACATCACAAAGGTCTCGAGTCAAACGACCCATCATTGCTTCCGTCCCCTCCTGCACGTCTCGATCGAGCAATTTACCCGCCTCCGTCCGATTCACCACAAGAAGGTCCACGACGTCCAGGATGTCCAGCTCCCCCGCTGTGTACTTCAGTTCCCGCGTGCCCGGATTGTACGCGCAGCGGACGTTCGGTTGCTGGACGAGATCGGCCTTCAGTTCTCGATGTATCGGTTTAAATGCCTCGGTCCCAATTGAGGAAAGATACACCCACTCCACCTCCTCCGGAAGCCCCATCCAGTCCCATGCCGCCGGGGCGTGGTGGGAAAGAATGACTCGGTCCCCCTCGTAGCTCAACACCACCGACACGTCGGTGTTCTCCTTTCTCATTTGACCCCGCACGGAGATCCCGACCTCATCGTAGTACTCGGACAGAACGGCACCGGGAATGTCATCCGACTGATGCACGAACAGGACCGCATCCTTCCCGAGCGCCTGTAATCCGGACGCCACGTTGACGGCGTTGCCTCCCGGACACATGTCCAGCCGGTCCACACGCATCTTCCCCGGGTACGGCAGACAGAGTTCCTCCAGATTCATATCGACGTCCCGGAGATGAGCTTCCTTCAACGGAAGGAATAGATCAAGTGTCGGATGTCCAATAGATAGTACGGAACACATGTGTATTTCGGATCCCGTTTCTCGCACAAATTCGATTCCTGAACGATCATCCCCCCCGTGTTTCCCGGAAACAGGGATCGAGAACACCATTCGACGTCCCCATCGACACGTCCGCACACGACGTTGAGTGCCACACCGTTCGAACGGCCGTCTGCGAAAGCGCGCCCAGCGCGAACTGTAGCGATTGTGATCGTACGGACCAGGCAGGAATTTTTCAACGATATCCCGGAATAAGGAGGAGGCTGTGTGCATTCGAACCGCCACATACCCAGCGATGCCCGGTCCATTTTTTCTTTACTTGCGAAGTCGTTGCTCCAGTCCCCGATGAGCGTTCCACCTCATCCCTCCGATCCATGTGTAAAAACACCCGCGCCTCCACCAACGGTTTAACCATTACCCCCAGCTCCTTCGTCAAGTCGTCCGTGATCCCCGGACAGACTCTTTGGATGGATGTTCCCGGACAGATCCGGCGCATGTCCTCCCTCTTGAACCAACTACGCCCCCCTATCAACCGGTTCCTCCGGAAACCGGTTTGCTTGCCCTGCCTCACCGCCGATACAATACCTCATTCGCCGCAACCATTTATCTTTTTCCACCCACACACTGATGCACGGGTCTACGATACGGGATGCATGGCAGCCGTTCCTGAGGAGCGTCTTCTTCGCAGGTCTGATTCTATCCCTCACGAACCCACTGCCGGCTCAGTCTCCGAACGAAGTCACGGCTCCTCCCCGGGAGGTGGTGGACTCGTTCAATCTCGATCCGTTCTACAAAAAACATCTAAGCGTCAACGGCTTGCCCGTTGTCGGATCCGAACGGGTCTCCCCTTATGCATTGCGGGAAGCGGCGTATCTCATACGACGTATGGTGCAACAACGTCCCGAACTGCTGGACGGACTCGTCAAGCAGCGCATACGGTTTGTGGTGATGGCCCATGATGAAATGACAACCGACATTCCTGAGTACAGCGACCTGCCCGATCCCGATCACTGGAACCGTCGCGCACGGGGGCTCGGGGCAACCCGCTCCCGGCCGGCCGTCAGCTGTGGCGAGGAAAATCTGCTGGAATATCCCGGCGACCCCTACCAGTCCGAGAACATTCTGATTCACGAATTTGCGCATTCCCTGTTTACGTTCGGCGCCCGGGAACTCGACCCCTCCTATGAAAAACAGTTAAAAATTACCTACCGGCACGCCACGGAGAAGGGGCTGTGGAAAGGAACATACGCCGCGAAGAACCCGAACGAGTACTGGGCGGAAGGCGTGCAATCCTGGTTCAACACCAATCGTGAAAACGACGACCAGCACAACCACGTCGATACTCGTAAGGAGCTCAAAACGTACGATCCGAAGCTTGCCCGGCTCCTTCGAGATGTCTTCGGGAACAACGAATGGCACTACACGCCACCGTCCGAACGGACCAGCTCCCCTCACCTTCGTGGGTACAACCCGGCCCGCGCCCCCACGTTCAAATGGCCGGACCACCTTCGCTAACCGGGTACCGAACGTCTCCCGTTCAAACGCTCTGAAATCGCGAAGATCTTCGCGATTGAACACCCCTGAGCATACAAAATGCCCGTCATTTCATGTATCACCGCCGGCATCTGATATGGTTTGAACGAACGACACATCGCCGACGGGCGTTCGCTGTGCATCCACAGGATCGACCATTCAGGGGACACCTGATTCCCATGCAGGGCACATCAGAATCTCAACGGCTCACCAACAGAAACTCAGCGCCTGAAGGAGCCGTTAGGTACAAAATGATCCATGTACCGGATGGTCGTTGAAAACAGTAGCGTCCCGGGAGCCCTGCTACCTGTTTCCGAAAAAACTCATCCCCTACCGCGTTTGCTGAACGTACTGTTTGTACATCTTATTCATTTTGTTTTTGGGATCTTCGTCCGGGAACCCCCCCGTGCCGATCAGCAAACGAATCCGATACGTTGCCGTTTCCCCTTCCGCCAGGGTATCCTCGAAATACACACCGAATCGACCGTACGATCGATACGCGCTGTAGCGATTGTTCTTCTTCGGAAGGGACGGATGGGCCATATGCAACACATTGTATCGACGGTCCTCGATCTTGAACGTCTGGGCGGCCCACGGAAGGGATTTCCCGTCTTTCACAT
>CAZQNZ010000156.1:0-5240 GCA_964594615.1 uncultured Planctomycetia bacterium
GTCGGACGCTTCATCCTCGGTCAACCACCGGATGATCCCGAATCCGGTGAGTGTGGCCGTACCGAGGGAAGGAAGGGGGGTGGGAATGCCGGTCAGCACACCGACCACGAGGCTCTTTCCAATCGCACGGGTCCACCGGTCCCCGTAGACATACCGTTGAAGAAGTGCGGACGGAACGGCAAGAAGCAGTCCGACCGTCGCTGAAATGATCCAGAACATGCCGAAACTGGATAGCTCACCGCCGAAAAGCATCAGGTCCACCAGAATCATGCCCATCCCTACTAGCGGGTGCAATCCAAACTGCTCGGACAGGCGGCTGATTTGATTCATGTCACGTCGTGCATCGCATGAAGGAGATCAAACGACCCGCCGTGCAAATTGTGGGTCCCCTGTCGAGCACAGAATAGCTCGGAATTACAAATCCTTTAACTTCTCACGGGCGGAATCGGAGACCGTCCCTTTCCCGCGCTCCCAATTTGAGATCGTTCCCGCTGACACGCCGAGTTCATCGGCAAGTTCCGCCTGGGAAAGATCGTGTTCATCCCTGAACGTCTTCAGGTCCTCCGCTGAGAACGCTCCGTCGGACTCGTCCTCATCTGTCCTTTCCTGTTCAGCCAGGTCCTGAAGCTGATCCAGTTTGTCCGATTCCGGACGGCTTTTCCCCCGCTCCCAGTTGGATACGGTACCGGCTGAAACACCCAGCTGTTCAGCCAGTTCGGATTGAGAAAGATCCCGTTCCGAGCGGATCTGTTTGATCTCGTCGCCGGAGATCGATGTGCCTGTCTCCTCTTCCTCCTCCTCCGAGAGCCCGTCGAGGGTTTGCATCTCCTCAATCCGCTCCTCCGAAGGGGTGGTTTCGCCCTGTTCCCAGTTGGAAACCGTTGTAGCGGTGACGCCCAGTACCTCCGCAAATTCCTCCTGCGTTAATCCGTGTTTGTCACGGACGGAACGAACATCCAGGGCTGGTTCTTCCTGTCCGTCGTCCTCCTCTTCCCGCTCCAGCATGTCCTCCACCTCCGCTTTTGATTTTTCCCGGAGTTCGACGATGTTTTCTTTATTTTCTTTCTGAGGTTTCGTGTTTCCACTTTCCCAGCTACTGATTGTCACGGAAGAGACGTCCAGCAGTTCCGCCAGTTCTTTCTGGGTGAGGTCCAACCGATCGCGCAGGTTTTTGAGGGTCCGACTGGAAACCCGTTTCTGCGTGGTTCCTTCCTCCTCGGACGTGGAATCGGTTTTCCCGTCTTTCTGAGGGTCGTCCAGTAATTCATCCACCTTCTGCTCGAGGTCCTCTACGTTGGACCTGAGGTTTTTTAATTCGTTCTGTAACTCCTCCACCTTGTCAAGCTCACCTTCAAAATGATTGACAATGAAATCTGTTAGTGCATCTTCGATGATTCCCATGGTTGAATTTGATATTTATAAAATATAAACAGTAAATCGGTGTGATCAGCAATACGTATGTTTCTGGAAATTCACTAAAATATCAAACGTCACCACAAACCCCAAAGCTTAAAACAACCTACAAAAGGTTTAAGTTATGGATGCTGATTACATTATAGATCTAACGCGGGGCATCTGGTCCATCCTCTTCACACGGTTCGCTGTCAAACGTTAAATTCCCCGTTTTTTCCCGCCCGATTCCGCTCGTTTTTACCTGTACGGTTTGTATGACCGACGAAAATCGCAATTGAGGGTCACAAATACAGCCTGGCAGGTGTAACTAGCAGGTAAAACTGATGCCCCGGGGCGATCCACCGCACCCCGCTGGTATTAAACAAAAATCACATTGTCGTTTTTGCGCCCGATGTCCCCCATCAGATTTCGAGCGTCGAAAATCAGCGTTGCGTGCTCCAGGAGATCATCCGGATTGTACTCGTTATGTGCGGTGACCACGAGCACAAAGTCATACTCTGACATGGCCTGCGGATACCCGGATATGGATGTCTCTTCACCGTGGAATTGGTCCGAATCCGAGAGGTCCGGGACGTGTGGGTCGTGATAATCCACGCGGGCTCCCCGGCTTTCGAGAAGCTCAAACAGCCGGAGCCCCGGTGAGACACGTGTGTCTGCTACATTTTCTTTGTACGCCATACCGAGTAGAAGTGCGTTCGAGGAGGATAGCGACGCACCACGATCTTTGAGGACGCGCTCAATGTGCTCCACGATGTGTTCGGGCATGGAGGTGTTGATTTCTCCGGACAGCTCCACCATTCGGGCCTCCTGTCCGACCTGTTCCGCTTTCCATGACAGAAAGAAGGGATCAATCGGCAGGCAATGCCCCCCGAGCCCGGGTCCCGGGTAAAACGGTTCGAAACCGAACGGCTTGGTCGCTGCCGCTTCAATGACGTTCCACACGTCCACGTCCATGTGTTCGAACAGGATTTTGAGCTCGTTGACCAGTGCAATATTGGTGGACCGGTAGATGTTTTCAACGAGTTTCGAGGCCTCCGCCTCCCTTGGGGTATCGACCGAAATCACACCCACCGTAATCTGCTGATAGAACTCCTGCACCAGCCTCGAACTTGCGTCGTCGATGCCGCTAACGACCCGGGGGATGTTGGCGGTGTTAAAATCGCTGTTGCCGGGACTCAGTCGTTCGGGGGCGTAGGCGACGAACACATCCTCCCCGACCTCCAGCGCCCCGTCGTTGAGAATCGGCACCAGAAGCTCCTCCGTCGTTCCGGGATAGGTTGTGCTTTCCAGGACGATTAACTGACGTTCCCGCAAATGGTCCTGAATCGTGTGGGCCGCCGCTTCGATATAGTCCGTGTTCGGTGTGCGATCCTCGTTCAACGGTGTGGGGACACAGATGACAATCACATCGGAATCTCCCAGCACCGCCGGATCGGTTGTCGGAATGAACTCTTCCGAATGGATCGACTTCTCCAGAAACTGATCGGAAACCGCTTCAATGTATGAATTCGATTGGTTCAGTTTCCGAACTTTTTCATCGTCCATTTCCAGACCGGTGACTGTGTAGCCTTTCTGAACAAGCGTCTGGACCAGCGGCAATCCCACGTACCCCAGACCGATGACGCTCACCGTTGCGGTCCGGTTTTCAATTTTGGCTCGTAACTCCTGCGAATTCATGGAATGACCTCATGATCTGTTTAAACGAAGCAGATGAACAGGTTTCTCCGTAGCGCACGGATTGGTAACAGGACGGTGAAGTGGACCTCTCATCACGATTCAACCAATACGTCACAGCAGGTAAGGCCTGCTTCATTCAGAACTCTTTCATTTCACGTCGGACTTTCTCCGGCGCAAACGGATCATTGAACGATGCCCGGAAAAACAGTTCCTGAATGACGGCAACCACCCGGACGAATTTAAGAAAGATTTTATACGCCGGATAGAGGGGTGTACAGATAAGGGTGGTCAAATGCACTTTCGTCCGGCGGGCGATGGTCATTCCAATGGTGACCTGAGGAATTTTCAACAGGAAGTGAAAAAAGTAGTTGCCCAAATACACAACCAGGAACATCTCCGGATACGTCAGGAGGATATCGATAAAATACACACTCCACAGTAGCGTGATGACCACTGTAAAGAACAGGGTGTCAATAAAGGAAAACAGGTTCTGCCAGCGGAAGTGATGGGAACCGAAGCGAAATGTGTCCCGATGCCTGAACAGACGGGTCCGAATGACGTTTCGATTCCATCGCAAACGCTGTTTGACGAGGGAGATCAAGTTGGTCGGTCCATTGGTCAGGCAATTGGCATGAGGGTCAAACACGATTTGCTTCCCGAGTTTTCGGATACGGATGGTGAGATCCGAGTCGTTACCCGGCCCGGGTTCATGTCCACCGACCCGCTCGAGCAAATTTCGGGGAAACGAACCAAACGCCCCCGAAACGATCGGAAGAATCCCCACCAGCGAACGGAAGCAGCGTCCCACCGTAATGGAGATTAAGTACTCGATGGACTGTAGCATGGTCAATGGATTCTTTTTCCAGTTACGGACACCCAGGTTCCCACAAACGGCACCGGTATCCTCGTGTTTGTAGTGCCGGATGATGTTCTGAATGGCGTCCCGGTCAAGGGTGGTGTCCGAATCCATAAACACAACGTATTCGGAAGAAGACACTTCGATCCCGTGATTCAGGGCAGCGGACTTCCCCTGGCGTTCTTCCTGACGGTAAAAGTCGATGTATCCCTTCCGAGCCAGTTTTCGAGCGATCTCGGGCGTGCGATCATCGGATCCGTCGTCCACCACGACGATATCAAGGTTCGGATACGTCTGTTCACGAATCGACTCAACGGTCGGCCGGAGGGTTTCTTCCTCGTTCAGAACGGGAAGAAGGACGGAAACCGACGGGGGATCGTCAAGCGATTTCAGGTCTCGAGATTCCTCCTCGTACGAGAAACGTCCCTGCAGGTTGAACAGGAACACCACCACATCAGTCAGAACGTACCGGGGAATTTCGAGAAACACAAGAGCCCAGTATGTGCGAATGAACGTGCTGAAGTCCATGTACGCAATAAATTCATACGTCATCCGGAGGAACCAGAGAAACTCCCGATAGGTTCGAACAAACCACTCCATGTGAATGTTGCACGAATCTCTATGAACTGGAGAGCGTACCGATGTAACGGATCCCGTCATCGCTATCCTTGGCCTGAAGAAGGGTCTCAAGTGTTTCTTCGACCAGACCATCCGGGTCCTCCGAGGCCGTCATGTCCGCCAATCCGATGAATAATCTCCAATCCCGTTCGAACTCCGTTTCCTCCCCGTCCTCCACAGCTGATTTTAAACGACGAGCCAGCACCATGGCACCCTCCAGATCCGTGTCTGAAAGAATCATTGCAAATTGGCGATCTTCAATGGTGGCAAGGAAATCGGCGCCGCGAATATGATCTTTTAAAATCGTTGCAATACGTCTCATGTCCCGGCTGATCTCTTCGATTTGACGTTCTTGTCCAGAGGACGTCCCTCGCTTATCAACCGGCACCGGCTCAGCAATGAGCAAGGTATTTGCTCGATCATACCGTCTGGCACGGTGGAACTCGATCGACAACTGTTCTCTGAACATCTCAAACGAAAAAATATCGTAATCTTCGTCAAACAGGACCGCACCGTCCTCCGCCATTTCCAGGGACTGCTCCTCGACCGCGCGGACACCCCGGGCCGACAACTCGTAGCGATGGATATCGCGCTCCTCCACGCTGGAAACGTCGTGTTCACTTTTGCAGGAAAGACAGTGACAGGAAATGTTCGGTTCCTCAAACTTATCCCCGCA
>CAZQNZ010000157.1:0-5210 GCA_964594615.1 uncultured Planctomycetia bacterium
TCCGATACCACGATCTCCCGGAGCTGGCCGTTCTTTTCCGCTTTGTCCACCGTTTCCTCCTGTCGTTCATCGGCGGTGGATGGCTCGGTTTCGCTCGATTCCTGTGCGAGGACGGGCACGTGAATCAACATCGACATCGAAAAGAGTACGAACGGGCGTAGAAACTGATTCATGATCCTGTGCAGTCCATCCACGTGGACCGGTTCAATCAACATTCGAAAAACAGGTGAAGGCGTTCGATCCGGTCTCCTGGCTTTCCTTCCCGTTCGACGCCTTCCCGCCCGGTGACCCGGGCAGTGGCCCATCCTGTCGAACGGATCCCACCGAGACACTGAACGGCAGGACGGATGACAGTCGCGGGACGGCGCCGGACTCACACCGGCTTCCCGTCGTCGAACGCCACGAACGCGGGGAGGGAGGGACGTAAAAAAACCTGTATCCGGAGGGATACAGGGAGGTGAGATCAACGTTTTTGATCTTCCCCCATCCCCGAGGGGTACTTCCCGTGTCGCAGGCCGGTCTTCTGACTTCCCCGACCGCCCGGTTCCCTTCCCGAATCCGTCAAGGATTCAGTGGGAAAGCAACACCGAACGGTTGTTACTTCCGTAAAGAAGCAGGGTCACAGTGGCGGGTCCGTGCGGGCCTCTCACCCGTCTTCCCGAATTCTGCGACGATTGGGTTTATATATCACACGCCCCTGGCGTTCAAATCGTCGGTGCGCCTCCCGTACGGACGACCTCCTCAAAAACCGATTCATCCTCAGCGAAACAGCCCTCTCAGACGATCCTGCAACTGTTTTTCGATCGCCCTCTGCAACGCTTTTTGAATCACGCTCTGCATATCAATGGACGGGCTTCCGTCGGTCTGTTTGACCGGGAGGGTGAGGTACTCGCCTTTCAGGGACTTGAGCTGTGGATATCTCTCAATCAACTGCTGGGTGACCGGCAGTGTAACATCCAGCTGGTAATTGCCATCCGTTGAAATCCAGCCGGAGGTCGTGACCCGGTGGTCGGACAGCTGAATCGGGAAATTGCTGTGATGAATACGGCGTCCGTCGATGCGGATGTCCACCTTCGGAATACTGACGTTCCAGGAGGATTTTTCGTCGATCAGACGCAGTACCTGCCCGGCAAAGGACCCGGAGCGAATCTGCACGTTGCTGGCTCGCAACGAGCCGGGGCCGGCCAGGCGTTTCATGGGCTCCTCTCCCATAAGTGGACCGGTCATGTTCAGGTCAAAGGACAGGTCGACGGTGCCCTCCGTTTCCCCTCCAACGGACGCAAACAATGGGTGCAGCATCTGGAGGTACGGTCCCATCTGCTGCCGGGTTTTGACGTTTTGGGCATTCAGTTTAAAACGATGGTTTCGCTCTTCCGGTGAACGCAGCTGGTCCGGGGCTCGCAGATCAAACTCAGCGGATCCCTTGATGGCCCCCTCCCCCGAGGTGAGATCCCACGTGACCGTTCCGAGGTCGGCATTGAGTTTGACGTTTCCATCCCCTTTCAGCTCCGTTCCTTTCCATTCGATCCGATTCACCTGATACGTTCCTTCCCCCTGGAGCGCATATGGAACCGCGTCCATGGGGGCTTCGCCGGAGTGAAGTGTGAACCGCGCGGATTGCCAGTCCGTCCCCGATAATTTGACATCCTGAGGAAGCATCGGACCGGCGATGGCGCCCAGCCGATCCGGGTGGTAATCGAGGGAGGTCTCCCACGAACTCCAGGACATCCGTCCATTCGAAACCTTTAGCGCCGCTTGGTTCCCCTGAAACCGGAGAAACGAACTATCGAGGGCAAGAGACTCCAGATCCAGCTTGCTTACGTCGTCCAGCAACTCGACCGTGAGGTTTGAAGTCAGTTCCACCTCTTCCTGATCGATCCGAACCGAATCCGGCCGGGGGGGCGCATACGATAGGTTTCCGGACGACAACTTGCCGGTCACCGTCATCCGTTCGGGACGTCCGCCAAATTTCAGGTGACCGCTCAGAGCCCCCGAAAGTGTCCCCTCCCGGTACGCACCGGGAAGAAGGGGTTTTATGTCGGCAAGTGACACATCGAGCTGGGATTCGAGGTCCACGTTCCCCTCGGACGAGCTGCCGAAGGGAACGGCACCGTTCACCGACAGCCTCCCCGCGTCCATGGACACCTTCAGCTGATCGGCGCTCACCCTGTCCCCGGTCAGCGTGAGGGCTCCCGTGGATCGGAGGTTGTTCACAGACCATGCTTCCTCACCAAACCATCCACCCGCAAGTTCCAGAGCGGACGACGAAATCTTGTGTCCTTGAACGTTGAGTTCCTGAGAGGAACGACTTGCCCTCAACTGAACCTGTATCGGTTCACCGCTGAGGCGGTAACCGGCGAGGAACGGTCTCAAGCGCGCCGATACGGTCTCCGGTGATTCAACGGTTCCGCTCAAATCCAGGCTTGTCGATTCCGGGACGCCTCCTCCAAGTCCCGTGGCGGTCCCGGCAGCCCTCACGGTCATGCCTTCCGTGTCGAGCATGACGTCGTGGAACTGGCTTGTTTTCTGTTCACGGAGGTCGATCAGGTCCTCGGAACTGGTCAGACGACCGGTAAACGGCCCGGCTGTGCCCTGTTCAAATCCGGTCATTTTGACGCCGTTGAACTGCAGATTCGTGGTCATCTTCATCCGCCCCGGTGCGGCCGGCTCTCCCGAGACCTCGACCGTCCCTTCCATCTTGCCGTCCATCCCCGCAGAACGGTCCGAGCCATAAATCCGGGTCAGGTTCTGAAGCTCGGACAGGTCGGTCTGAAATTCGGCGGAGAGCGAGGTGATGTGGGGTGGGCGATCCATCGGATGGAATGCGGTATTGTTCAGATCCAGTGTGAGACCGGCGGTTTGTAGTTCCATTTTGTCCAGACGGGCGGTGCCCGTCCCGGTCCGGTACGAACCCCCCCGAACGCGAGTGACCAGTTGTTCGCGTAATGAGATCTTCTCACCGTTTTCCAGCATGCATGCCAGTTCCAGCACCTCCATGTTTCCGGCCCCCTTAATACCCCATCCATCACGGCTCCGTTGCAGTTCAACGGTCGCCGGTGTTCCGCCCGCTTCAACCGTTCCATGAACCGTTCGCACGTTCGGTCGGTTCAGGAGCGCCTCGTACCGGGGCTGCAGAACGGACGAAAATTTCTCGGTGAGCACGCCAAGATCCGCCGTGGCGTTCCAGGACGCTTCTGCGTGTGCGTCCGTCTGCAGAACCCGCTCGAGTCGTCCGTCGTAGATTCGGATCGCCAATCCCTCCCCGCTCAGCTCAAGGTTATCCAGCTGTACGGTCCCATTCTTCGCACCCACGGTTGATGACTGTTTTACGGTCAGGTTAAATGGCCCGGTGTCCGGCATGTCGGGACCGGAGACGGTCAGGTTCGAGGTGGTCATTCGTCCCGTGGTCTGGAACGGCTCCGATCCGGACCCGTTCAGCGTGAGATCGATCATCCCGTCGACCTCGTACCCTCGAAAATCGGTAAACGGAGCGAGTTTGGACCGCAACTGGCTCAGGTCGGCCGTCAGAGATCCGGACAGATCATCAAACTCCGGTGCGGACGAACGGTATTGCCAGCCCCCGGAGAAAGACCCCTTCAGGCCGGGAAGATCCATGGACAGTGTATGGATTTGTCCGGAATCAAACCGCATCGAACCCACGGAGCCGGACACATCGGTCGCCCGCACACCGGTGGACAGATCCGCGTTAAAGGAGGGATCACCGAGCGAAACGGTCTGTCCCTCCGGATCGGTGGCCCGAACCGACGAGCCGTTTGCCTGCATGTCAAACTGGGCGTTGTAGGACACTGCCCCGTCCGAGGCGGTGGTTGACTGTACGTCCAGTTTTCCCTCCGAGGTCAGTGTCCCTTCCAATCGCCATCCGGTGTTCAGGTTCAGCAGCGCCGGGATGCGATCGCTGGCCTCCTTCAGATTGGAGTCCACGTTCCAGGTGGCATTCAGGGAACGATTCGGGTTCAGCAACTGCTTCATCGTTCCGTCCAGTGAAGCGGTCAGCATCTGTCCGCTCTTGAGACGGGCCGAAACGGAACCGGTCCCCTCCGGATCCAGGGACGATTCCTGGGAAAGCGTTGCTTCCCGGAGGTCAATCGGTTCACCGAATCCGTCCAGGTGAAGATCCCGAACCGTCAGGTCGGTCGTTGATGTGAGCTGTTCTGTTCGAGTGAGGGTCAGCGTCCCGTCGACCCGTCCTTTCAGATTTCGAGCCTGCGAAAACAGCGCCGCCGCGGCGGACAGTTCCGACAGCGGAAACTGTTCGATCCGTGCGTCCAGTGATCCGTTGCGGAATGTATCCGGTTGAAGTGTGCCGTTCGCGATGAACTGTCCCCCTTCATCTCCCGGGGTACGCAGGGAAAGAGAAAGATCAATCGGTTTGTCGGCTCCTTGAAGGGTGGAACGGACCTCCAGATCCCGGAGTTCCGTTTGATCACCTTCCGGCCCAAGAATACGGACGGTGCCGCCCGTCAACTCAATCGATCCGGTGATCGACGAGAGCAGTTCGTCGTTTGACGCAGTCGAGGGTCCGGAGCCGTTTGCGCTCGGGCTGGAGTTCGTCCCGCTTTTTTGTTGAGACACCAGGTTCAGACGACCGTTTTCCAATCGACGAACGGATACGGTGGGACGTCTGATGCTTGCCTGCACCCGGTAGGCGCCGCCGATGGCAGCGATTGGATCAACGTGTCCCTCAATTTCGTCGATGGAAATCATGGTTTGATCCATGCGATCCTTAACGGTCATATTCCTAACGTGGACCGTTCCGCTCCAGGAGAGGGACAGAGACTCAATCGCGCATGTCCCGCCGTATTGTGCCTCAACGGTTGAGACAATGCCTGAACGAACGAATGATGCGGCGATGGGGGGAACCAGAAAATAGATGAGGAGCATCAAAAACAGAAACACCCCGAGAACCCAGGCAAAGATTTTCGACCAGGACCATGATTGGTTTTCAGAGACGTTTTGTTCGGAGTCGTTGTTCTGGGAGGGTTTCATGATGCTTGGACGAAGAAATTTTATGAGGTTTATTCAGCAGGGTTAGCTGAAGATCGGACCGAGACGTCCAGGGTTCTCTGAGCGTCCGGAACCCATCAGAATTCGGAACCAGCGTGTATTGTCACCGACCCACCGGGCTATTACCAGCCCCGATGAACGAACGTTTTGTTTCAGGTTGTTATTCCAGAGATCCATCTGCAAAT
>CAZQNZ010000158.1:0-5204 GCA_964594615.1 uncultured Planctomycetia bacterium
CAACAGTTGGAATCCATACAGCAACAGCGGGCGCTGTTGGTCAGGAAGTGAGGTATGGCGGATACAGCACTGGCGTTCAATCGGTTCAACTGTAATCGAGACGTGAGTTGATTGTGCATAGCGAACCAGATGCTGTAACAAATTCAATCTTGAACGGAGATTTACAGGTTAAGAAGCTTAAAAAATTAAGTTTGCAATTTCAAGTGAAAGGGAATTCGTTCGGGTCGGGCGTAATTAGACAAATTTTTATTGCTCGAACACGCGCGATTCCGCCTCCAGCTCGAACGGGTCTCCCCAGGAAACGTCTCCGGTGAGTTCGTCAATGTCAAACGGAAGGTATACGTTGGATGCGGATCCGTCTTCGTATTCGAGATGGAACTGAATTGCGTCGGCTTCCTCCGTTTCGTCCGGAAGCTGGACGCGTACGGGGGAAACCAGGGCGGACGCCTGAATGGTTCCTTCTCCGGCCATTCGTTTCATGCCGGCGTTCAGGTATTTCAGGGCATCCGGTGGGGAGGGAAACGTTTGTTCCGTCTCCGGTCCGACGTACTTGATCTGATTGTCCGGGGTCATCGCGGCGGCGAAAGGAAGGAATTCGTCCTGATCTTCCTGCACCCGTTCCCGGCCAATGGGAATCAGTTTGTCCAGCAGGGCGTCAAATACAAGTTCCGACATAAATTCATCGTTAATATAAATGGAAAAGAGGACAGGCAGTGAAAACGGCAAATTCACCGTGTCGCATATTATACGGTGGTTGTATTCAGGATGAAACGGAATGGAGTGGCTCCGTTAAAGTACCATTTGTTCCGGGTCCGGCCGACGCTCGTTGTT
The DNA here is from genome assembly GCA_964594615.1 of uncultured Planctomycetia bacterium. Taxonomy (GTDB): domain Bacteria; phylum Planctomycetota; class MHYJ01; order CAYXQY01; family CAYXQY01; genus CAYXQY01. The sequence continues at coordinate 832 of CAZQNZ010000158.1, forward strand.
GAGGAATGGCTCAAGTCGAAGTGCGTCGAGGTCGAATTGGCTGTTCGTTCCTGTAACCAGGTCGGTCACGGCCCGACCGGTGGCCGGGGCGTGCATCACGCCGTGTCCCGAGAAACCGACCGCGTGCACGAGTCCCTCGCGGCGTGGATCCGTGGAGATGATGGCTTTGGAGTCGGGGGTCACTTGATAAAACCCGGAACTTACGTTTTTCAGTCCGGCCTGGTTGAGAAACGGAATCCACTCCGCCCAGCTGGCAAGAATTTCGTATCCGTATCCGTCCACCCCGATTCCGTATCCCTCCTCCAGCCGATCCTGTTCGTCGTACAATCGATCGTAGTCGTAGTCCTGCTTCCAGTATGTGTCCAGGTCCTCTGGCACTTCGGGTTGTCGATCCCAGCCCATCATCAGGCCATTGTGTTCGGGGCGAAAGTACGCCCCGAGATCACGTACGGTCATGGGAAAGTCGGTGACGTCACGGTCGTCAAACTGGTTGGTGAAGTACAGGTACCGTTTAACGGGGGCCACCGGCAACGTGACGTTCGCCGCTCGGGCAATTTGCTGACACCAGACGCCGGCGGCGTTGATCAGCACATCGGTTTTTATTTCCGTTTCCCCGTCTGCCACGACGCCATCAATTTGTTGATCCGTCACCAGCACGTCCGTGACCGGACAGTTTTGTTCAAGATACGTGTTTTCCTGTTCAAACGCGAGGTTGATGAACGTTCTCGATGCGCGTTCGGGGTGCACAAACCCGTCGATCGGACACCATGTGGCCCCACAGACCTCGTCGGTTTCTATGTAAGAAAACTGGTTTCGAAGATCTTCACTGTCAAGCAGTTGAACCGGTTCCACGCCGGCCTGACGTTGGTGCTGAACGCGGTGGGAGGCTTGTTCGTATCGGTCCTCGTCGCTGTACAGGAACAGGTATCCATTTTTAACGAGCAGGCATTCCGTTCCCTTTTCCTGATGGAGTTGATCAAATAGACGTCCGCTGTACAACGACATCTGCACGTTCACACGGCTGCTGAACTGATGGCGAAACGCCGCCGCACTGCGAGCGGTGCTGCCGTAGTTGACGCCTCTCGCTTCCAGTAGTAATACCTTGAGGTCGGTATCCGTCACCAGGTGATAAAGGCAGGACGCCCCGACGATACCGCCCCCTGCAATCACAACGTCCACGGATTGAGGAGGCGACGCGTGACTCATGAAGTGCTTCTTATAATGAAGTTCAGAGGACTGTGAAATGTATTGTACCACGGGAGGTACCGGAGCAAAAATGACAGAAAGCGGTTCGGAAGTGAGAATCGGTCTGATACCGAACTGGACCGGAAGTGAGGGGCAAATCCCTGCAGGTCTTAGTTCGTGCGGGGTACGAACTTCCCGGTGCAGCCCGTATAATATGGGTTCCGAACACACGATCAACTACAGCAAAACGAACATTCATTACGGAGAAGAGGTGCATGAACACGTTTGGTGAACGGTTTCGCGTGTCGATATTTGGTGAATCTCACGGGGAGGGAGTCGGCGTGACCATCGAAGGATTCCCGACGGGGAAGGAGGTGGACATGGATCACATCCAGAAACGCCTGAACCAGCGGCGGCCCGGGACGTCCCGCATCGTTACACAGCGAGACGAGGCGGATCGGCCCGAACCGTTTTCGGGACTCTTCGAAGGGCGTGCGTCCGGAAGTCCCATTACCTTTCTGATACACAACAAGGATTCGGATTCCAGTCACTACAAGGAGCGAATGTACACCCCTCGTCCCGGGCACGCGGATTACACGGCCTGGGTGAAGTACGGGGATGCGCGGGACTGGCGTGGGGGCGCACACTTTTCCGGCCGGCTCACCGCTCCCATAGTAATTGCGGGGGCCATGGCCGAGCAGATCCTTGCGGACGAAGGAATGAAGCCCATTTCACACACTGTTCAGATCGGTGAGCACGAGGTGCCTCCAGTGGAGCCGGAAGAGCTCTCCGAAGAAATGATTGAGGAGCCGGTGCGGTGTGCGGATGAGGAAGCGAATGAGCGGATTGCGGAAGCCATCGATGACACCCGGCAGAATCTGGATAGCCTGGGCGGAATCATTGAAACTGTTGTGCAGGGGGTACCGGGGGGATTGGGCGACGTGTTTTTTGGACGGGTGGACGCCAAGCTGGCACAAATATGTATGTCCATGCCTGCGATGAAGGGCATTGAGTTCGGTGCGGGATTTGACGCCGCCAGCATGAAGGGCAGCGAACATAACGATCCGTTTGCGATCGAAGATGGAGAAGTGGTGACGGAAACCAACAATGCCGGAGGGACGCTCGGGGGATTAACCACCGGCATGCCCGTGGTGTTTCGGGTGGTGGTGAAACCGACGTCCAGTATTCCACAGGAGCAGAAGACGGTCAATTTAGAAACGATGGAGGAGACGACGCTGCAAATCAAAGGGCGTCATGATCCCTGTATTGTCACGCGGGCCGTTCCGGTCATACAGGCCTGTGCGTCGATTGCGTTTGCCGATCTTTTACTGATGGAAGATCGACGAAATGGGGACGGGGACGAATAAGACAACGTTAACGGAGAAGGTCATGTGCCCTTAGACACATCCCCTTTTCGGATGGGGTCTAGCATGACAACGCGAGAAAATTAGACTGTGCTCTGAAAAGAATACGTTATCTCGGGTGTTTGACGAACAAATATTCAATTTTTTCGATATGAGATAAAGGTTCCAATTATCGCAATCTTTATCTCATCGATTCAGGGTCATGCTGGATACAGGACCCCTGCACTGATCCGACGGTCTTTTTATTTGCTCCAGGCACGGCTTTGAGTTCATGATTCAGTTATGTCATTCATCTTTTCGCACACAGGAAAGCATCTTTGATATCTCATATCCCATCTCCTCAAGTTCCTCTTTTCGTTTCTTCTCATGCGCCTGGTAGGACGCCTTATTCCGCTTCTGAGTATACCGGATTTTTTCACAGACCTGTTCGAGACGCTTTTCTTTTCGTCTTGGAGACATCTGTGCGGTCTGGATCATGGCGTCAACGGCCCGCTTTAGCTGTGGCTTGGTCAGGTCCGGATAGAACTCGTTCAGACGATCGGTCCGGTCGCTTATGAACAGGTGGCTGATCATGGATATGAGCAAATGCCGCTTCAGGGCCGGGTACTTTCGCACTTCAAAATCTCCCATTCCCACTTCCTGTTTCCCCTCTCGAAAACAAAGCTCGATCGGAAACCGGCTAAACGCCACACGAATAAGCGTAGATAGATCCGCTCCCCCGGGATTATATGCAAGAAAATATTTCATTTCGCCGGTAAACGGACTGCGGGCCAGGATCAACAACCGTTTCTCGGACGGGAGCCCTTCACGCTTGTGGTACACACTGGCGGTTTTGATCTCCCAAACTTTTGGTCCCTTGCAGGTATCCTTGATATGCACGGGTTGCCATTCGGATTGATGAAATACCTCCGGATGATCCAGAATCTTATTTAACTGCAGCGCGTCCGGTGCGTCCGGATCCACCGTCGGAAATTCGGGTCTTCTACCTCGTTTAGGCCATTCTTCGGCAGAATCGATCACGTTCGGATGGTTTGTCCAGACCGAACAGGTCCGGGGTACCTCTCCCACGTACGATTGGTTCATCTGCTCCAATTCCTCCAGAAACGTTGGTGATTTTCCAAACTCTTCATCAAAACTAATCCAGTCCAGAGGGAGCTGATTGCTCCGTGCTCGGCGGACTTGGTCGACAGCGATCTTCTGGGTACTTCGGTACGAAATAGACGCCGGGATACCGGCTCGTTTTCGTCGGTCCTGATCCTGTATCCATTCTTTCGGTACGTACAGGGAGGTATCCAGCAGCGTGTGAAACTGCTTCGAACAAAAGGAGAGGTTTACCGAGACCACACAGTTTCCCTTCTTTCCCTTTTCCCCATTCCACTGTCGTGCTACACAGGCCGTTTCATCTCCCTGCTTTGAAAAGTATGTACAATCCAGAACCCCGATGTTTTCCTCCCCTGTATGCTTTCTTCGTACATAGGATTGAATCTTATCTGGAATGATCTGTTCGTCCCATTTTGCTTCGTCCAGAAACCCCTGCAGTGTCCGTACAGGAACGTCCTCTTTCATTGCAATCTGCCGGACGTTTTTACGGGGCAGGTCACTGACCTGACCTCGGATGTAGGAGGTGAAGTTCTTGTAACTTGCAGAATGATCAAAACAATCTTCAAAAGCGGAAAGAAATCGAGCCAGCGAGATATTGAGTTTCTTGACATCCTCGGGTAACATGAGATCTCCCCCTTGATTCTGGTGATATTAAGTGGTTCCTTCCGATAAAAATCGGAATCACCAGCAAGGGGGATTTAATTTTCTCGCGTAGTCATGCTA
>CAZQNZ010000159.1:0-5161 GCA_964594615.1 uncultured Planctomycetia bacterium
AGCGGAGAGAAACGGAGCGGAACCCGGGGTCCAATGGCAGGTGAGTTTTTGGATCCAGCCCTTTCGATGAAAGGGCTGGGTGGATCGCCTGGAACGCTTCAGTCTTAATTCACCGTCATTGGGGAAGACGGAATCGGTACGACAGGAGGAGGGGAGCCACGAACGTACGCGAGTGGTGAGTGTGAAGGGGTGGATGGTGAGCTGGTAGAGGGGATCGATTCGCATTTGCGCAGAGAACGCCCGCGCGCTTATTCGGAATCGGTCTCGTCCCGGTCCAGTTCCTGCATTTTCCGCTGGTGGGAGAGCGGATCCATTCCGAAGAACCGGTAGACGTCCTCTGCGATGCGGTAGAGGGAGGGCACCACAAGAAGGGTCAGGAGGGTGGAGAACAGGATGCCCCAGATAATGGCCAGCGCCATCGGAATCAGGATGGTCTCCTGTCCGGACACCCCCACGGCAAGCGGCATTAGACCGGCCATCGTGGTAATCGTGGTGAGGATGACCGGACGGAACCGGAGCGTGCCGGCTTTCAGCAGCCCGTAGTTGACGCTGTTGTCCCGCAACCGGGAATTGTTCACGAAATCCACCAGGATCATGCTGTCATTCACCACGACCCCGGCCACCGCGACGGTCCCCATCAGCGCCATGAACCCGAGCGGGAGGTTGGAAATCAGCATGCCGAGGATGATGCCGATCAGGGCGAACGGGATGGTAAACAGGACCACCAGCGAATGGCCGACGTTTCGAAACAGGGTGCCCATCAGCAGAAAGATCAGCAGTACGGCCAGCACCCCGGCCCGTGACAGGGACGTCACCATCTGATCAATGTCCTCCTGTCCTCCCTTGTATTTCACGTCGTACGCCGTCGATTCGTTTTCATACGGTCGAAATGCCGATTTGAGCGGCGCCAGTACATCGGGAATGGAGGTGCGATCCTCGTCCACGTCCCCGTACACTGTCACGGTGGGACGGCCGTTGAACCGTGTTCTCGAAGCGGCTCCCTGTGTCCACTCCGCCGTCATCAGGTAATCCAGCGGAAGCACGCTCCCGGTTTCCGAACGGACCGTCAACTGTTTCAGCAGATCCGGGCGAAATTGGTTGGAGTCACGTCCCCGCACGAGCACGTCCACCTGGTCCTCGCCGCGCTGCAGTTCGATGGCCTCGTTTCCCTCGAAAAGGCCGCGTACCGCGCCGGCAATCTGACGGGTGTTGATGCCGTAGTAGGATGCCCGGTCCCGGTCCGGACGGACGAGGTAGCGCCACTTGCCCGGTTCGTAATTGGTTGTCACGTTCATTGCACCGGGCTGGTTCCGCAGAATCTCGACCGCCCGCTGTGCCAATGTGCGTGTTCGTTCGAGCTCAGGTCCGGAAATTTCGACGTGGATGTCACGCCCCTCGGGCGGTCCGCCTTTCATGCCCTTGATCCGGAGACGCTGCAGGCCGCTTGTGTCCGTTATGGCGGCCCGCATCATTTTGAAGATCTCCTCGCTGCCGTGCTGACTGGAGAACGAGGGCGAGAAATCGACCGTCATTGTCGCAATGTTGTGCCGCGTTCGGAAAAAGCCGCCCCGGCTGGACGTTCGGCCGGATACCGAAATCACGGAGTCGATCGCACCGTCCGGAAGGTTCGATCGGAGCTGTTGTTCGAGGTCCAGCACCTTCCGGTCCGTGTCCTCGAGGCCCGCCGCGTGATCGGCACGGACGCTGATCCGGGCATAATCCAGGTACTGGTTGTCGAAGAACACGATGTTCATATAGGTAAAGCCGAAGTAAATCGTGCCGGCGGCAAGACACAGGAACAGCGGACCCACCACGTATCGCAGTCGCAGACACTGCTTGAGGATGTAGCGATACACCACCCGTGCACCGTCCAGGATCGGCTGACGTTTGTGGGTGCCCGGCGATCGAACGAAATCCGCGATGTGCGACGGCAGCACCAGGAAGGCTTCGATCAGGGAGCCCAGGAACGCGAAAATCGCGATGAGGGGAATCCACATGGTGAACTTCCCGATGCGCCCTTCGATCAGGAGCAGCGGAAGAAACGCCGCGATGTTGGTCGCGACCGCCAGCACCACCGGCCAGAAGACCTCGTTCGTCCCCACGATGGCGGCCCGTGCGGGATCCAGGCCGTTCTCGATGTGCCGAAAGCAGTTTTCCGAAATGATGATCGCGTCATCCACGATCACGCCGATCACCACAATGAAGGAGAACAGCGTGATCATGTTCAGGGTCCCGCCCATCCACGCGTGGACAATCATGGCGAAGGCGAGGGACACCGGAATCCCGAGGGCGGTCATGGTAGCGACACGCCAGTGCAGCAGGAGGAGTAACCCGCACAGCACCAGTCCAAGCCCCCAGAGAAGACTGTCGTTCATCGTGTTCAGTCGGCGGCGGATGTATTTGCTGCTGTCGTTGTGCAGTGACAGGGACATCCCTTCCGGAAGCGTCTTCTCCCACTGCGGCATCAGGTCCCGGATCCGATCCACAATTCGGATCGCATCCCCGCTGGTGGACTTGTTAACCACAAGCAAAGTCGATCGGGTTCCATTCACCCTTGCCAGGAACGAGCGGTCTTCGAAGCCGGGAGAAATGTTTTGCACCACGTCCTCCAGCCGGATCATGGAACCGTTCGGGCTGTTGCGTAGAACCGTTTCCTCCATTTGACGGACGTTTTCCAGTTCCCCCCTGACTGTCACAATTCCCTCTCCCTGATCCGTGCGCACATCGCCGCCCGGCAGGTTCTGGCTGGCGGAGCGCAGGGCCTGTTCGATGTCCGCAAGATCCAGTCCGTAGGCTTCCATGCGCGTCGTGTCGACGTTGACGTGAATTTCCCGGTCCGTCACGCCGATTTCCGTCGCGCTGTTGACGCCTTCAATGCGCTGGATGCGTGTCTGCAGGCGTTCCGTGCTTGATTTCAGCTGTTCCTGTGACACCTCACCGCTGATGGCGAGGGACACCACCGGGATGGTGTATTCCTGCTCCTGCACGATGGGATCCTCCGCTTTCTCCGGCAGATCTTCCTCCGCGACGTCCGCTTTCTGCTGCAGTTCCCGCACTTTGTCCCCCACGTCCTCCACCTCTTCCAGGAACTGAATGATGATCACCGAGCGGCCCTGCACGGAGACCGAGAAGAAGTAGTCAATGCCCTCCACCGATTCGATCTGATCCTCAATCGGAGCCGTGACATTCTGTTCGACATCCTCGGGGGATGCCCCGGGGTAGGAGGTTTGAACCAGGGCAATTTTCAGCGGCACTTCCGGCATGACCTCCTGGCTGAGGGTCATGTAGCAGAAGGCGCCCCCGAGGAGGATCAGCAGGACCAGCACATTGACCAGAACCGGTTGAGAGACCGAAAAGCGCGGAATGTTCATGAATTTGCCGGGTCGGTGAGGCGGTTACTCCATGTGAACACGACAGATCATGCCGGGTTTGAGCCGGGCGTCGTCCGGATTCGGCAGCGAGAGCACCACCTTAAACCGGTGATGATCCGCGTCCGTGGCCGGCGAAATACTGTGTACCTGACCCTCGAACGGCTCGGAACGGTTCGGAAACGCATCCACGGTGAACGTGAAACGGGTCCGGTCCCGGATGCGGGGTTCCATCCGTTCCGTGACGAAAAATTCAACCTTCACCCGGGACAGGTCCATGAGCGTGAACACCGGCTGTCCGGCGGCTCGCCATTCCCCCACCTCCGTATGGACTTCATTTACAGTGCCCGGATAGGGGGCGTGCAGGTAATGATCCTTTGCCTCTTCAGCAAGACGTTCGCGCCGGGACCGAAGACGTTCGTGTTCCTGCTCCAGCACGTTCACCTCCAGCACCGCCTGGTCCAGGTCCGATTGTGAATACACCGTGCCCGCTCCTCCCTGCTCGATGGCGTCACGTATGCGCCGTTCCGTGCGTTTGGCGTCCCGGAGCTGCAGACGGGTCTTGCGGATCTCGGCGTTGAGCTCGTTCAATCGCTGTTTAATCTTTCGTGCGTCCAGACGAATGAGGACCTGCTCAGCGGGATAGGGGGGCAAATTCACGACCGCATGTGGGTCCCCGGAGGACGGGTCCGGCGAGCCGTTCAACTGAATGACCGATGCCTCCGAGGAGGAATCCGGAATCATGCTCGCGTCGATCTTCTGTCCCTCCCGCACGTCGAGCCTGCGTACCGTTCCGTTGACCGGAGCGCTGACGGTCGTTTCCCGGAAGGGCTGGACATTGCCGATCAGGGTTTCGGGCAGCGGGTCCGAATCGTCCTCCGATGCGGGCGGGGTCCTCGTGGAGTCCTCGAACTGAAACGTTTTTTTGCTCATCTCGTCCGCTTCTTCCTGCTGCAGGACGTACCGGAATGCGAAGCCCACGATCGCCGTGGAGACGAGGAGCAAAAGCCCGATGGCAATCGTTTTTCTCCACCTGTACATCATCGAAGGTCTGCTCCGGCTGAATGAGTGAGCGGGAATGTGTCACGAGCGGTGCGGCGAAGAACGTCGTTTCGATCAGCAATCCGGCACGGAGGTCTGGATACGTACAATCGTTGAACGAAACCATTATAACGGTTCTGGAGTGCTTTCGCATCCCCGGGCGAACGCACGAACGAAGACCATCGGATCGATCCGAACCGGACGCCCCCCGCCTGATCACAGAAGATAACAGAGCCCCGAGGGTGACCGAGGGGTAAAAGATCATATTCGGAACGCATCACGAAAAACCGATCCCGTCCCGCGTGATCAAAAAAGAGGATGACGAACAGCGGTCCAAACGGCAATCAAGCCGATGAGATCGGAAAAGGCGCGAACCGCCCCAACGCGCGTCCTCCGACCGTTATCTGTTGACGTACCGTTACCACTATAGCGTTTTTTCTCCGCGCCTGTGCGTCAAAATCATGAACAATTCGGTGAATGCCATCGTTAACATACCGTTCCCCAAAATTGGTCAAAAGACCCGGATATCGATCCGTCGTTTTGTTCCACACCTTCTTCGTTCGGATCCTGCCGATCCAGTGGATCCGTGTACCGAATGTGTTTGGTCTTTGGAGAATTTGTGTATGTCGTGGGGTTCTGGTGGATGGTGCGTTCCATGCGATCCATTCCCTCGCTTCCGCTCGGGAATCCATGTCTACATCTCCCTGTTTTACCCCGGGTTGCGCTCGTTTCACGTCGCTAAACCCGGGGCT
>CAZQNZ010000160.1:0-5161 GCA_964594615.1 uncultured Planctomycetia bacterium
GCTCGTTCCGTTTCACCGAGTTTCACGCTCATCCGCGCTGCGTGGTAGAGGTTGGACGCAAGGAGCTGCTTCCAGCGATCGTTCTCCTCGTCCAGATCTCGCAGCAGTGCAACGATGACGTACCGCTCGGTATGCGCTTGTTCCCACTTCTCCAGTGCTTCATAAGCATCCACAAGGTACCGGTGCAGCTCCAGATCACGGTAATTGATGTACACCATCCGTTCAAGAAGGTCCCGGGCCTTCTTCCAGCGGCCGGTGTCGTGATACAGCGACGCCAGTTTCATGTGGTTTGAAAAATCTTTATGTGCTCGATTCGTGTACCCTTCGAGCATCTGGATGGCTTTCTGCGGCTGTTTCCTCTCAATATACAGCGGAAACAGCTGGAGGTATGGATTCAGTTCCTCGTCCACGTACCCCGGAAAGGCCTCGCGGGCCTCTTCGTATATTGCTATGGCTCGATCGATCCGATCCTGTTTTTCAAGCGATTTGCCGTATTGTAGCAGGGTCTTCATATCCCCCGCCCCGCGCTCGTACGCCTCGTCGTACCGCTTCATCGCCAGCACCCAATCCTGTTTTTCGTAGTACACGTCCGCCATCACCGCGTAGGCCATCGGTCGATCCGGGTCCTTCTCCCGCGCGGTCTCGGCTTTTTTCATCGCCTGTTTGAGCCGGCCGCGTGCCTTGAGAACTCGTGCCCGGTTGATCACCTGATCGTAGGAGGACGATCCGTTATCGGACGGATCGGGGACCGGGACCGGCATCGTTTGAACGTCTTCGCTTTTTTCACCTGCTCCTTGACGACCGGTTCGTATCCGCGTGACCGGCGGACGAAATGGCATCGAACCAAATCGGTCAGATAGGTATTTTTCAAACTGTTTCTGGACCTCGGACGGAGTGGCATTCAGAACGTCTTGAAAGGCCGTTTTTGTCGAATGTCCCTCACCATACGATCGAAGAAGATCCGTAATTGCATCGAATCCGTGGGTTTTGACCAGGTACTCAATAATGACACTCCCGTAAAGGTAATACGTCAACAGTCCGCCTCCTTCCCCCGCCGTTAGTTCGGGTATGGTGGGCAGCTTATCCGCTTTCCAGGCCCGGAACAGTCGATGCGCTTTTTCCCGTTCCCAGGAGGCGTAACCCCGGCCCTCCTCGTACGTGGACAGTCCCTCCGTGAACCAGCGCGGCACGTTCATGTCACTCATCTGCAGGGCATACGCATGGGCCATCTCATGCCAGAGAATCGCCCCCCAGTTAAACGAACCCATCTGGTCCTTTGCCCGGGGAGACAGGCAGATGCTGACCGATCCAAAACAGGCGCCGAGCGCCCCGAGCCCCTGCATCCCCGCCGTCCGCACGGAGAAATCACGATGGTCCTCGAACACCTCCACCAGCGTCGGTTCATCGAGCTGAAAGTCATACCGTTCGACGAACTCCCGACGCAGACGCTCCAGCAGACGATGCACGTACGGCTGCGCGTAACCGGCTTCTTTCTGATGGATGCGGACCCGGTACCCTGGAATCGTAGAGGTTTCAAATTTTTGGTCCAGCTTATCCAGCAACTCCAGCATGTTGTACGAAAGCACGTCAAACCGATTCTTCTGAAACGCACGCTGGATGATCTTCTTCCCGCGCCGTTCGTTTCCCAGCCGCAGTTCGTTGATCCCCCGATCACGCTGAACGGTCCAGAGGTTCGGGTTGCGCTCCGCTGCTTTTCGAAAAAATTTGCGCGCCGTGACATACTTGAAGTCCTCACTTAACGTTCGGGCGAGCATGGCATCCAGCAGGCCGTACCGTTTATTGATCCGAAATGCGTTTCGGCGTGCTTTCCGGTATTTCTCCATCTGATCCTGCCGGTAATGATACACCGCACTGAGTGCCCAGGCCTGGGGGGCGTTTCGGTGAGCGTCAAGCGCTTTCTGAATTGTGTTGCCGGCGTCTTCCTGCTTGTTCTTGATCATTTGCTGTCGTGCCCGAGTCACCAGTGCCGGCAGGAAGGTTGAATTCACCGACAGTGCCCGATCAAGCAGGCTGTAGGCCTGCTGTTCTCCGACCCGCAACGACGTGCGGTTGCGGAGCATGATCGTCGCCATACCGACAAGCGCCGGGGGATATTTTTTGTTGAACGACAGCACCTCCCGATACGTCCTACGGGCCTCCTGGTCCCGGTGTTTCTTCCGGAACAGATCCGCCCAGAGGGTGCGCAACTCCGGGTGCTTCTCGAATCGATCATTTGCCCGCTGGAGACGACGGTTCACGGACTGGACCACGCGTGTCTCCCCGTTCCAGCGGCCGTCCAGCCAGCGAATCCGACACAGGTTCAGAACCGTCTCGGCATCCGGGATCGGGTCCTCCCGGTTGCTGACGTACTCGGCAGCGTACTCGAAATCGGCCTCCATCGCGTCGTACCGCCCGGTGCGCCGGAACACCCGCACCCGGATCCAGCGCGCCTTCATCTGATCATCGGCCCGCTCAATGACCTGCTCGGCCTCCCGGAGTGCCCGATCCGTTTTGCCGGCCAGAAAGAGTAACTGCGCCAGGTCGGCACGAATCTTCATCGCTGCTCCCGCAGGATCGCGCCGATCCGATATCTGATCCAGATACGCTTCCGCATGGCGGATCCCTTCCCGGTAACTGCCCGTGATACGAAACGCCCGCAGTAACGTCCGCAGGACCTCCGGTTCGACTGTCCCTTCTGTCTCCGATATATCCGTTTTCAATTGATCGATCACGCGGGCATACGTCCCCCGGTTGATCTGCTTTTCCAGTTCCTCCGGGTCAGGGGGGGATGAAGTATCCGCGGCAGCAGGGGATGTGGAAACCAGTCCCACCGAGAACACCAGCAGGATGAATGCATGCCGAAATCGGGCAGGCGCAACCATCGTACTCTCTCAAATCTTGACCTGATCGGGTATGAATGCAAATTGTAATTTACCCACCATTCAAAATACAATTCTTCCGCTTAGGCACTCGTTTGTTCGGAACCCGTCCCCGACTCCCACACCATTTTACAGCGAAATCCCATGAACACCTCCGTGTGGACGAGTTTGATGACGATCTTGGTTCTTGTTCTGGTCCCGGAAGTAGCACGGGCCGAAGTGAACCTGCCGCAGCTGTTTTCGGATCACATGGTTCTTCAACGGCATCAGTCCATACCGGTGTGGGGACAGGCCGATCCCGACCAGCGTGTGACGGTGTCCATTCATAACACATCACGATCCACAACGGCCGGCGAGGACGGGCACTGGCGCGTGGATCTTCCGTCCCTGAAAGCGGGCGGCCCCTACCGGCTCACAGTGGAAGGATCCGACCGTACTGTGATCAACGACGTTCTTATCGGCGAGGTCTGGGTCTGTTCCGGTCAATCCAATATGGAATGGCACCTTCAGAACACCCGTGAAGCAAAAGAAGATCAGGCGGTACAACAGGCACAATTTGATCGGATTCGACTGTTTAAGCTTCCTCGAATGGCCTCTGAGACACCTGAGAATCGCCTGCAAAAATCCGTGAAGTGGACCCCTGTCATCCCGGAGACGATCCGTCAATTCTCCGCTGTCGGATATTTCTTCGGTCGACGACTCCACCGGGTACTGGAACAGCCAGCGGGGAAACAGAAACGGATTCCCGTGGGTCTAATTCAATCCGCGTGGGGAGGAAGTAAAGCCGAAGCATGGACCTCCCGATCCGCCCTGCACACACATCCACAACTTCGTTCTCTCCTGTCCAGTAAGGAGGACCTCAAAACGAGACACAACCCGGCCGTCCTCCACAACGCCATGATCCGCCCGCTCATTCCCTTCGCGATACGCGGAGCCATCTGGTATCAGGGGGAATCAAATATCGGAAAACCGTATCAGTACCGCACACTTTTTTCCACCATGATCCGTGACTGGCGAGACCGCTGGCAGCAGGGGGATTTTCCCTTCTATTACGTTCAACTTGCACCCTACGACTACGGCAATAGAGGCTCCCTTCCCCTCCTCTGGGAAGCTCAATTGCGCACACACCGTCTGCTTCCCCGCACGGGCATCGCGGTGATCAACGATTACGGAAACCCGGAGGACATCCATCCCCGCACAAAACAACCGGTCGGAGAACGACTGGCTCGCTGGGCGTTGCAGCAGGTATACAATCAAAATACCGTTGCATCCGGTCCCCTGTACGAACGAGTATCAATTCAGGAGGACCAGGCGACGATCTATTTCAAACACACCGGTGATGGTCTGCGGGTTCGTTCGGGGGCGGAACTCAACCAGTTCCAGATTGCCGGTCCGGATCGAACGTTCCATCCGGCAAACGCAAAAATTGATGGAAATACGGTCATCGTCCACTCCGATGACGTCCAGCATCCCGTTGCGGTCCGGTACGCATGGGGTGATACGGCGAAGCCCAACCTTCTTAACAGTGAAGGACTGCCCGCCTCCACATTTCGCACGGACGGATGGGCCGTTGACAAATAGACCTCGTCTGAAAAGGTGTCACGCACTCAGTGCGTCTCATCATGTGCTGTGCACGGATTTTCGACGATGAAACCGCGTCTTCGATGAAAGATGACGTGACGTTTAGTCACGCCCTGCTTTCATCGTCCTTCGGACGGGTTTCGGAGTCGAAGTGACAAAGCAGAGCACGCGATGAGACGCATTTTCGAAGCGGAACGCACCAGCAGGGAGCTGGCGGACCGAGGATCCGTAAAATAAACTGTTCATGATCTGAAGGAGGCATTTCTTCCGCTTGCTCCCCCTGCTGAACCCTGTTCATTTTCCGTGGACAACATTGTGACCCCACCTCAGCTCCTCATTTTCGATTCCTTCCTTTCCGGGAGGAAGATTCATCAAGGACGTCAAAACGGCGAAAAAAGAAGTACTGGAACCTGAATGGCATGACCAGAGCAAAACTCGTTCATGGCTTCATCAATCATTTTTTTTCGTTGAATCGAAGCCCCGTTTCGCTTTAAAATAATCGATTCATTATTTCTCAAACGTCACCTTCAGCGCCTTTCATTTCTTCCGATTTCGGATTGCAGAACCATGAGCAAGCAGCCGGATCAGGACCGGGTGATCGCCGCCATGAGCGGCGGAGTCGACTCCTCCGTCACCGCCGCCCTCCTGAAGGAACAGGGCCATGACGTTGTCGGTCTGTTTATGCGGAACGGTGTCACTCA
>CAZQNZ010000161.1:0-5145 GCA_964594615.1 uncultured Planctomycetia bacterium
ATCCGTTCGTAGCTGGTGGCCACCACGGCGTCCACACCGAGCAGATCCGTGCCTTTCGCGGCCCAGTCCCGGGAACTTCCGGAACCGTAGTTTTTTCCACCCACGACGATGAGCGGGACATCGTCCTCCTTGTACTTCATCGCCGCTTCATAGACGGTCATTTCCTCACCGTCCGGCATGTGTTTCGTGTATCCTCCTTCCTTGCCGGGAACCATCAGATTGTTAATTCGGACGTTGGCGAAGGTTCCCCGGGTCATGACACGGTCGTTTCCGCGGCGAGAACCGTAGGAGTTGAATTGCGCCGGTTCAACGCCCTGTTCCTTCAGGTACTGACCGGCCGGAGTATCCTCCGGAATCTGGCCGGCGGGTGAGATATGGTCCGTCGTCACGTTGTCCGGAAGAACAAGCAGCGTGCGTGCGTTGTTGATGTCCTCGAATCCGGGCGGTTCGTACGGATCGAAGTCACCCGTGAAGAAGGGGGGTTCCTGGATGTACGTACTGTCTTCTTCCCAGTCGTACAACGTGCCTTCCGGCGCCTCCAGCTCATTCCACTCTTCGCTGCGCGTGAAGATGTCCGCGTACTGTTCGCGGTACATGTCCGGCGTGACGTTGTCATGAATGGTCTTCTGAATCTGTTCCTGTGACGGCCAGATGTCGTCCAGGTAGACCGGGTTTCCGTCGTTGTCCTGTCCTATTGGGTCATGTTCCATGTCGATGTCGACCGTGCCCGCGAGCGCAAACGCCACGACGAGCGGCGGGGACATCAGGTAATTTTCCCGCACGAGGTTATGGATGCGGGCTTCGAAGTTCCGGTTACCACTCAGCACACTGGCCGTGTGCAGGTCCCGTTCCTTGATCTGTTGTTCGATTTCTTCCGGAAGCGGACCGCTGTTTCCGATACAGGTCGTACAACCATACGCCACAACGCCGAAGCCGAGTTCCTCGAGGGAGGGAAGCAGTTCCGACTCCTCAAGGTATTTCGTCACGACGCGTGAACCGGGCGCAAGACTCGTTTTCACGTAGTCCGGCACCTCAAGACCGGCGTCCACCGCGTTCCGTGCGAGCAGACCGGCCCCCATCATCACGCTGGGATTACTGGTGTTGGTACAGCTGGTAATCGCCGCGATCACCACATCCCCGTGATCAATTTTCGTTTCGGAGCCTGTTTTGACCGCAACGCCACCGCCGTCGCTTCCGCCGTCGTCCGACCACTGGTCGGTTCCGGCGTCCGCTTCCGGGGATCCGTCAGGCAGGGATTTTCCGGCTTCCTTCAGGCGGTTTTCGAAATTGTTCTGGAGCGTCCCGAGCTTGATCTTCTCCTGCGGCAGCTTCGGACCGGCCACACAGGGATCCACTTCGGAGAGGTCCAGTTCGATTTCCATGGAGTAATCAATGTCGTTTTCCTTCGGCACGCCGAACAGGCCCTGTCGTTTCATGTACTGCTCGACAAGTTCGACCTGTTCTTTGTCCCGTCCCGTCAGTTCCATGTAATTCAAGGTCTCTTCGTCCACCGGCGAGAGGGACACGGTCGCCCCGTATTCCGGTGTCATGTTTCCGAGTGTTGCTCGGTCCGGAAGGGTGAGCTTTTCTACGCCTTCGCCGTAGAACTCGACGAATTTACTGACCACGTCGTGCTGACGGAGGATGTCCGTGACCGTGAGCACAAGGTCCGTGGCCGTGACGCCTTTTCGCAGTTCACCGGTCATCCGGAATCCGACCACTTCGGGCGACGG
This sequence comes from uncultured Planctomycetia bacterium, assembly GCA_964594615.1. Taxonomy (GTDB): domain Bacteria; phylum Planctomycetota; class MHYJ01; order CAYXQY01; family CAYXQY01; genus CAYXQY01. The sequence continues at coordinate 1,734 of CAZQNZ010000161.1, forward strand.
AATAATCACCGGTTCCCCCAGCAGGCCCGCTTCCGCTTCGATTCCACCGACGCCGAAACCGAGCACGCCGAGTCCGTTGATCATTGGCGTGTGGGAATCCGTGCCGACGAGGGTATCGGGATAACAGAGGGCCTCGCCGTTTTGTTTGTTTTTCATCACCACTTTACCGAGGTATTCGAGGTTTACCTGGTGAACGATCCCGCTTTTCGGCGGAACGACGGTAAAGTCGTTGAACGCCTGCCGGCCCCACTTTAAGAATCGGTATCGTTCTTCGTTCCGTTCAAATTCCCGTTTCGTATTGATGTCAAGCGCGTCCGGCACACCAAACGAGTCCACCTGAATGGAGTGATCGATCACCAGGTCGACAGGAACGTCGGGTTGAATGTTGTTTGGGTCCTCCTCTTCACGGTCCAGGCAGGAACGCATCGCGGCCAGGTCGACCACCGCCGGTACGCCGGTAAAGTCCTGCATCAACACACGGGACACGTGAAACGGCACTTCCATGCCCCCCGGATCATCCGGTGACCAGCCGGCAAGACTCTCGATGTGATCCGAGGTGATGGTTTCACCATCATAGTTCCGGATCAGGGATTCCAGCAGGATGCGCACACTGATGGGGAGACCCGATAGGTCTTTTCCCAGCTGATCCGCGAGCCGTTCAAGCGAATAATACGCAACGTCTTCTCCGTCGTGATTGAACGAATCTTTCAGTTGTTCTTTGTTGATAGTGTCGGACATAAGTTTTGTTCCAGATCAATTTATCAATTCAAAAGAAGATGGTGGCTGATACGAGTTATGCAATAACTGCGCTTGAGCCCGTTCGGTTTTCGTTGCTCGGGGTTGCCATCACGTTTTGCATATTCCTTCGACCGGGTCCGGATCCGTGGTGGGAACATTGGGGAGCTCCTTCCCATCAGAAACGATAAACCCAGCCGAAGAGTACAGGAGATGGCGGCACAAGAAACCCGATTATGGTGATACAAAACGTTGTTTGTCATTATAATGATTTTTGACAGAATTTCACCCTTTCCAGAAGGTGTCTTCCATAACAGGATAACGGGGCAAACACGGGATCGGGATGTGCGGCTCGTGGTCGTTTTCACATGACATGATATTGAGTGAATTTGCTAAATCGTCTTGAGGAAGTGCGCTCCCGATGAAGGATGATGCCACGTTAAGTGGCATCATTCCTCCATCGCACTTCGGACGAAAGATGACGTGATATGAACTCACGTCCTGCTTTCGTCGTCCTCCGGACGGTCGCGGCTCTCCTCCTGGTGTCTGTGGGAGATTTCAGGCAGGGTGCCTTGAACTTGAGGTCCTGAAACAGTTCGAGCACGTCCGTTTTGCAAGTCAGGTCGATTTAAACCAGTTCCTGATTCGAATAAAATCTGAATGCATTTCACCAGTGTAAATCAATGTATTACGGCAAATTGGACGGGTACTGTTGAACTTGTACGCGTCTAATAAATCTCCGGTAAGCAAATCCAGGAAACGACAAATTTCTTTTGATTTTTTAAAAATAACATGACCCATTACAGAACGGCTCAGCTGGTTATCCTTACATGTTTCGTCATGCTTTCCGGCATATCAGGTGCGCTTCACGCACAGCAGGACCGTCCGAACATAATCTTTATGTATTCGGACGACCACACGCCGCAGGCGATGGGAGCGTACCAGGGTAACCTCGATTATGGTCTGGAACTGGACCACACGCCGACGCCGAACATTGACGAGCTGGCACAGCAGGGTATGCGTTTCGACAATGCGTTTGTGACGAATTCCATCTGCAAACCGTCCCGCGCCGTTTTGCTTACGGGGCTTCACAGCCATAAGAACGGTGTTCCGACGAATGGCGAATCCATCAGCAAGCAGATTCAGACCGTTCCCAAACTCCTTCAGAAGGCAGGTTATCAAACCGCCATCGTTGGAAAATGGCACCTTGGAACGGCCCCACAGGGATTTGATTATTACGAAGTACTGTATGGACAGGGCCCGTACTACAACCCGACCATGCGACGAAAGGGTCAGGACAAATCCTACACCGGTCACACATCGGACATTATCACGGACCGGACTCTGAACTGGTTGAAGAAACGGAGAAGATCGGATCAGCCGTTTATGCTCATGATGAATCACAAGGCTCCACACCGAAACTGGGTCCCCGCCCCCGACAAGCTGGACGTCTACGATGATCGGGATCTCCCGGAACCGGATTCCCTGTTTTACAATTACGACGGGCTCAGCTCCGCTGCCGAGAATCAGGAAATGGAAATTGACAACCACATGCAGTGGGGATGGGATCTGAAAATGCAACGGAAGCCCGGTGGCGGTTCGACGAACTGGGATCGAGTTGTCAACAGAAATAATCTGACGGACGAGCAGGAACAGCGGTTGATCGAAGCGTACCGGGATGAGAATCAATATTTCCATGAAAATTACGAAAGCATGTCGGCGAAGGACCGGCTACGCTGGAAGTACCAGCGTTACGTCAAGGAATATCTGCGTGTGATCCAGGGCATTGACGACAGCGTGGGACGCCTGATGTCGTATCTTGAGGAATCGGGTTTGGCCGAGAACACAATCGTTGTGTACTCCGCGGACCAGGGCTTTTTTCTCGGGGAGAACGGCTGGTTTGACAAGCGGTGGATCTACGAGGAATCCCTGCGTCAGCCATTGATTGTGCGGTGGCCCGGGCAGGTGGAGGACGGATCCGTCGATGAGCACCTCGTACAGAACCTTGACCTTGCCCCCACGCTCCTGGACCTTGCCGGAACGGAAATTCCAGACGAAATTCAGGGTCGATCCCTCGTATCGCTCATGAAAGGGGACGATCCCGGGAACTGGCGGGACGCGATGTACTACCATTACTATGAAGGAGCAAATGCTGTGCATGCCGTACAGCGACATTATGGAATTCGAACCAGGAGATACACGCTTGCCCACTACTACAAAATCGACGAGTGGGAGCTGTTTGACCTGAAAAAGGACCCCGAACAACTCCAGAGTGTATACGGGGATCCGGAGTACGCGGACGTGCAGAAGCGGTTAAAAGAGAAACTGAACCAGTTACAGGAAAAATACGGCGACACCAATCCGGAGGAAAGCACGCAGGCCATTGTAAAGCGTGTACAGGCCGAGCATATTCAGGAAACGGTGGATTCGGTGGAACTGGAACAGGTGTTACAGCTGGACGACGGAGATCAGTCCCCTCCGCAGAACCTCGATCCCAGTCGAAAGCCGCTCTCGGTGGGGGCTCATATCAATGCCTCGTCTTCGAATGGCACGATTATTTCTCGTGGAGGACAGTCCTTCGGTTACATGCTTTACATCAAGGAACGAAAACCCGCTTTTGCTGTTCGCACAAATGGGGAACTTCGAACCGTGGTGGCGGAGGAACAAATTCCCCTGA
>CAZQNZ010000162.1:0-5133 GCA_964594615.1 uncultured Planctomycetia bacterium
CTGTTCCGGCCCTTTGGGCCGTGATGAAAAGTGCATATTTAGACGATGCCGAACGAACTGATCGTTGAGCCCGAAGGGCTCGAACTTTCCAGCCCAGGGTAAGCCGTCGACGACGGCGCAACCCTGGGGAATCGGACGAGTGAATTACAGGCGCGCCCTGAAAAGGCGCGACAATGCAGGCCATTCGAAAACGTTTGACCCCTCCGAAATCGTGCCCTGCTCACTCGTCCAGATCGAGTCCGCGCAGCAGGTTGGAGTTCGTCACGACCGTGATGGACGAGAGGGCCATGCAGGCTTCGGCAATCACCGGGTGCAGCCAGCCCATGAACGCCACCGGGATCATGACGGTGTTGTAAATATACGCCCAGAACAGGTTCTGTTTGATCTTGCGGAACGTGGCCCGTGAAAGTTTGATGCCTTTCACGACCGAGGAGAGGTCGCCCTGAACGAGGGTGATGTCGCCGGACTCAATGGCGATGTCCGTTCCGGTTCCGATCGCGATGCCGACGTGGGCCTGCGTCAGGGCCGGTGCATCATTGATGCCGTCGCCCACCATCGCAACCACCTTTCCCTCCTCCTGGAGACGCTTGACCTGTTCGGTCTTCTCGTCCGGAAGCACCTCGGCAAACACCCGATCAATGCCGACCTGATCGGCAATCGCCTGCGCGGTGGGCCGGTTGTCCCCGGTCATCATGACCACGTCCAGATTCAGCTCGTGCAACCGGCTGATCGCCTCCCGCGAATCCGCTTTCAGCGGATCCGCCACGGCGATGATCCCGAGCAGGTTCGTTTCGTTGGCCACGTACATAGCGGTCTTGGCGTCGTTCTGCAGGGAGCGGAACGTGTCGTTCATCGATTCCGTGTTGACGCCCGCTTCCTCCATCAGATCGGGTGTGCCCACGGAAATCCGCTGTCCGTTGACCGTTCCCCGTATGCCTTTTCCCGTCACCGTCTGCACATCGGACACCTCCTGCAGATCCACCCCCTCCTCCTCCGCTTCGCGAACAATGGCTTCGCCGAGCGGGTGTTCCGATCCCGTTTCTACGCTGGCGCCGAGAGCGAGAAGTTCGTCACGGGTCCGTCCCTCCGCCGGTACGACATCCGTCACCGCCGGGCGTCCCTGTGTGATCGTGCCGGTTTTATCCAGCACGACGGTATCCACGTTCTGCATCGTCTGGATGGCTTCACCGCGTCGTATCAGGATGCCGTTCTCCGCACCCTTTCCGGTGCCCACCATCAGGGCCGTGGGGGTGGCCAGTCCGAGTGCACACGGACAGGCGATCACCAGGACGGCGACCCCGGCAAACACGGCAAGCGTCAGCGTGCTCGCGTTGAGGTTGATCCAGGGAAGAAATGTGGACGCCCACTGCGCCGGGACCTTCATCACCCCGGGAAACAGCAGCCACGAAACGGTTGACAGCAGGGCAATTACCAGAATCGTCGGGACAAAGTACACCGTCACCCGGTCGGCGAACTGCTGGATGGGCACCTTGCTCCCCTGTGCTTCGCGGACCAGCTCGATGACGTTCGAAAGAAACGTGTCCTCCCCCACCCTGGTCGCACGGACCTCGAGCAGACCGTTCTGGTTGATCGTTGATCCGATCACCTCGTCGCCCGGTTCTTTGCCCACCGGCATCGATTCGCCGGTCGCCATGGATTCGTCCACCCGGGATTCCCCCTCGATCACCTCCCCGTCGGTTGGAATTTTCTCGCCGGGTTTCACGATCATGACATCCCCGGCCTTCACCTCCTCGACCGGGATCTCACGTTCCTCCCCTTCACGGCGCACCGTGGCGGTGTCCGCCTCCAGTTCCATTAACCTGCGAATGGCTTCTGACGCGCGTCCGCGCGCCTTCTTTTCGATGTAACGACCGGTCAGATGGAACGCCAGGATCATGGTCCCCACACCGGCGTAATTCGCCACCGCAATGGGACCGAATCCGCCCGCCCACGCAGCGACCACGACCACACCCGTCAGAAACGATGCTCCCGAACCGAGCATGATCAACAGATCCATGTTCGGGGTCAGATTGCGGGCGGATTTCCATGCGGAGACGTATGTCTCCCGGCCGGGGATCACAATCGCAAGCAGGCAGAACACGACCATGCCCACGTCGTAGGCAGGCGGAGCGAGTGGCGTGTGCTCGAACCAGTCCGAGAAAAACATTTCCGGAATCATCCACAGAATGACCGGTGCCGTCAGGAGCCAGATCCAGATCATGTGGTTGCGCGCCCGCCGGTACGCCTCGTTTTCCTCCGTCATGTCCGTCTCGGACGCCGCGCCGGAGCGAACCGCTGCGTCATAACCGGCGTCGCCCACGGCCTGAAGCATCCGATCGGACGATACGCGATCCGGATCGTACGACACCGATGCCGACTCCGTAGCAAATTGTACATCCGCTTCCCGCACACCCTCCAGGTCGGAAAGGGCCGATTGAATGGCCTCCGCGCAGGAGGCACAGGACATGCCGTCGAGGTCCAGCGTCAGCGACGCCCGGTCTCCCTTGGGTTCTTCAGCGTCATAGCCGGCGTCGCGGACCGCTTCCGTGAGGTCCTCCACGGATTGACGATCCGGATTGAACCGTACGGTGGCCCGATCGGTGGCGAGGTTGACCGACACCTCCTCCACACCCTCAAGCGACGCAAGTGCCTCTTCGACGCTGGCGGAACAACTGGCACACGTCATGCCCTCAATGGCAAGCGTTACCTGTTCGGACGACGCGTTGTTCGTGTCCATTGCTCAACACCTCCGGGTTGAATCAGGTTATTTCTTCAAAAAATTTCGGACCGTTTCCATGAACTCATTCATCTTTTCCTGTTCCTCCAGCGGATCGTCCGAATTGATCGCGTCACGTACACACCCTTTCATATGGTCTTCCATGATCTGCGTGGCCAGTCCGTCCAGGGCCCGTTTGACGGAATGAATCTGATTGATCAGATCGATGCAGTATTCCTCGTTCTCGATCATGTTTTTTACCCCTTCCACCTGACCGCGGATCCGTGAGATCCGCTGTACAAGGGCCTCGATATCCTGAGGGGTTTCCGACTCCGCGTGCTGTGCACTCATGATGATGTTCCTCTGAAACAACATGCCATTTCGAAGATAATATACCATACCCCCCTACCCTATATCAACGGCCTCCAAACCTCCTTCTCTCGTTCTTCGGGGATGCGGGGTTCGCTTTGTCCCCGAAGTGAACGACGTCATCACACAGCTCCTGCCCGCCGGATCGCTCCATAGAAACCCCTTCCGCAACGGGGATGCGTATATTCAGCGTCCGATTTTTAGGGTATAACAAGGCAATTCGAGGAGACAATGACGATCAAAAGTACATTGCCGACGAGACACAACACCGGCACTCACCCAAAACCGGACGTTTTCCTGCAACGTAAGTCTCAACATCACCCGATCCGGCGCCGAAGGATCACGTACTCCCAAAACGTCCGGCCCTCGATGATCACGTGATCGTCTCCAGTGCGTTCCTGAATTGTTCGAAACTGGGAACGAAAGCGCCTTCGCTTTCGGGACGGTGAGCGAAGTGGATTCTGATCGATCCCGGACGTCCCATCCCCTTCTGATCGCCGGTGCTGAAACCTGACAGAGTGGTGGTAGCTCATCATTCCATCAAAATGAATAACCATGCGAAATCGAGGGCGATTTCGCTCCAGTATACGGCCTGCTTTCGTGAGGCAAACAGTGAAGAACATGCCGCTTCCCGGAGGTCCCGCCCACCACCGATCAGCGCGTATCGGTTGATGGAAATGAGACCTCTACACCGTACGTTCAAACGCAAAAACACACGAAAGCGAGGCACTTCCGTTCCAGTGAACAGCCCGTGCAAGCCACCGCATGCCGGCCGTCCAGCGCTCAGAAAACATTTGTCCGACTCCTCCCGGACATTGAGAAACCAGCGAGCCCCGTTCCGGCGCCGATGTCGCACAGGCTCTCCAGCCTGTGTTGTTGCTCACTTTGATAACCGGTCACTAAAGAATAATTCAGGGGCATGAAGTATCGGATCTTTCAAAAAAAATTTGAAAGTAACAACAAAATCTGATCAGCTTCCATGCCTCCGGGGTTTCTGGTCGCCTGGAAACCGGCTATACCCTCACGGTTGAACCATACATGAAGAAACCGGGAAGAACGTCCCCGGTCCCGATCCCTGAACGAAGAATATTCTACCGCGAAACGTATCTGATTGAATAACGGAGCTTCCTGCAATCCTCATGAGCGGCCTCGAAATGACAATTCGGATCGTTGCCGGATTCCTCCTGCTGGGGTTGAACGGCATGTTCGTGACCACCGAATTTGCACTCACCCGGCTACGTCAGTTCGATCGGGATGAACTCGGGGACCGGCGGATGCTTTCGCTCGCCTGGGATATGACCGAGGAACTGGAAATCTACCTGACGGCCTGTCAGGTGGGGATTACCCTGACCAGCATTCTCCTGGGCGTGGTGTTTGAACCGGGGGTCACCGAACTGATCCACCCGCTGACGGAACTGGTCGGACTGAGTACCGCTCGCACCCGCTGGCTCTCGGTTGTCCTGTCGGTGGTCCTGATTCAGCTCATGCACACCGTGTGGGGGGAACAGACGCCCACGTACCTGGGAGTGGAAAAACCCATTGAGGTCTCCGCCCTGTTCGCGCCGATCCTGTACGCATGGACCTGGCTGGCATACCCGGTCATCTACATCGGGGATTACCTTGCCAAAGGGACGCTGCATCTCATGGGCATTGAACTTACACGCTCATGGACGGAGGAAGGAGAGGACGAGATCCAGTCCCGGGCCGACCTCCGGCAGCACCTCGGACGTCTTCTCAGCGAAGGGGAACTGTCGGACGAACGTCGGAACGAAGTCCTCAATGCACTGGACATCGAGGCGCGCAGCACGCGGTCCATCATGATCGACCGGGACGATATTCGTGCCATACGCACCGATCGATCGGTCCGGGAAAACCTGGAGATGATCAGGAACACCTCCTATTCACGATATCCGCTGATCACGGAGACCCCGGACGAATTTCTCGGCATTATTTATCTGCCCGCCCTGTTCCCGAACGTCGATTCGTTGCGGAACGGCTCACTGACCTGGGAGGAAATTGCAGTGGAGCCGATGACCGTGCCGGCGGAC
>CAZQNZ010000163.1:0-5118 GCA_964594615.1 uncultured Planctomycetia bacterium
CAATGATCATGCGCATGTATTTGGATTGTATGGCACGTTCCATGTCGATCCATTGTCTTGCGGACGTTGAAATTTGCGGAAGCTACTCGGCCCGAAGGGCCGGGACAGGAAAGCCCGGGGCAAGGAGGCCCGGGGCCGACGCGGCCCCGGGGATCAGAAGCACCTCTTCCCCGTGCCCTGAAAGATACCCAGGGCACGATAGATGATGCTCCGCCGTACCGACCATTGTACGATTGTATAATTACGATGTAGCGCCCTTCAGGACGCGTTTTTATCGATCTAACCCAATCGATTCCCAGGGCTGCACCGTCTTTGACGGTTTGCCCTGGGCTAACCCGTCTGGACCCTTCGGGCCCGCCCTCAAATTTACCCTCGGTTGATGCCTTACGCATGAAACCGGTTCAACGGGCCGGGACAGCCTCCTAGCCCCGGACCTCGAGTCAGAGAACCCCGGATCCGGGGTTCTCTGATCCTTCCTCCGGGAACACTCCTTCCTGCATGTTTTATGGAGAACTCATCAGACAAGCCCCGGGCAAACGAAATGCAGCCCGGGGGTTCAGCGTATTTGTGAGAACGGATTCTCGAGCGGCGGCGAGAGAATGGATCGGCATAGAACGATCCCTTCTGTTTTTTAGGTGAATAATTACGTTGAATGAGCTCCCATAGATCCACCGCGTCCGATACACCGTGATGTACGGTCCGTGAGAGGCCTGCACATGGTTCAGTACGTTCTGAAAACGGAGTTCATGGAAAGGGATGGATTGAGACCGTGATTCAGATGGGAATTGGAATTTGTCACGTCGAACGTCGTCGGGATGATCAAGGGTAATGGTTCCGATTTGGATTTCATCCGGGGGATATGCCGATATGTAACCGTTGGTATATATGAAACAAAAATGATAAGATTTTCTTTTTGAGCCTGTGAAGATTTCAGAAGGGGATCTATGAGCGTTCGGTGCTGTCATCATCTGATCTGGGGTGCGATGCTGATGATGCTGTATGGCTGCGCGTCCACGGAGCTACGGGACATTCCCGAGCCTCTACACGCCACCGGCACGTTCGAAACCGCTCTCCTGCAGTACGTCCGGGGGCATGAGGAAAATGCCCTGGAACAGCTCAGGGCATATCGCCGACAGCGGCCACAGGATCAGCGGGGAGCCATTCTGTATGAGGTGATCAAGACCGACACAGCGGATCTGGACGAACACCGCAAGATGATCCGTGATGATGACGCTTCACAGCCACTCGAATCGGGGTCGAATGGTTCAGACAGACTGCATGTTCAGCAGGTATTGTCCAGGGTGGAGTCCCATAACCCGAGAATTCGCCGTCGGCTTTATGACATCGTTCGAGCGCGGGCGGCGCTGGATCGGGAGGGGGTCTCCTATGGTCCGAAGTTTGATCTGATCACGCGCTTCTATCCAGGGGGGGTTCTTGCCAGTTTAACACAGTCGGCGATTGATGGGATCTGGACCCGCAATTATGCCATCGAGCAGGCAAAGGGAGAACTTGTCTCTCGTTTGAGTTTCTATGCTCGCTCGGTTCGTCTGAAATCATACCTGGCACTCAAGAAATACGTCGAAATATTATTCGAGCAAAAGCGACGAGATCTGCTTCGGCGGCGTCTTCACCTTGCCCGGTCGTCGATACGAAGTGTTGAACGGCGTCTGAACGCATATGTATCGGTGGAGCGGACGGTGCTGGAGGAGTCGCGCGTGGTTCAGGAACTCGAAGAGCGACTGGAGCGTACAAACATGACATTGCGCCATGCGCGAAACAAACTGAACACCCTGATGAATCGTCCGGTGGATGCCCCCATTCGGCTGACACCCCTCGTGGCTGAAATTAAAGACCGACCTCCGATCCCCTGGGCGGTCAGGAGTGCGCTCGCACGGCGGACGGAACTGTCACGTATCAAGGGAATGTACCGACGGGAGCGAGGGGAGATCAAAAAGAAAAAACTCACACCACTCGAGGCAAAAGGAGTCATAAGCTATGGGGCATCCGGGGGCGGTGATGATGCCAGCGTGGGTTCTCGCGCTCTGGGGAGTGACCTGGTGGCGGATGGGCGGTTCTCCATTCCCCTCCTGTACTGGCCCATCGTTAAGGCACGAAATGAGGAGGAATGGGCGATACTGAACTCGATCGAATCTCAAATGGACGAGCAGATATCGGAGATCCAGCGGGAGGTGGGGGACCATATGGAAACCATGGAGAAGGAGCAACACATTCTGGATTCCCACCGTCAGCGATTGAAGCTGGTGAAGCGGGAGCGGGACGACGCAAAACTCCGGCAGGAAAACGGGGTTCTTCCGCACTGGGGATATTACAGGGACCGAAAACAACAGTATCTGGAAACCTCACTGGGTACCGTGACCACGCATCGGACGATGCTCATGACGTATCTTGAGTTGACCGAATCCATGGGCGTACCGGCCCGGGAGCTTCCTGTTCAGAAACTGTCTGACGCGCTGTCCGTCAACCCCACAGAACAGGTGGAAAAACAGACATCAAAAAGGGGAATCATGGTCCAATATAGCCGATTGATGGCGCCGGATTTCCAGAGATCGTTTCTCCAGACGTACCTGCAGTCCATGGAGTATGACCGACTGGAGGTGAGAATTGATAAACCGGTGTCCAACAGGGCCTATGCCTCTCTTGGCAACCTGATCCGCGGGATGCATAATTCGGACGGTACCGTGTTCGCCAGGGTGTCCCTGTTAAATAAGGAGATGCAGATAAAGGGGCGGGCAAAACGCCGACTTGAATCCGTGCTGCAGTTTCAGCAACAGAGTCCGGAATCGTTTGATGGCATGGTCATTGAGCAGTTATCCCCACCCGCCGTGGATGCGGATACATTTCTGAACCGCCTGCAGGAGGTAAAGAAACGATTTCAGAAGGATTCGTACCCGGACCGGGTTCAGTATGTGGTGCCGTTTTCGTTCATACGATCCCTGGAGGCAAAATCGCGTCAGCGGATACGATCTGAGCTGTCCGGACTGTTTGATGAACGAATTTACCGGTACTCCGTCGGTGCACGTGATCGATTGACGTCCTTTCTGGAACGGGACGTAAGCGGCTCAAACCGTTCATCCGGGGCCTCCAATTGGGTGGAGATTGCTGATGCGGAGGTGGTGAAGAACAGCAGGGCGGGGGACTCCAATGACGCACATCTTTCCCCCCGAGAGTATCAGGACGAACTGCGAAGCATGACCGTTCCGTTCAGATCGTCCCCGTCATTTAGGGGAATGATTCTCAATGATTATCACCGAATGAGGCGGACGGTGCTTCCGAAATGAGCGGGTCGTATTGGATGCATAAATCAACCTCTGCCGGACCAGCACTGATTCGGATTGATCGGTTCCTGTACGAGTAACACGCTATGAAATCCACGAGCTGGAACAAATCAAAAGAACGAGACAAGCAGGAACCACTGGAGGAGAATGGGGCAAATGAGTCCGGCGGCTCGTTGCGCACAACCTGGTATTTCTGGGTGTTTGTCGGGTTGATTGCTGTGGGAGCGATCAGTTACCTCGTCTGGAGTTATCTCGAGTCCCAGTACGTCCTGACCACCGGCCGTGTTGTGGGTCAGACGACCGAAGTTCGAGCAGAGGAAGATGGCGAGATATCGACGGTTCACGTGTCCGAGGGGGCGTCGGTGGAGCAAAACCAGCTTCTGATCACGCTGGAAAACAACACCCTCCGATCCAAATATCAGGAAAAACAGGCTGAATTCGAGGAGGCGAAGCAGAGGCTTCAAACGCTGAAACGTTCTGGGATTGATCCTGAGCTTCAAACAAAAATCTCCTCCGCACGCCAGTCTATCAGGCAGCTTCAGTCCCGGCAGGAGGTCAAAGAATTGCAGTTGAAACGGCTTCGTCAAAAACGTCAGGACCTGAAGGAAAAAGTGGGGCGTTTTGAGAACCTGTACATGATGGAAGCGGTCTCCACTCCGGAGTACAGGGAGGTACAATCAAAATACGAGGATATGAACTCGCAGGTAAACGAGTTGGAAACCACGATTTCCGGCCTTGAGTCCGAGTTGAAGGAACAAAAGAATACGTTGCAAAAACTGAAGGCATCCGTGGAGTACCATCGGAAAAAACGAAAACAACGCATTCGGGAGAAGCAACAGACGGTAAAGCATAAGAAGCAGGCAGTGAAATCGTTTGAGAAAACGCTTGAGCGTTTGACGGTTCGAGCCCCACGTCGGGGGATCGTGCAGAACGTCAGACGAAATGAAGGAGAACAGGTGGGGAAGCACGAGACTCTGTTGATCCTCGGCAGCAGTCAGAACAAGTGGATTATTGCGTACATTCCGGTGCAGAAGTACCCGGTGATCTATCACGGGCAATCCGTGCGGGTGGAGATACTGGGGGACCGGACGAACACACTGGAAGGGGAGGTGGATCTGCGACGTTCACCACTGGGATCAGACGAATCGAAAACGGTTGAGACCCCGTTAGCCCGTTCCCCATCCGATCTCGAATCCAGGATGGTTCCGGTGCGGATTAATCTCAAACAGCCCAGTGTTGCCCTTCGATCCGGGATGGTTGTTCGTTTGCGGATCTCGCTGAAGAAGACATATTTTACCTGGTTTTAGAGGACGTGTTGTGGCACAGGATCAAGAAAAAAAACTGCAGTTGCTCGAAACCCTGCGCGACGAGGAGCGGGATTGGATTGAACCGGAGTTCACGAGCGAAGAAGCACTGGGATACCATTTTCCCTGGGCCGACCGTCTTCTCGGGTCCAGCACAGAGGACACCATATCGACGCTTGAGGGGTTGAGCAGGGATGGGTTTCTGGAACGTCAACTTGTAGAGAGAATCCATCTCTGTCCGGAGTGCGGTCGGTTTACGTTGAATTTTCGAGAAGTGTGTCCGGATTGCCGCAGTGTTCGTATTACACTGACGGACATGATCCATCACTATTCCTGTGGACACATCGGTCCGAAAGTGAGTTTCAGGATGGGGTCGAAACTGGTCTGTACCAAATGTGACGAGGAGTTGCAGCACATCGGTGTAGATTACGAAAAAGTGAATACCCTCTACTATTGTGAGAACTGCGGGGATAAGTTTGAGGAACCGAACATTTCCTGTCACTGTCTTTCCTGCAAAA
>CAZQNZ010000164.1:0-5114 GCA_964594615.1 uncultured Planctomycetia bacterium
AGAGCTCCGGTTTTGTAAACCGGTGGTTGTCGGTTCGAATCCGACTCCCAGCTTCCAACAATCAGCATGCGATGGTGTACGGGTCGGATGTCGGTCACATCCGTGTTGAAGACCCTGTTTTCCTCTCCTTGACATCCGGAGGCGGGATCTGTACACTAATCGTTCAAAAATATGAATGGTTGGACGCAGTGGCCGGAACGAGGCCGCTGATCCGCCTTTTCACGTCCTGATGGATCACCGCGCAGTACCAGGTGGGTTATCCAAGTGGCTAAAGGAAGCAGACTGTAAATCTGCCGGGCATAGTGCCCTTCGAGGGTTCAAATCCCTCACCCACCATTCCTTCCCTCCTTCTGCTCACCCGCGATGAATGTAGCCCATCCGCTGGGGCGTCTGCAATCAGTGGGAATTCAGCACGGGTGGCGAGAGAACAGTGACCGTTCGACGCCAATGCAGGAACACGATGAAAATTATCCTGCATCGTGTGAGCAAATATCGGCCGATTGGTGCCATTGCGTTACAATAACTGATTCCTTGTTTCAATGCGTTCGGACACGTCTGCGTCCTCTGTTTCTGCTCACTTGAAAACGATGTGCAGAACACATGGGATATTGTTCTGTTCACTTGTTGATTCAGGGATACCCCGATGACAGACATCCGGGTGGATCAAGACGCCTGCGTGGTGGAAATCACGGTGGATGACGAGCATATCGATCGGGAGCAGTTTCAAGAAATCATCGATGTGTGTTCTCGCCTCATCGAGGAGTGCGGTACGATTCGTTTTATCGAAGTGGTTGATCAGTTTCCCAGTTTCGACCTGGATGTGATCTGGGACGATCTGAAATTCAGTTACGAAAACCTCGACCGGATCTCACGGTGTGCCGTGGTGTCAGACAGCGGTTGGGTCGGACCGTATTCTCGCCTGGCCGGACTCCTGATCCCCTGCGACATTCGTGTGTTTTCTTCCGAGGACCTGGAGGAAGCGCGGGAATGGATTTACGAAGACCGGAGCGAGTGACGTTTTTCCATTTCTATGGTTTCTGATACACGGGAAGACTCAATTCGCCACTTCGCATTCGAATGAGCAGTTATAGATACGAGGATGACCACAACATGAACGACAATGATCAACGAACGGACGAGCGCTGGCTCGGAACAAACCAACCCCTGTCCGCTTCCTTGCCGGAGAACGTACGAAAGGCGCTCGGTCGTCTTGCGAACGATGAGTCGATCGAGACCCTCGGTGACTGGGTCGACGTGGTGCGGAACTGCACCGGGGGCGGAGCGATCTCCGTGGACGATCTGTGTCTTGCTGACGATCAAACGAAACACTCGGGTAAGACGGACGACGAAACGTATCATTTCCTGTGCTTCTACGACGCCGTAATCCTCGCTGCGCTCCGGGACGAGCCGGTGCAGATCCGGACCGAGAGTCCGGACGGAACTGAGATCACCGCGGAGGCGAACGGTGAGGGTTCGCTGACCGTTATCCCGGAAGAGGCCGTGTTCTCGTTCGGGGTGGACGAGCAGGTCGTACCGGACGGCGAGCAACCGGACCACGCCACGGTATACCGCGCGATCTGCCCGTACGTGAAGGCCTTTCCGAACCGGGACACGTACGCCGACTGGGCCGAAGCAACCGATGCCGCCACCGTCGCCGCCCCGCTCTCCGACGCCACAGCACTTGCGGTGGCTCTTGTACAGGGGTGATCCAGCTATCAAGAATACCACCCCTTTCTGCGCTGGGTCAGGACATCCGGAATCATGAACTTACAATGAATGGTGGCATCTGCCGGACTTGGACGTTCTTACGCCAGCGGAGCTCCGTCGCTTGCACAGCAATGATCGTCGTGCAGTTCGACGATCCGCTGAATGCTTGACTGATCCGGGATGGTTCCTCGTGATTCCAGTAATGTGCAGGTCGCGTGCGACTTGCTTCGTTCCCGGTAGATTTCCAGCCACTGCTGAAACTCCTGTTGTTCCTGCTTGTTATCGAACGGATAATCGGCGGGCGGGCGTTCGGCGTCCACCCGCCAGGGTTTCGGGGTCAGTCGCGCACGAAAACATTCCTGCTTTTCCGTCAATGTCCGATACAGCTCATCACACCCCAGCTCCTCCAGCAACGAATGGGTATTTTCCGACGTGGGGTCGTAATAAGTGTCGGTGAACAGCAGGCGCAACCCCGCTCGTGTTCGGTACAGGCGAAAGGACCGTTCCGGATGGTCATCAGCCCAGGCCTGAATTCGATCCACCGTCTGTTCACAAACCTCCTCAAGACGTTGTTGATAATGGCTGGAAAACAGTTTCATCAGGAGAGAATCGAACCAGCCGTTCGGTTGCACTTCCGGAAAATCCACGTCCGCAAAGCACACCGTTCGGGCGTTGAGAATCAGCGCACCATACCGATTTCGTGTGATCTTCGCAATTTCCTCCCCTTCATGTGTGATCGAATCGACAATTTGTTCCCGGATCGGTCGTTCAAGGTATTCATATTCCTCCGGTTCATTGCCGCCGGTGACCTGCTCAAACACCTTCTTCGCATGTTTTTCCGCCCGCTCACGGGCGTGCTCTTCGCTCTTAAACGACCAGCCGTACGCACTGAAGGTCTCCTGTGTTCCGTCCGGTCCCCGATCGGTATACGTTCCTTTGACCCAGTACGGTGGAATACGCATGAGGAGGCTCCCCTTCTGAAAAGAAGTACAATATGGGCTCAGAAGCCGATTGCAACGTTCAGTTTAACAGATCAAGAAGAAAACTTTTGATACACGATAAAACTTCAGATGGGTTTGGAGTTGTAAAGGAGATATTCTGTAAACACGACGAAATGCGTTAGTTGGAAGAAAAAGGATTTTGAAAAGGTATCGCGCGCTCAGTTTTTTATCATGAGCTCGGCAGAGCCATTTGGAGATGGAGGAAGTGTGGCTACGATGACCGGGATATGCTTTTGATGGAGGCTGAAGATTCTGTCCGAAAGCAGGATCACTACATGCGTTTAGACACATTTTGAAACTTTGAGATGATAATCGCATATAATCGCCCGGACGATCGCTTTGGTCATTGACACGCCCAATTATGGCTGATGTACGACGCGTTGAGGGTAGGGGATCTCAATGTTTTCTTCGTTAAACCGGTGGAAGATCCGTCGGTACACGCGGTTCCGCACGGTTCGCCGTCCTCGGGGGGAATCCAGCCAGACAAGAATTTGGAACTCCAGTGCATTGTCACCGAACCCCTCCATGTTTACTTCTGGTTCGGGCTCGTCCTCGACACGGTCTTCCTCGTCGAGGATGTCGTATACGATCTGCGTGACCTCCTCGGGGTCCGAATCGTATGAAACACCGAACGGGAGGGACAGCCGCGTACGGGCTTCGGGTAGTTCATGATTGATGACGATTTCCTTCACCAGCACGTCGTTGGGGATGCTGACGATCTTGTTGTCCCGGGTTTTGATGGTGGTTTTGTACAGGTTGATGTCCACCACGTCCCCCACCCAGTCGTTCACCTCGATGCGGTCACCGAGGTTCAGGTACGGATCGGCGGTCAGTGTGATGCCGCCGAGCATATTGGACAGAACCGTTCGTGCAGCGAGGGCCACGGCCAGTCCAACGATTCCCATGGACGCCAGAAATGCCGTAACCTTGACGCCCACCGTTCTCAGCGCGACCAGGATACCAAGAATCCAGATGACGTAGACGGCCGTCAAATCGAGAATATGAATCAGTCGCTCGTCGACGGTGGTCTCGGTGCGCCGGGCGAACGGGATCCCGTAATGATTGATCAGTTTTTTGACGAAACTGGCGAGAAGCCAGGTACCGACTAAAATCAACAGAGCGGTTTCCAGGCCCGGCCAGGTACGGAGTCGCTCATGGATGGCGGGAACCCGTCGCAGTGCGTACAGTATGGGAAAGGTGGCCACCAGCACGGAGATCGGAGGGCCGAGTATTTTGATGACAAGGCCATCGATATTGTACCGACTCTTCCGGGCCACCTCCCCCAGCCAGCCAAACACCCGGTGAACCAGGTAAGCAGCCACAAGTGCCACGGCAACGATCAGAAGGGAGATCAGCAAGTCGAGCAACTGGATCGTTGAGGCAGGGGCGGAGTCCGAATCACCGGAGCGAGTGCCTTCTGGAGTGCTCGTTTCGTTACGATCGTTCGAGGTCGTCTCCGATACCTCCGGGTCGCTTGAGTCCGGTGCTGGGGCCTGTGCGGTCACTTCGGTTGGTGCAGCCAGCACCAGGACCGATACGACCAGCAGCATCCGGACGAGATGGAGACACCGGCTTTTCACCGGCGATTCATTTCGACTCATTTCACTCGACTCCTTCATGCGATGTCCTCGTGTTCATATCGACCCGATGGTTTCTGAAGGACCCCGATGGCCAACGAAATCGACACGGATCGGGTATTCCGTTCCAGAGAGGGACATTTGTTTCCGTGATATCTCTGACGCTGGGGGATTTTCAGCGGACCAGTGGTGGACACTAATCAATGCCTGATGTATTGTCAAGAACATTCTGCCGGACAGGAGCGGGGATGGGGGGACAGACTTTTGCCGGCGGCGACCCGGAGAGGAGACCTCCATCACGAATCTGGTTACATGACCCCCGTCACCGTCCTCCTGCCACCTCTTCACGAGCTCCGGATTGAAAACCTCCACTCACGACTCCCGCCAAGTATCCCCTCCCACGGAGGGGCATCAACCACATCAGCCGGGGGAGGGATCGGGGCGGGAGGCACTGGAGGAACCGGAATGGGCGGAGAACATCGTCAGCACTCGTTCGGTGGTCGTCTCGCCGCATTCGGGACATTCCGCGGGATCCTCCCGCTCGGCGATCCGCCGGCGGAGCCGAAAATCGTCGTCGCATTGTTCACACTGGTATCGATACGTGGGCATGGCTGATTACAGAGAAAGTAGATCGGTATATCATGATTCGAACGCTCAACGACTCGTTTGAATTCCGCTACCGAACGTCCTTCGGCGGAAGCTTGTTTTTGACCCCTTCGGACACCGGCATTTTCTTGAGTGAACGATTGTTGTGACGGGCCATCAGTTCCTGCAGTTTCTTCTTGAGTCGTTTAACCACGTGACGGTACTGCGGATCCTGGCTCAAATT
>CAZQNZ010000165.1:0-2534 GCA_964594615.1 uncultured Planctomycetia bacterium
CCCACCACCAGTTGAACCGGGCTTTTCACATGGGACGCCATCACACGTTCCGAGTAAAAGTAACGGGACCGGAACAGTGAACGTAGCACGGGTTTGAGCCGGTAGTTTTTATCCCAGAGTTTCTCGGCGACGGCTCGAATGACCTCCGGTTCCGGTTTCCGTTCCGCGAAGTGTTTGAGCAGTTTGAGTGCCAGAAATCCGGACACCGGCTTTTGCTGAAAGATGATCCGGATGATGTCCGTTCCGTTGAAGTTGCCACTCCGGTTGAGGAAATATTTTGTGCCTCGGTCATGCCAGGATTCCCGGTAATGAAATTCGCCCTCCTTGATGGTCCACCCGGTAAAAGCCCGGGCTGATTCCAGCACGTCCTCCTCGGTGAAATGCCCGAGTCCGAGGGTGTGCAACTCCATCAGTTCCCGGGACCAGTTCTCGTTGGGATGCTTTTTTCGATTCTGATCGTTGTCGAGGTAACGCAGCATGGCCGGTGATTTGGCGACCTCGAAGGTCAGCTCTTTCACGTTCCCGGCCGCGTGGCGTCGAAAGATGTCGTTGAGCTGGTAATTCCATTGCGCGTTTTTCACCTTTCGGTCTTCCGTGGCGAAGTGACCGTGCCAGAACAGGGCCAGTTTTTCACGCAGTGGAGTATGTGTCCGGTGCATCCGTCTGAGCCACCAGGTTCTCAACCGGCGACGGGCTTTTCGGTGTTTCTTTCTGTACCGTTTCAGGTTCTTCTGCCGTTTCTCTTTGTTTTCGGGATGCTTGTCCTTCAGTTGTTTCCGGTAGGTAGAGAACCCCAGCTTTTTTTTCGGTAAGAAATCCGGTTCGTCCACCTGGTCCGTCATCTCGTCGAACTCCAGAAACCCGTTCACCGCCCCGGACACGGACATCCGGCTGAGCTGATCGGTGCTTACCGGGATGGAGCCCGCACCAAATCCGGCCCGGTTCATTAGATGCCGGGCACGACGCTTGTTCCAGTCGGTCCGTGGAAGTGGTTCCAGAGGATCTCCCATGTGCTGTTAGTGTCAGGTTGTGTCTGCAAGTGAACCGGTAGATCAATCATCGTTCATTCCCGACGTATCGTTCGTCCGTTACAGTGTATATTATCCGAATATGGCGTATAATCAAAATAATTGGGAATGTTCTCGTATGTGAACAGTTTTCAGAAGTGGTTGACCGGTCAGATGACGACGTAACCTCGTGGATTGCGTGCAAGTCTACGAGGGTTGAATTTCAGCTTCAATGTACACAAGATGTGTTTTCGAACATCTATCCAGTCTTCACCGATTACCGGGTAAAACGGTTATGCAATGTTCCGCACGGCAACAGGGTGTCACGATACTTCTTGCGCTTCTCCTTCTTCCGTCAATCGCGGTAGTGACATCGGCGCAACCCCAGGAGGGCAAGGGGTTCCAGCGAATTTTCAACGGGGAGAATCTACAGGGGTGGAGTGGTGATCCGGAATTCTGGTCGGTGGAAAACGGGGCGATCGTGGGTGAGAAACCAAAGGGGGATCCCGGGTACAACACGTTCCTCGTCTGGGAAGAAGCCCAGCCCGAGCATTTTGAACTGAAACTTGAGTTTAAAATCGATAGCGGGAACAGCGGCATTCAGTATCGGAGCAAACGGCTGGACAACAAATATCGCATGCATGGATACCAGGGGGACATTGACGCGGCAGGAAAATACATCGGTTTGAACTACGATGAAGGAGGGCGCGGAATTCTGGCCAAACGGGGGCAGAGGGTGGTCATTAGCGAAAACGGAGAGAAGACGAAAAATAGGGAGCGGGATCCGGAAGCCCTGCTGAAAAAGATCGATCTGGAGGGGTGGAATGAGTACCACATCATTGCCCGGGGGGACCGGCTCATTCACAGGATCAATGGGGAGGTGATGTCTGTTGTGGTGGACCGGCAGGAGGCGGATAAGCGAGGGGGGGGATACCTTGGATTTCAACTTCACCAGGGCATGTCCATGAAGATCTCCTTTCGCAACATCCGGCTGAAGCCGCTTCCCGCTCCTTCAGGTCGAAAATAGTCGGAAAACCGTCCATTCTGACGGGCGGGGTGCGATTCAAATACCGGGGACAAGGAGGAAGGTTCGCTTGCGCCACTCCCGGTGCATCTCATCGAAGCGGTCCGCCAGATGGCGATCCTCCACGATCGACTGTCGCCAGATAGCATAGATTCCGACGAAGAGAACGAGAGCAGTCACAGGTCCCGGGGCCAGTGCTGTCAGTCCGCTGTACGTGATCAGGTCTCCCGTGTACATGGGATGCCGAATGTAACGGTACAACCCGCGTTCCGTCATCAGCTGATCCGGTTCGGACAAGGAGTGGGCATGACGCCGGACGCAAACGTAGTGGGTCACCGTAACGAGTCCTCCGATCATGACCATCAGCTGACCGAGACGAATAGGGACGTCGACGAAGGGAGGAAGGACCCCGAGCAGGTAGTGTTCAACGGCGAGCCCGATCAGCACCACCCCCGCGAGGACTTTCGTCAACCACCAGCCAAGAGAATGGGCACGACTGTCCA
>CAZQNZ010000165.1:2634-5097 GCA_964594615.1 uncultured Planctomycetia bacterium
GAATCACTATGATATCCGAAACGAGGTCTGAGGGATATACGTTAATTGAAGTGTTAATCGCTACGGCGGTCCTTTCCATCACCTTGACCGGTGTGGCTTCTGTCGTCATTCAGTCCAACCGTCTGAGCGAATACAACCGCGAAAAAAAAGTAGCTCAGCGGGCTGCCGCTGATATGATGGAGCAGATTCAGTCGAAGTCGTTCGACGAGGATCAGCTACTCGATTTCCTGAACAGCAAATCGACATTTGTTGTGGAGGGGCTGTCCTCAACCGACGGACGGGATACGGTCGGGCAACTTACGTATCAAACCAGTTCGGATCCGGGAACCAATTTTCCGCTCAAAGTCAACGTGATTATGCGATGGAACGGGATCATGGGGACCAGCAAATTTTCGCTCACGAAAGTGATAAACAAATCGTATTAATCGAGTGTCATGAGTCAAATGAGCCGAGCAATGAAGAAGGGTTTTACGATGGTTGAGATCATGGTGGTCACGGCCCTGTTTACACTACTGTTCGGCGTGGCTCTCAAAATGATGAGTAACGTGACTCAAATGCAGGAACAGCAGTTCGCTTCGAATGAGATGCAGTTGAATGCAAAACGCGTGTTCGATGATATTTCCTTCTACCTGAAAAAAAGTTCGTTGAGATATGTTGATACGCGCATGAGAACACGGGACGGATCGGATTATGAAGCGTCGGATAAATTCCCGGTGTCATATTATCCGCATATGATGCAATGTCCGAATGAAACCTGTCCGTTTGCCTGGCGGGCAGATAAAGGCGCGGCCGATCCGAAAACGGCTATGTTTTCATCCAATTTTAGTTATTACATGGACAACGGGGTCCTCGTTCACAATTCATCCTACTTCGGGAGTCCGGCGGGGGGGAAGGGAATTTCGAGTGCGGGCAAAATTTACAATGATTATTATCAGCCCGAGAACCCGGGAGAAAACGTGTGCCGGTATGACGGCTCGGTTCTCAAACCGTGGACGACGATGGATGTGCTTCAATTTCCCATTCCCTACAATCAGCAGCACGAGTTTGTGGTGGGCGAGGGGCCGGATGAAGAGCCGGACTGGCAGGGATACCTGATTTACGCACCGTACTATAATCGTCATCAGAAGACGCTGGAACTCCGACGATATTCCATTTTTCTCACGGACTTCTTCTATAAAATACCGTGGAGAAGCGACCATGAGAATCCGCTCTATACCGGTTCCCGGACGTCCGTAAGCTCCGACCTCTTGAGTTCGCTTTCAAATGACTACATGGGACCCCGGACGAATTCATCGCCAATAGATAAGTACAACGATATTGACATCGAGGGATCCAAATCGGGTTTCTTCCCGGATGCCTGGGGCATGGACCCCACCGACAACGATGACAAGCCCACATTGCATGATCTGTTTGACTTCGACGGTGATGGCCAAATTGAAACAAACAACAACCCGGGAGGAGCGGATCGACCCGTCGGGGAGGCGTCCGTGGAGTGGTTCCGGCTGTATCCCTCCCGCTCTCTGGAGGGGGGCACCTGGACGGACGATTTTAAGGAGAGTACGCAGGTGCTGTCCCTCAACAAGTACGAAGATGATCCGGATCGTTTGAAAGGGGCGTTCGAGGAGATCGAACTGCACTACATGATCGACCTGAAAACAGGCTGGACGCGCATTTACTACTACGCGCAGTGGGATTCGCACGACCTCAAAATTGATGCCTCCTTTGTGAGATCTCGTTCACGGACCGATGCGCTTCCGAACTGGTTGGACAGCAAGGGGAAAGAGGCCTATCGGTCCAGTCCGTTCTTTACTCCGTATAAAGAGGTGGGCTCGGGACTGACCGGTATCAGTTTTAGCACCTCGACCACGTATCCAGACAAGTCCGTTGATCCACGGGGGGATGCCGGCGGTGCCTCATCATCGACGGATGTCAAAATTAGTCTCAGCTTCGATCAGCAAGTATTTCACCGGGGACGAACGGGGTTTCCAAATCAAACGTATCGTACAAGCGTCACACCTATTGTGAACAAATAACCATGAGTAGACTCGTTGCTGTTGGACGTGAAAGACATCACCGGGGAACGGTACTCCTCACCGTAACGATCATCGTCTTTGTCATCGCCGCGGCCTCAGCGGTCACCATGAAATTAGCTCTATCAAATCTGCAAGAGAACGAGCAGAGCCGGAAGGAGCTGCAGTCACGGCACATCGCTGAATCCGCGGTCAATGTCGGGGTATCACGGCTTAATAAGAAGCTGCTCGATGCGCATGAGTTGGAAACGCTTGGGAATGCATCCGAGGTCGTGCTGACGGAATCCTCCGCGGATGTGCCGTTTGATTCGCTAAACGTGCCTGAGGGCGGAAACATGATCGCAAATAAAGCAACGGATGGATTTGACAATGATGGGGACGGGGCGGTCGATGAGGCGGATGAGCCGGATGAAACGTACACTGGCGGGAAGTA
>CAZQNZ010000166.1:0-5067 GCA_964594615.1 uncultured Planctomycetia bacterium
TTCCATTCACTTCGTTCATTCCATCCGGGGGCTACTCATAATCCGTCCCCTATCGGGGACTCTTAAGAGAAACCTTCAACACAGCCCATACATCGTGAATCTCATTGGGTTTATGTGTAATATCTGTTCGGTACGGGTCGGTTCATCTCTTATTCTTTATCTTTCTGAACAGAAATGCTTCCCCCTCGGTCACCCTCGGGGCTCTCCCCGCTTCCCTCTACTTGAGTCCCCGCAGGGGACGACTGATGTGCAGCCGGGGGATGCAAATCCCCCGGTAAACACGGACCCGGAACAACCACGAACCCCCCAAGGGGGGTGGCTCTTATTTCCTGTTTAACAGCGTGGAAAGAGAGTCGTCCCCTGGCGGGGACTCTTAAGAGAAATCTTCTTAACAACTCATACCTCGTGAATTACAGTAGGCTTATGGATCATGTGAAGGCGGGGAACGTTCTCAATCCGTAATGAACAGATCGTGAAATGAGATCCCCCACCGCACATACCGGAGCAACGACGGGAAGCCGGCGCCCGTATAAAGGGGCTCTTATCGGCGGAATGGATGCCGGTTCGCGATCAATCAAACAGGTGGACCAGTTCGTCCAGCGTCGTGTCTTCCTCGTCCATCCGGAGAAAATAATAGGTCGTGGCGATGGCGATCGAAACGAGTGTGTTCGTCAGCACGGACACCACGCTGGACATCGCCATGAATCCTTTGATCTCACTGAGGGTCGCCGCCCGGATGTGCAACCCGACGGTCCCATACAGCACCATCGCCATGAGTACGCCGTTGATTGTGGCGAGAATCACGATAATGCCATAGATGCGCAACAGGTTGCCCGAGGTAAGTTCGTAACTGCGCTTCAGGGCGTCGATGACCCCGGTTCGCTCGATCACCAGCGCCGGGGTACTGACATACAGCATCGTGATGGCCACCAGTCCCGGAAGGATCAGCAGCACGAGGCCCGCCCCGACGATCAATCCCTGCAGGATGGACACCCCGATCAGCGGCATCAGGAGCGTGAGTGCCTCGGACAGACAGTCCGAAATGACGAATTCCTCCCCTCGTAACCGTCGAATCACGCCGTACATCATGGCGCCGGAGAGCAGCGGCAACAGCAGCAGAATGGCCCCCCAGTTCGCCACCTGCCAGATCAACAGAAAGGTTTCCTTCTCCCCCGTCACGAACAGTAAGACCAGCGTGAGGACAAGCATCGGGGAAAACACAATCAATCCCAGCGATATAAACCGGGCAAAGTCATTAAAGAACATCCGGAAACTGGTCTGAATCACGTTTGTGACGCTGAACTTCGAGGCCGAGGCCGGACCGGAAGAACTCGCGGACCCGGCACCCTCCCCCTCCGCTGTACCGGTGAACGCCTCCCTCCCATCCGCGGACTCTTCGACCGGCTCCTGCTCCTGAAACGTCGCCTCGCCGCCGGATCCTCCGGCTCGATCACCGGAGCCCGTGGACCCGTCCGCGCCGGCCTCCGGTACCATCATCACGTGCTGGCAGTGTGGACAGCGGACTTCCCGGCCGGTTCGCTCCTCGTCCACCTTCAGCTCTCGATCGCAATTCTCACATGTAAATTGTCGTTTTGCCATCGGTCTCCGTTACATCTGAAAAATGGTGTTTGTTCGCCGTACGTGGTCCCCGGTCCCCGATCGTTCGCGGCCCCCGCAGAACCCGAAGTACCACGCCCAGAAGACGAAGGTCGCCAGCGCAAACAGGTGGCGGGCGTCCCAGGAAAACGCCTCCTGAGGCACCTGCCGCAACACCCCTTCGATCACCCCGGCGATCAGGAACATCGGGATCGTGCCCAGCACGATCTGACCCGCCTCCAGCCCGGCCTCGGACACCGCTTCCGTCCAGCGTTTGGCCCCCGGATACACAATCGTCAACCCGATGATCAGGCCCGCCTGAAGGCAAAGGACAATCGCCAGAATTTCCGTCACACCGTGGGGCAACACCCATCCCCAGAATTCGTACCCGAGGTGATGGTAATGGTACAACCCGGCCATGGCGCCGATGGTCAACCCGTTGTACGATCCGTTGATCAGCGCCGGCACGCCTCCGAGCAGACCGAAACCGAAGGACATGATCCCGATGCGCGTATTGTGAACGAACAGGTACGTCGAGAAAAAGACCCGCTCCTCTGCCTCCGATCCCCGCCCGCTGTACAGCGCGTCACGAAGGGTCTCCTTCGACGCGAAACTCGTGCGCTGCTGCGCCATCGATTCCGGAATAAACACGTTCGCGTACTGCCGTTCGTTCGTCGTCAGCATCATCGCCACACCGATGGACAGCAGCATGACCATCGTCGAGACCAGCAGCTTGCCGACGTGCTTGCGGACAAGCGCTGGAAACCCTCCGCCGACGAACCGCGCCGGGTTCACGTCCGGGTTCAGGTCATAGTGGTAAATCGCAAGGTACGCACGGGCGATCAGGTTCTTCAGATACCGGTGCAGCCGCCGATCCAGCGACAGTTCACTGAGGACCGCGTAACTGCTGACGGTCATCCGGTACAGCCCCCCGAGCTCCCGAACCACATCGTACGGAAGGGCCGACAGCCCCTCCTCCTCGATGGTCGACACGTGTTCTTCCAGCTGCCGCCAGCGCTCCTCGCGTTCCTGTCGTAGATCCCGCGGATTCATCGACCGTATATTCTGCGCGAAAATCAGTATAAAATAAGGTTCACGCTGGCACTCCCCGGTGATCACCGGAACGGCCCAGCGTTCAAACCGTGTGACCGTTCAATCGTAACGAAATCGTCTGAAAGGAACAATCATGGCCATGCAGAAACAATCCGCCACCGCCCCCCTCTCGTCCGATTCGGAGGACGTTGTCGAGTGGAGCACACCGGACGACGTCACGATACGGTTCGTGGCGGCGGACCTCGGGGCCCGCGTCGGTGCGGTGGTGTTTGACGCAATCGGCATCGTCCTGTTCCTGTACCTGCTGGGGATCATCGCCTATTACGTCGGGATGTTCACGGGGAACCTGATGCTCTTCATGGTCCTGCTCGTGTCGTTCCTGTTCGCCCGCATCGGCTACTGGGTCTGGATGGAGTGGCGACACATGGGGCAGACCTTCGGGAAGTCCCTGGCCGGCATACAGGTCTTGAAAGCGAACGGCGACCGGCTGACCCTGTCGGCCGTCATCACGAGAAACCTGCTTCGAGAAGTCGAGTTCTGGTTGCCGCTGACGATTCTGCTCCTGTTCCTGAACGGTCGTCCTGTCCCCCCGATGATGATGTGGTGTGCCGGATTTCTCCTGATCCCGCTGTTTTCCACGAACAATCGCCGGCTGGGGGACTTCGTGGCCGGGACGGTCGTTGTGGAATCCCCGGAGGGGGTGGACCTCACGGAGGACCTGCTGAGTCCATCGGATTCCCGGGCTCACTCCACATCGTACGCGTTCACCCGGGAGATGCTCGACGTGTACGGCATTGTTCAGCTCAATGCCCTGCAGGACGTCCTCGAATCTCAGCTGCACGAGGAACCGGACCCCTCGGCGAACCGGAACCGATCCCCGCTGTACGACATCAAGGATCGGGTCGTGGACAAGATTTCGTACCCGGACCCCGTGCCGGACGAGGAAGCCGTGCCGTTCCTCCGGCAATTTTACCGGGCCATGCGACGCCACCTGGAAGGAAAGCTGGCCAGCGGGGAAGCCATCCGTACCGAGATCAAAGAGGACACCGACAGCCGGGACACCTCACAGGCCGTCGAGCGCCTCGCCCGGAAATACCGCCTGCCCATGCGCGACGATGAGGACGAGGAATCGTGAACGAAGGGTTTCCTCAACCCCTCTCGCATCCCCTCCGTCGCTCTCACGTCAGGACGTACACACGCAGGGATGTATATCAATCCTTCCGATGCTGTAAGGAGTGACAGGAGGAGAGACACGCATGGCAGGGAAGGGTCCTGCCAGCGTGTCCTGGAGTTCTGGGGTGAGAGGATCGTTTAAAAGTCGATCTGGAAACGAGTACCCACCATGTTGGCGTTGCCGTCCGCGCCGTTCCGTCCGTTTTCCACGTCGGAATGCACGTAGTTCAGGGCGATTTTTGTGTGACTGTTCAGCCACCAGTTTGTGCCAAGCGTGACGTTGGAGACTTCACCGCCGGAGACCCCTCCGTCGTTCAGGTCCAGGGTCGAATAACGGCCGACCAGTTCCCAGGCGCCGCAACCGCCTTCAAATACCGGGCTTTTCACGTCCGGACGGCCGAACTTCCCGGTTTTCTTGCTGTAATTTCGCTGCTCCCCCGTCAGCCAGTACGAGGCATAGGTGTAAAACCCATCGAAGGAGGGGTCGCTGAAACCGGCCTGGTTATCGCTGATCCAGTTTTTGATGTATTCCCCCTGCAGCGAGAAGGAATCCAGGATCAACGCCGCTTCAACGTTTCCGATGGTCTGCCGGTTCGCGTCGATACTTGGCGTGCGGACAAACGAGGCGACCTCGGTGAGTTCCGGACCGCCGCCGAACCGTACATTATCCACGCTGCGGGTGGTCGCGGAGATACCGGTGTGCAGAAGGTGACTGCCGTCGTCGTCCATGTACGGAAGGCCGGTCAACCGTCCGGAAGCGGCGTAATCCCCCTCGGACTGTAAATCGCCGAAGCGATCCGTGGTGCTGCGCGTGGCGGAAGCGCCCCAGTGAACGCGCTTGTCCAGCGCGTTCCCCCACGCGCCGATGCCATTGGTTCGGAATGCGTAGAAGGAGCTAACGGGCAAGGCGAATTCCATGAACGTGATGTATTTCGAAGAGGTCTGTCCTTCCAGTCCCCAGGGCTCGTAAAACCGTCCCACTTTAACGGAGTACCCACCCGGCAGCGGCGAGGGAAAATCCAGGTACGCATCCTTGATGCTTGTTCCACCGGCAAAGTCGAGCTGCAGCTTGTAACCGACGTCTCCGTATGATCCGGCGGCAAACAGTCGGGCGCGACGGAAGGAGGCGGAGGAGTCCGTGGCATCTCCATCACCGGTAGCGTTCTCCACCGGCGTCTGAAGGCTGTCGTCAAGGTCCGTAAAGACGTAGTCGATCATCAGCCGACCGCCGACGGTGCCTTTGAA
>CAZQNZ010000167.1:0-5050 GCA_964594615.1 uncultured Planctomycetia bacterium
CGGTACCGATCCAATCTGATCGGATCGGATTTGCGCATCACCAATTTTGGGGGAGGCAACACGTCATCCAAAGTCATGCAGGAGGATCCGCTGACGGACGAAACGGTGGAAGTGATGTGGGTGAAGGGAAGCGGGAGCAATCTGGCGACGATTGATCGTGACGGGTTTGCACGCCTTTATATGAAAAAATTCCGCGGTCTCCGGGATAAGTACCGGGGCAAGGAACATGAAGACGAAATGGTGGATTACTATCCGCTCTGTCAATTCGGAACGCATGATCGTCCGCCCTCCATTGATACACCGCTTCACGGGATCCTGCCGCACAAACACATCGACCATACCCATCCGGACTGGGCGATCGCACTTGCGGCGGCGGCGAACGGGAAGAAGAAAATGGAGGAGTTCAACGATGAATTCGATTATAATCTGATCTGGTTGCCCTGGGAACGTCCCGGTTATCACCTTGCTACTATGCTTGATGATGCCCTCGAAGAACAACCGGACGCGGACGGGGTCATTCTTGCCTGTCACGGGCTTATTACCTGGGGAAACGAACAGTATGAATGTTACCGCAATACGCTGGAAACCATCGACGCACTCGGCCAGTTCGTGAAATCTCATGTCGATGAGCAGGAACTGTTCGGTGGACGGGTGACATCCGCCCGTGATGACCGGGAAGACATTGCGTCCGATCTCCTCCCGTTTGTCCGAGGGCTGGCGGGTGAGGAGAACCCGGTTGTTGGACACTATATCGACAAGCCAAGAGTATTACGGTTTGTGAACAGTGATCAAGCCGATGAGCTGGCCTATCATGGGACCAGCTGTCCCGATCATTTCGTTCGGACGAAAGTGCGTCCCATGTTTGTTGATTGGGATCCGGAGACCGATTCGGCTGATGACTTGAAAAAGGGGATTGAAGATGGAGTGGAATCGTACCGGGCGGACTATCGCCGGTATTACGAGGAGAACAGTGAGGAAGATACCTATCCGATGATGGATCCGAATCCGCGTGTGGTATTGATTCCGGGGATCGGGATGTTCAGTTTCGGAAAGAACAAAAAGGAGGCTCGGATTACGGGTGAATTCTACGTCAATGCCATTGGTGTGATGGAAGGAGCAACATCCATGGAAGGTGAAGGTGTGGACCCGGATCTGAATTCGGACGACATTGTTCATAATTACGTATCGTTACCGGAATCAGAAGCGTTTCGAATTGAATACTGGGATCTCGAGATTGCGAAACTAAAACGTCGCCCTCCCGAGGAAGAAATGGCTCGAACCGTGGCGTTCGTGGCCGGCGGGGGAAGTGGAATCGGGGAGGAAATATGTCATCAGTTGCTGGCCAGCGATGGGCACGTGATCGTGGCCGATCTGGATCAGGAAGGGGCCGAAGAAACGGTGTCTCAACTTCAAGACCAGTACGGGGATGATCGGGCCAGTTCAGTTGCAGTGGACATCTCCGATCAGACATCGGTTCGTCGAGCGATGAGAGAAGCGGTGCTTGAGTTTGGCGGCCTCGACCTTCTTGTGAACACGGCTGCGTTCTATCCGTTTGACGAGGAAGGCAACGAATCGTATTCGGAGGAGACATGGGACCGGTCCATGGACGTAAATGTGCATGGAAACGTACTGCTTATGGACGCCTTCGCCGACGTCATTGAGAAGCAGGAATCGGAGGGAGCCGCTGTACTGACCAGTTCGGCAAATGCGGTGGTACCGAAATCCGGAAGTGAGCCCTACGACGTCAGTAAGGCGGCCACCAACCACCTGATTCGGGAGCTGGCCATTCGGTACGCACCGGACATCCGCGTCAACGGGATCAGCCCCGCTACGGTTATGGATAACAGCAACATGTTCCCTCGTGAACGAGTTATTTCTCGGCTGGAAAAGTACGACATCCCGTACGAGGAATCCGAAGAGACGGAGGCGCTCATTTCGAAACTGCAGGACTTCTACGCGGAGCGAACGTTAACCGAAAAATCAGTGCCCGGTGAATCTGTTGCCCGGGCGGGGTATTATCTGCTTTCGGAGAAGTTCAACCGGACCACCGGACATATATTTCCGGTGGACGCCGGGTTGCGAGAAGCCTTTCTTCGTTAGGACAGCAAATAAATATGACGGTAAAATCCTACCTCGGGTTTGATCTGGGCGCGGAAAGCGGACGGGGCGTTCTTGGTAGACTTTCCAATGGGCAGTTTACCTTTGAGGAGATTCACCGCTTTCCAAATCGGACGTTGAAATATCGGGACCATCTGCACTGGGACGTGCTTGATCTGTTCCGGGAGATGAAGGAGGGCATGTCGATGGCTGCTGAAGCGTGCCGTTCCAGTTTACAGTCCGTCAGCGTCGATACCTGGGCGGCGGATTACGTGCTTCTGGACGAGGAACGTCGACTTCTCGGATATCCGTATCATTATCGGGATGCTCGGACTGATGGCATGATGTCGCAGGCGGAGCAGGTTCTCTCCAGGCCGGATCTTTATGAGAAGACCGGGAACTTCTTTCAGCCGTTCAACACCCTTTACCAGCTTCTTGCCGAATCGGATTGCCATCCGAATCGACTGGAACAGGCCGATCGATTGGTGATGATGCCCAATTTCTTCCTGTATCTTTTTTCCGGAACCATTTGTTCGGAGTACACGGTAGCGTCCACCACTCAGCTCGCGGATCCGTGGACCAGGGACTGGTCCGACGAGCTTATCGAGACGTTCGGGTTTCCGAAATCGCTGTTCCCGGAGGTGGTTGAGCCGGGGACCGAACTCGGCACCCTGGTTTCTAACGTTCAAAATGAGACAGGGCTTCCAGCGGATCTTCCCGTTGTTGCTGGACCCACCCACGATACGGCTGCGGCAGTGGCAGGTATTCCGGCTCTGGATACACATTGGGCCTTCCTGAGTTCCGGTACGTGGTCGCTGCTTGGGGTGGAACGAAACAATCCGCTCGTGACGGACGCTGGTAGGAAATATAACTTTACGAACGAAGGAGGGATTGAGGGAACGGTGCGGTTCCTGAAGAACATTATCGGACTCTGGCCACTACAGGAGTGTCGTCGGGTGTGGGAAGAACGGGGACTTGCGTCCGATTATGGGGAGCTGACGGACAGGGCCGATGAACAAGGACATGTGAACGCGTGGATTGACCTGGAGGACGAGCGGTTCTTTGAACCGGGTAATATGCCGGGTAAAATCATCTCGTTCCTGCGAGAGACCGGGCAGGGATACCAGGAGGATCCGGGATGGATTACTCGATGTATTCTCGAGAGTCTGGCGTTGCAGTATCGACGGTCCCTGCGTAATCTGGAGGAAGTGACCGGGGGCCGAATCGACACGATTCATATGGTGGGGGGTGGGACACGAAACCGGTTGCTCACGCAGTGGACGGCGGACGCGACGGAGAAAAAGGTGGTGGCCGGCCCCACGGAGGCGACGGCGATAGGCAATATTGGTCAGCAGGCCATCGCAGACGGTGCGATCCGGGATCGTGCGGAACTGCGGGAGATTGTGGATCGGTCCTGTGAGACGAAAACGTTTGATCCACGGGAGACAGCATACTGGCGAAGACATGAATCGAATTATCTTGAGCTGCAGTCCTGACCCGGGTGGTTGAGTGCAACGTAAGACCCCATCATGTTCTTGAAACCGAAACACCGAGTCAATAATTTGAGTTCTCATTAAAATGTTTGTAAATCTAGGCTATTATACTGGTAAAACGTTAAGGAGGGAGCATGGCGTTTCAGAGTCCAACCCAGATTGAGGAACACTATCGGATCGCAAAGGATCGATACGCTGACGTCGACGTCAACACGGACGCAGCCCTTGAGCGGCTTGCGAAGGTGTCTATATCAATTCCCTGCTGGCAGGGAGATGACGTAACGGGCTTCGAAGGTGATCTGGACCTTGAGGGATCCGGGATCAAAGTGACCGGTGCATACCCCGGACGAGCTCGAACACCGGAGGAGCTGCGGAACGATTTTGAAACGGCTCATGAACTGATTCCCGGTTCTCATCGTATGAACCTCCATGCCATGTACGCCGATGTGGGGGAGGATGTGGATCGAGATGAGCTCGAACCTGCTCATTTTCAGGACTGGGTGGACTGGGCGAAGGATCAGGGACTCGGGCTGGACCTGAGTCCGACGTTTATGGCGCATGAGAAGGCTGCGGACGGTTTTACCCTGTCCCATCTGGATGAGGGTATTCGTGACTTCTGGATTCGACATGGCGCCGCGTGTCGGCGGATCAGCCGGTATTTTGGGAAGGAACTGGGATCGACCAGTGTCTGCGGCGTCTGGATTCCGGACGGCTACAAGGATCATCCGGCGGATCGGAAACGTCACCGCGACCTCCTGCGTGCGTCACTGGATGAGGTACTCTCCGAAGACCTCCATCCGGCCTTCAGTAGAGACTCCGTCGAAAGCAAGCTGTTCGGACTGGGATCGGAAAGTTACGTGGTTGGATCGTACGACTTCTACCACGGCTACGCGCTGGAAAATGACATTATGCTGTGTGTAGACACCGGCCATTTCCACCCGACCGAAGAGATCGCCGACAAGATCTCCGCTCTGTTTCAGCACATGGACGAACTCCAGTTTCATTTCACCCGGAACCTGCGCTGGGACAGCGATCACGTCGTGTTGTACTCCGACGAGAAACGGGACATCGCACGCGAGCTGGTCCGGGGGGAGTACCTCGATCAATCGTTCATCGGCCTGGATTTTTTCGACGCCACGATCAACCGGGTGGCCGCCTGGGTCCTCGGTACCCGCAGCATGCAGAAAGCACTTCTATTTGCCCTGCTGGAACCCCACGAACAGCTTCGGGAATTTGAGCAAGATCAAGCCTTCACGTCACGTCTTGCCCTCCACGACCTGACCTCCGTGCTGCCGTTCGGGGCGGTGTGGAATTATTTCTGTCTGCAGCAGGACGTGCCGGCGGCCGGCGGATGGATGAAGGAGATTCGATCTTACGAGGAGGAGGTGCAATTTCAGCGATGATGCCGCTTCTCTCCTGTTTGCGTTTGAAGTGCATCAGAACCCCGAACTATCAAAAGT
>CAZQNZ010000168.1:0-5028 GCA_964594615.1 uncultured Planctomycetia bacterium
GCCGGGATCCACGGAGATCTCTTGCTCCGCCGTTTCCTGCCAGCGCCGTCGCTTCAGGCAGTTCTCATCCGTGCAGCATCGGGCTGTAACGGTTTCGAGCTGATCGGAATCGATATGGTCAATCACCTGAAACATCCCCGTATGCCGATCAGCAGCTTCACGATAATGTGTCACATCAAGCTGATCCGTCCGCTCGAGGAACCAGTTTACGATCGAGGACGGATAGATGAAATCGACGGTTTTCAGAAGTTTCTCATAGCGCAATCCGGGATAAACCCAGCCGCTTCGAAGAGTCGTCGCGCCCTTCAGCGGACGATACTCTCCGTGGTCATCGTATTTCGCAATGTACCGAGCCTCCAGCGGATCCACGTGCACATCCAGTTCATCGAGTGCGTTCTCCTGATCCGATTGGTGTGACACGTCGTACACACGTTCGCCTTTCTCATTGAGACCAACTTGAATTGCCAACTCCCCCCATTCGCGATACATCTCCTGCTGTTTCATCCGTTTAAATCGGTCCGACACGTTCAATTCGTCACTCCGCTCCAGCCACCTCAAAAACATTCGTCCGGCTGAACTTGTATTCTGGACCTCGACGTTCCAGAAATACCAGTTCGAAACGAGATGATCATACGCCTCGAGTTCTTCTTCGAGCTCCTCAGGGGACGAACAACGGAACGTACGATCCGGTGTCCGGACCTGATATTCGTCCTTCTCCGGCGTGACCCGCAGATCATCTGCCTCAACACCCTCATCAACCAGTTGCATCAACATCGAAAGCTGGTGGTCACTCATCAGTTTCTACTGCATCGCCTCTATTTCGATCGAATTTACGAGATACTGTTCAAACCGCGTTATCCGGCCGAGGCCGGTTGAGAAACGTCCCCGGGTTCCGGAAAAGGAACCGGATTTCGCACCGGAGCCCCTTCCTCCCGAGCCCGTTCAAGTATGACACTCGCAACCAGCGGGTCCAATCCGACGGCTTTCGTGTACCAGACCTGTCGTCCTTTCACGGTGCGAGGAGTTCCCCGTTCATACGACGGCCGATCCTCATCAATGATTCCGATGTCTTCCGGAATCTCATCCTCCGTGTGAAATCCATCCGAGATGAACAGGGGAACGGCTGCAACGTATTCCGAGGAACTGATGGTTGCGGTACGATCAAGCATCGGTTCTTCCTCCAGGAACACACTGTGAACCTCCTGGAAAACCCCCTTTTGACGAATTCGTGCTGCGTGATTTTCAATTGATTTTCGACTTTTCGGATTACGTTTGGTTCCGTGCCCAATTAAGACAAGTGCGGGAGATACCCCTTCGGGCAATGCATCCCCCACGGCACTCTCCGCCCGGTGCACAATTACGTCAGCAAGCGATGGATGCGTACCAATTGGCTTCGTAATGTGCACGGATTTGTCCACATCGAGCGGCTCGCGATCCGTTAACCGAAATTCGCGAGGAAGAACCTCGTCGGAAAAATACCCCTCACTGATGAACAGAGGAACTATATAAACCTGATCACTGCCCAGCAATCGGAGCGTTTCTCTGAAGGACGGTTCCTGTTTCCAGTAGGATTCCTGTACCTCATCAAAAATTCCCGTTCGTCGTATTGCGTCCGTGTGTCTGATGACCGCTTCATCCGAATTGGGATTCAGAAGAGAACCATGGCCGGCAATCACCAGCGCCGTACCGGTGTCCTCACTTGCCACGTCCTTGATGTTGTTCGAATGAATCATATCGCAAAGACGAAATATTGCACCTGGACTAACAATACGAAACGTGCTTCGTGTTACCAAAAAGATACGGAACGGAAACCCACCAATCAGTACCGCTCACTTGATCTCCTGCAGCAAGCAAACAATCAATTATAACGGGAAAAACCACGTTTATGAAGCGTTTTTCCACCGACACCTTTATCAGAACCTCTCATACATAAGAAAACACCAAACGACTCCTCGCGCTGAATGAACCGATCCGCTCCTGATCGCTTACCCTTCTGGCGCAGTATGGTGTATCAGAAACACAATCTACACTCGCACCAGATAAACGCCGGAGCGGAGAGAAATGAGAGAACATCTACGTGAAAGGGAGTAAAGCGTTTACGTGGGCTTAGCACCCACAACAGTTACCGGAAAGGTAACAATAACCGGGGTGAAGCGAATCATGGAAGGCCGGATACGCGGATGCAGTGCTGGTCAGGTGCGTAGTGAATTGCTTCCGATCAGGTTTGAACATCGGCATTGGGACCAGCTTGAGCAAAATGAGTTGAAATAACATCCACGAGTGAGCCTGATTTATAACAACCATACACGCTCGAATCAAGCTCCTATGGACACATCTCGGAATACCCAGGATGATCTGAAGCCCAAAAACTCCCCCTGAATCCTGAAGCTTGCCCCGCCTAAAAATAACCGCATAGGAACCCCAACCCCATGAGAACGAGAATGGTCGCCGAAATATGGGGAAGAAACGGCTGGATGCCCTGAACCTGCTCCTCGAAATGTGTGAATCCGGCAACCAATAACATTGTCATTCCAACAATCGATAGGAGAACCGTGACAGCGTAGGCAAGCATCAGCTCAAGACAAAGGAGAGACCCGGCACAGAGGCCGATAATTTCGAACTCTTCTTCGTGAATAAACCCCAGAAGAAATGCAAAACCGGCGATGCCCCACAGACCTCGTTTCTCATCAACGTGCTCCGAATGAGGATCGTCCCCATGGGAATGATCCCCATGATGATGCCCGTCATGTGAATGTTCCTCGTGTGTATCATGTTCAGCGAGGGGCTCGTGTGTCTGCCCATGGTCGTGTGAATGTTGACCGGTATACTCCCAGATCCCCAGGCCGATAAGCAAAACCCCCGCCAGCACACCGATCGGACCAGCGATCGTGATGTTTCCCGGCAGAACCAGAGGCTCATTTAGGGCGTGCAGCTGAAAGTAGTTTTTGGCAAAGAAAAAAACAATTACGACGGCCACACTGCTGACCAGATGACCGATACCCAGAAGAAGACTCGCTGCCAGCCCCCAGAGCCACTTGTGAGACCGATCCAGCGCAGCCGAGGCAGCCACGGGCCAACCATGTCCGGGTTCGATCCCATGAACCAGCCCGAGTGCCACTGCGCCCATGAACAACGCAAACGTTTCATATGTCATCACGGTGGAGAGCCTCTTTTTGTCAGAACCGTCCCATGATGTGCCATGTCCTTTTATGCGTCGGATGCACCTTCTTCCGACGATTCGGAGGGAAGGTCGTCATCATCACTGCCATCCAGTAGAGATTCCATGAGATCCGGGTCATTTTCCAGGGCCTGTTCGATAAAATCGTCGGTCGTCTGAGACCGACGCTGACGCTTGATTCGTTCTTTTCGTTGCTTCTCAGGGTCTGAAGAACCGGAAGACCCTCCCTGTATGCGCTGTTTTCGCTTTTCTTCGGTTTCCGCTTGACGCCCCTCCTTTATCGCCTCTTCGATCTCTTCCTTCGCTCGTTCCAGCACTCGTTCACGATTCCGCTTTTGAGATCGTGTTTCCGCACAGTCAATAAGTATTTCATCCTCCTTCGTCCGGTGCCTCGGAGGCAGGTGGTCCCGGATGTAGTCCTTCTCCTCCGGCTGAAGCGGAAGATCCTCAATGTCGATCCGCAGGCGCACAGCGGTAGACCGTTTATTGACATTCTGACCACCGGGTCCGCTTGCTTTCATTGTTTCGAATGAAACGATCTCCTCCGGAAGTTCCATGGGGAGAGTCTGAGGATCAGAACGTGAATTGAGTACGATGAAGGAAAACGTTGCAGAATTCGATGGTCAGGTTAACTGATCAGCTTCTTTCGGATCCATCTGATAACAGTGCTCGGGACCGGGAAATGTACCGTCCTGGACCTCTTTGCAAAACATCTCGACCGCCTGCCGGATCTCGGAACCCAGTTCAGCATACTGCTTGGCAAATTTTGGATTGAACCGCTCGTACATGCCCAGAAGGTCCGGTGTCACCAGCACCTGGCC
Source organism: uncultured Planctomycetia bacterium (assembly GCA_964594615.1). GTDB lineage: Bacteria > Planctomycetota > MHYJ01 > CAYXQY01 > CAYXQY01 > CAYXQY01. Next base: position 4,000 of record CAZQNZ010000168.1, read on the forward strand.
GTTACAGTGCCGTCCGGCTCCGATGCCGATGGTGGGCACCTCCAGATTGCTTGTGATGATTTCACCCAGGGATTCCGGAATGCATTCCAACACGACACTGAAGCACCCTGCCTCCTCCAACCGATTCGCCTGTTCGATAATGGCCTGACCGGACGTTGCATCCGTTCCCTGAACATCGAATTCCTCAGCGGTCTGCGGCGTTAAACCGGCATGCCCCATCACCGGAATATCCGCGTTTAAAATTTGCTCCGTCACCTCAAGACATCCATCGAACCATTCCAATTTGACCCCATCGCAACCGGCCTCCTCCACAAACCGTCGAGCGTTCTGTACCGGATCCGCCCCTGCCACCTGATACGCCTCATACGGCATATCTCCAATAAGGAGCGTATCCTCCACTCCGCGATGAACCGCTTTGGTATGGTGGATCATCTCCTGCATTCCCACGTCCCGTGTGGAGTCCAGGCCGAGCACCACGTTGGCCAGGGAATCCCCCACAAGAATCATATCCACCGGCGATTGATCGAGAAACCGTCCCATGGGGTAATCATAGGCAGTCAGCATCACAATCCCCTCATCCACTGTTTGCAGATCCGTCAATTTACCAAGATCCATGATTGAACGTGTATGTGGATAATATCATCCGTGTCTGAGGATCAACGTTTTCCGATGACCATCACCCGATACGGAATGACGAGTGGATACGATAACCATCATATGCATAAGCCTATTTGATCGATCCATACTTATCAATATTGTCATCACCATCAACCGGACATCTCTATGAAATTTCGAATTCATTCCTGTTGGCTCACCCTAACCCTGCTGATATAGAGAAAACAAGTTGTTTAGCACCCCACGTTGATTTCGTTATAAAGCTTCCATAGAGTATTCACTTCATCGATCTCCACGGGCCTGTTCCACACATCATCTGTTCACTTGCGGTTCTCATAAGCCATGACTGAGGAACGACAGCATGAGGAGTTAGACGCCTATCAACGATCCATGCGTTTCCTGAAACTCATCGAA
>CAZQNZ010000169.1:0-4998 GCA_964594615.1 uncultured Planctomycetia bacterium
GCAAAGGGTCAATGATTCAATCAGAAACTGCAGCGCGATGTCCCGCTGTTTGGCCCCCAGCGCTCGGCGGGTGCCAATCTCCTTCGTGCGTTCCGCCACGTTGGCCAGCATGATATTCATGATGCCAATGCCGCCCACCAGCAGCGAGATGGATGCAATGGACAGCATGACGATATTAAAGATACGAATGGTCTTCTCCCGCTGGCGACGTAGTTCAAGGGGCACGGTAATCTCGTAGTCCCCGGACGGATGTTCGCGTTCAAAATAGGACCGGACCGCTTTCGCCACCCGATCCACCGACTCCACGTCCGCCACCTTCAACGCAGCTTCGTGCACCTCGACACCTCGTACTTCAAAACGCCCTTTCTCCCGGATCACATTGTATTTTCCGTATCGATCCTGTGCCATGGAAAACGGAAGTAGAATGACGTTCTGCTCGTCCCCGGCTGCCTCCCCGGCATACCCGCTTCCCTCCAGGACCCCAACCACCCGTACGTACTGGTTCCCGACCCGGATTTCCTTTCCCACCGGATTCCGGTTGTGAAAGATTTGAGAGGCCGCCCCGCTGCCGAGCACGCAGACGGGAAACGAACTTAACCGCTCATCGTTCGTGAACATGCGACCGGATTTAATACGAAGGTCGTTGATGGTAAAGAAACTACGCGTGGTCGCCAGAATGTCCAGGTCGAAAAATCGATCACGATACTGCGTTTTCTTCTTCATCTTTCGCAGCACGTAATGATCTCGCACCCCTCCGACAACGTCGACCAGACGCTCCATCTCGTCGGACTTCATACCGTACCGCAGGATGCGTCCCTGACCGGCCTGTTGACTTTTTTTCCCCGCCGGCTTCCGAGACGTAATACGGATATTTTTAATTCCCATCTGCTCGTACTGCTCCAGGGACTGCTGTCGTGCGGTTTTATTGATCGACGCCATGCTGATAACCGCCCCCACGCCAAACACAATGCCAAGGGTGGCTAGCATGGACCGGAGTTTGTGAAGAAACAGAGACTTGATCGACAGAACAAACAGTACACGAAGACTCATGCCCCAGCCCCTCCTCCGCTGCAACGGGATGAACCCTCCCCGGACCGAACGGTTCCGGCCGAAAACGGACGCTTTAACGAATCGGAGTACGCTTGGACGGCAATCATGTTACCCGACCTGCTGATCCGCGGAGTCCTGCTGAATTCGGCCGTCCCGGAGCTGAATTTTCCGGCTGCCGATGGAGGCGAGTTCAAGATCATGGGTCACAAGAATAATCGTGATGTTGTTCTCCCGATTGAGTCGTATGAGTGTATCAATGATGCCTTCCGCCGTTTCGTCGTCCAGGTTTCCGGTGGGTTCGTCCGAAAGCAGAAGGGAGGGTCGGTTGGACAGTGCCCGGGCGATGGCCACACGCTGCCGTTCGCCGCCGGACAGTTCGGTCGGACGATGCTGAACACGGTCGCCCAGCCCAACGGATTCGGCGAGGTGTTGCGCCCGTTCCCGTCGTTCGGCGGGCGGGGTCCCCGCGTACTGCATGGGCACCGCAATGTTTTCCCCCGCCGTCAGCTGGGAGAAAAGGTTAAACGTCTGGAAAACAAACCCGATCTCCCGATTGCGAATCTCGGACGCTTCCGCGTCCTCCAGGTTGGACACGTCTTTGCCCTTCAGGTGATACGTTCCACTCGTGGGTTGAACCAGAAGACTGAGAATGTTCAGCAGAGTGGACTTCCCCGACCCGGACGGTCCGACCACGGTAAGAAATTCACCGGTCGATACGGACAGGTTCACCTCCTCCAGCGCGTAGATCTCCCGGGGGCCTTTCTGGTAGGTCTTCGTAATGCCCGTTAAATCAATAAGTTGCTGCTCGTCGGTCAAGGAGCGAACCCTCCGGATCAAGTGTTAAACCAACGTTCGAACACGCGTGAACGGATGCGGACGATCTGCACGAAGGAGCACTTACGACGGTTCGGATTCACTGGCTTCCGTTTCGTTATCACCGTTTTTGGTCGTGCTGCCTTCATCCGGTAGCGGAATGGATTGGGTCACCTGGGCTTCGTCTGGACGGGCGAGGGTGACGCGATCCCCCGATTCCAGTGCCCCTGTCCTGATTTCAATGTGCTCTCCGTCGCTTCGTCCCGTTCGAACGAACACCTTTTCAAACGAGTTCGAACCCGTTTTCCGAAAACAAAACAGCTGTCCCTCCCCGGAAAAGATGGCGTTCATCGGTACGGTTCGTATCGGGTCGGTCCGTTCAACGGTCAGTTCAACCTTCACGTTCATGCCCGGACGAAACCAGTCGTAGTGTTCGTTCAGTTTAATTTTCGTGTCGAATTTTTTCACGTCACTCCACCAGCTTTCCTGACTTGCGGCACCGGCGACGTAATCGAGCGTACCCGTCAGTTTCGCATTCGGAAACGACTCCGACGTAATCTGCGCGTCAAGCCGTCTGAACCGTTTCGAACGGGTATCGAGGTACTTCGCAAGAAACTCTCTTAACATCTGTTTTTTCTCATCACTCAACTGCTGGATCGCCTGGCTTAAAGAATCGACTTCTTTCATCCCCTGCAGGTTCATCTTTTTCATTATTTCCGCCATCTTTTCACGGCCCGCTTTCCGAAACACGGTCATAAATGTTTGTCGATCAATTTCGGACAGGTCAATTGAGGAGGCATTTCCTTTTTCTTCGGACGAAGCGTTGGATGTGTCTTCGGATTTAAGCAGTTTGGAGATGTCTCCCTCATCCACCGGCATGTGCACGTACATGTTGTCGAGGTCCGGGATGTACATCAGGGACCGGCCGCGCTTGACCGTATTTCCCACCTCCAGTTCAACGTCGTCATCCCCGTAACCGCCTCCGCCACCGGGCGAACCGTAGTTCACAATGCCGGACGTGGGCGCCTTCAGGGTCAATTTCTCCAGATCCGCCTTCAGCTGTTTCAGCTTTTCCCGCACATTTTCCAGTTTCGCCTGCGCCTCCTTCACGTCGGACTCTTTCTGGGACTTGATGGCCTCCAGAAACGATTTTCGACTGGCCAGCTGTTTCTGTCGTCGTTGCACTTTGTTTTTTAGCTCCGTTTTCTTGATCGGTGCCGTATATTTCTTGTAAATCTGCTCCTGCATTTTTGCTTTTTTCAGCTCAAACTGGGCGTTTTCCAGGCTGACCCGCGTGCGATCCAGTTTCGCCTCCGAAATGAGTCCCTTCTTCTGCATCTGTTTTGCCGCCTTTAGTTCGCTTTTCGTCTCCTCCACCTTGACCTTCGCCTGTTTGACGGCCATCTCTTTTTCCTCCCGACTTTTCTCATCCTCCATGCTGGTAAACTTCTCCAGATTTTTCTTCGCCATCTCCAGCTGAAACCGTGCATCCTGAATCTCCATGCGTGCTTCCAGGACTTTTTTCTTTTTTTCCTCCCTGGCGACCAGAAGGTTATTCTTTGCGGATTCCAGGTCCAGTTTGGTGTCTTCGATCTTTTGCTTCACCTCGCTATCGTCAAGCCGAAGCAACATCTCGCCCGCTTCCACCTGACTTCCGTTCTCCACCACCTCCTCAATCTGAAACTTCTGGACCTGTTTGGTGTCCACACTGATTTTCTCGTAGTCATACGGTTGCAATGACCCTTCCTCAAGAAGCGACACATGGAGTTGCTGTCGCTTGACCTGACCGAGCGGAAGGGAGGAGGAAGCGGGTGCAGATCCACTATACGAGATCCCGGCCCACGTACCCACGCCCGCAAGAAGCAGGACGCCGACAACAATCCCTGTGATTTGACGGAAATTCATGAGGAAGTTGGTGAAGGAACAACGTTAACCATTTGCATTGATCCACTCCATGCGGTTTTCCGTGGACAGTTCGCCCGCTTCCTGTTTGAGTTCGAGCCGTCGAACTTTCCACTGGACCCGAGCCTCCAGGAGATTGTTCTGCGAACGAAGTAAATTGTTCTGTTCTTCAATCAACTCCCGGTTATCCACCTCTCCCTGAGAATACTGGTATTCCAGCAGCTCCACTGCTTTCTGTGCCTGTTCGACGGATTCCCGGTTTCCCCGGACGTTGAACCGAGCCTGTCGGAGCTGGTTAATGCGTTCGCGAATGCGCTGGATCAAACGGTCTCGAGCCAATGAAACGTCCCGTTCCTGTTGCTGAAATTCGGTGACGGCCTGGTGCAGATCCCGGTTGAGAAACGTCTGTTCGATCGGCATCTCAAGCATCGCCCCGACCGTCCAGTCCGTGTCGTCGAACGTACGATTTTCAAAATAAGCATCCCCGGTGTAACCGCGCTCCACATCCCCTGTCAGATTAAGGGAGGGCAGAGTCTGATTTTCCGCGACCACCAGGGCTCGCTTGGCATCCTCGTACTGATCCTTGCGATTCTGCCAGAGGAGGTTGTTCTTCAATGCTTTCCGAACAAATTTCTTCTGTGAGAACTCCTTCTCATTGTACTGAATCTCCTGATCCTTCAGCTTGAGGGTGGTGGTTTGAGGTAGATTCAGGTCAATTTTCAGTGCATCCTTGGTTAGCTTTAACCGCTCCCGGGCAATTTGAAGGTCCCGCTCCGCTTCCGTTTCCTGAAATCGTGCACGGAACACGTCGACTTTGGAAATGTCTCCGAACTCAAACTGAATGTCCGACTGCTGCCGCAGCTGTCGGGCACTTTTCAGACGGTTCTCAATGTTCTTAATCGCCTCCCGTTGCTCAAGAATCGAAAAATAACGATTAATCACATCGATCAGAAAGGTTTGCTTAAAATCTTTGAGCTCCCGTTTGGCATACCGTTTCGATCGAACCGCATTCACAAGTTCGTTCTGGGCGGTGATAAAACCGCTTCCACGTAAAAGGGGCACCTGCGTGGACAAAAACGGCGTCACGTCCGAATCCCGAATTCCGGTTCCGTGTCGGTTGGACAATCGGGTTCCGGTGCGAACGCTTCCTCCCGTCGGCAGCCGCTGCTCCACACTCACCTCCGCCTCCTCCGATTGCCTCCCGCGCACTCCTCTTTGGGATCCACGGCGCTG
>CAZQNZ010000170.1:0-4986 GCA_964594615.1 uncultured Planctomycetia bacterium
TGGGGATGGAACGTGTCCATCTCAAACGCGCCCTGAAAGGGCGCCACTGTGTACTAAGGCATAACCTTCGGAAACTCCATGATACCCCTCGGACGCTTTGTACGCACCCCCTTTTCGGAGGGGATCTACCCAATTCCCTTATCATTCAACCACTTCATCACATTTCAATAGAGTGCCGGTGTCCTCAACGGCGTTGTTCAATCCGAATCAAGAACCAGATACATATCTCGAGGCCGTAATCTGGTCCCCCGTGTCACAGACGTCAATATCGTTAACGGAGGACGCAATAATCCGTTTCCGTTGAAACTTCCATAAACGACGTCAACTCGGTAATCGATCTCATACTGGTTTTGATGACATCCTTTCGTTGCCCTGTCTCTCCCCGGATTGAACCGATCTGGATCGCATGGCCGAAGGCGTTCCCAGGAAGAATCTCGCTGAACTTCACGTGGTTATTGCCAATGACTCTGGCCGGCCAGTGGTTCTCTCCTCCTTTTAAACCTGCAACCGTTCGAGGCCCGGTTCGTTCGAGAGCCGCCCACGTCACCGGGTGGTGCTGGCCCGGGAAATGATTTCGTGTTCGGGATCCTTGAAACACCAAAACGTCGCTGATAGGTTAGCCTTCTTCGATTATATACCTGTTTCACTGGTGACCGGAAACTAATGCGTCCGTTGTTTTCCAAAACTGGCCATTCTTTTCCGCGGAAAGCGACAGTGGCGTTCCTTTCGGTCTGGTACGTCCTGCTATCGTCACATCTGGTTGCCTTCCTGTGTTCGGAGGGTGTTCCAACCTTGCAATCGATCAGGATGTCAGAACAGGGTGCTCAACACGCCGAAGCAGCGGCGGACGATTCGTCACGGCTTCCACTCACACACGAGGATCATTCGTCATCGGGTTCGTTTCTCTGCATGATGTGTGATCTGGACATTTTCTTCACTGCAGCGTTCGAGCTGCCCACCGCCTCCGTTCCGTCAATCCGGAGCATGAAGACACAACTGCTGTACCGGCTGGACCTCTTCGATCATCCCCTCCCTGAACTGTTCATACCGGATTCCATTCTGAAAATCCCCATTCTGCACGGGTAACGGATCGACGACTCCATCCGTTCGTCGGTCCATCCACATCGGGAGACCGCTCTTCTTCTCCCGACCAGCGGATGTTCACACGTCATTTCGTCCAAGGTCATCACGGCCGTCGATCTTGAGATTTGCGACGGCACTCGATCAAATCACTTGAGAGGACAATTGGGGATGCGAACACACAAACGACATCGAATGATGTTCATTGTCATCCTGCTTTCGTTTTGTTCTGTTTCTTTGGTTTTCTCACAGGAATCTCAATCCGATGAGAACCAATCGCAGAAGGATGTTCACGAACAACTGGAAACACTGAAACAAACAATCCGTGAACAGCGGGAAAAACTTGTGGAACAGGAAGCCAGAAACAAGAAGCTAATGAAGCGACTGGAGAAACTGGAGCAGTCCGTTTCGGCGTCATCGGGGTCGTCCGGTGAAGCTGAGGATGAGGAGCGCGAGAAGAAACTGGAGAAGCGCGTGGATGAGCTTCAACAGGAACTCACCCGGCTGAAGTTCCAGATGCCGGACAACCCGGAACCGGTGCTTCCGGAAGGGCTGCAGTCCCAGGAAGAACCGAATGCACTGAATCCGATGATCACGATATTTTCGAACCACCTGTTCCGGGCGGACAACCGGGATGTGCGAAAAGGCGGTTCACGGGTCGACGAGACGTACCGTTTGCGGGCCAATGAAATTGATTTTCGCAGCCCGATCGGACCGTACGCGGACGGCGTGGCCATCCTCGCCGTGCCCCAGCGTCCGGACGGCAGCTTCGATGCAAAGTTCGAGGAGATCTATGCCCAGTTCAAGGATTATCCCTTTTTCAGCGAGCCGCCGCTGGACATGCGTGTGAAACTGGGCCGGTTTCGAACGGAAGCGGGCCGTATGAATCGTCTTCATTTTCATGATCTTCCCCAGCCCGATCGACCGTATGCGTTTCGGGAATTCATCGGTGGCGGAGGCTGGCAGGGCGAGGGAATCTCCACCCGGTTCCGTCTGCCAACCGATTTTGTTGATACGGAATCCGACCTGAGCCTGACGCTGCAGGCCTTCGAGAACAGCGATGGCCTCCGGTTTGCCGAAGCGGGGGACTCGGGTTCGGCCATCGAGGAACCGGGGTTCCTGGCCAACCTGCGATGGACCCGAACGTTCGCGGATCAGCACTTCCTGGACGTGTCGCTCATCGGATACGAGGGGTACCACGACAGCAACGTCGCCGGGGAGCAACCGGTGTCCATGCAATCCGTCGACGCGCTGTACAAGTGGAAACCGGCCCGACAGGGGGAATGGACGTCCTTTATCCTGGGGGGACAGGTGTACCGCGGCGATCGGGAATTCGTCAGCGGTGGCGTCGAGCAGGAGGAGCAGCCGATCGGTGGCTACCTCTGGTCGCAATACCAGTTTGACCGACGATGGTTTTCCGGTGCCCGCTACGATTACTCGGAAGATCTTTTCAACGATAACCTGGTCACGGAAGCCATTGAGCCGTACGTGACCTACAAATGGAACGAAGCGTTACAGACGCGGATCGGGTTTCGTCACCAGTGGTCCGACCTCCAGCGAGAAGACGGTTTAAATACCGTATTTCTTGAGCTGACGTTCTGGTTTGGTAGCCATCCTCCGCATCCCTTCTGGGTGGAGAAATAATACCACGGAAAGGCACGTTATGAACTGCAGAGCACAAGCGACACATAACATACCATATTCTCGAACAGTCATTTCACAATTTTTTCCCATGACCTCCGTTATGAAACTGAATACCTCATCATGGCAGGGAGCAATCGTGCTGGTTCTAATCACACTCCTGAGTGTTTCTACCTCCGCCCGGGCGGAGCCGAAGGAAGTGGTGTGTACCATATCCACCGTGACGGAACTGGCGCGGCAGGTCTCCGGGGAGGAGCAGTTTGAGTTTACCACGCTCGCCCCGCCCGAACGGGATCCACATACCATTGAAGCCCGACCGTCCCTGATGAAACGGGTGGGCGACGCGGACCTGTTTTTGAAAATTGGCATGCAGCTGGAACCCTGGGCGGATCAGGTCGCAAATGGATCGGGAAACAAGAACATCTATCCGGGCTCCTCCGGCTTTCATACGTTATCCGGTCCGATTCCGAAGCTGGAGGTACCGGACGTGGCCAGCCGGTCCGCCGGTCACATTCACCCGAAAGGCAATCCACACTTCTGGCTGGATCCGGTTCGCACCAAGATCCTGGCGGGGGAAATCGCGGACGCACTCAAGACGATCGCAAGCGGAGAAGGTGCAAAAACAATCGATCAGCGTCTTGAGGCGTTTCGGTCGCGAATCAATGAAAAGCTGTACGGATCGGAGTTGGTCAAGCTCGTTGGGGAAAACAAACTGGATCGCCTCGTGATTGACGGCAATCTATGGTCGTTCCTGACCGAGAATGAGTTCGGGGGAGAAACCCTCCTGGAGAAAGCCGGGCCCTGGTTGAAGAAAGCCCGGCCCCTCCGCGGGCAGAACGTGATCGAATACCACCAGGCCTGGATCTATTTCTTCCGCACCTACGGCATGAACAAGGTGGGGACGGTGGAGGAAAAGCCGGGCATTCCACCGGGTCCGCAGCATATTAACGATACGAAAGAACTCATTCAGCAGAAAGGGGTCAAGCTGGTGGTTGTGGACAACTTTTACGATCCCTCCTCGTCCCGAACCGTGGCGCGGGATACGAATGCCACCGTCGTGATCCTTCCGAGCCAGGTCGGTGGAGCGGACGGAACGGAGGACTATTTTTCCTTCATGGATCACCTCCTTGATCAAATCGTCTCGGGATTAAACCAAGCAAATAACGACGATAAATAACCCATGGAACTGCTAACGGATCCAAACATGCGGGGCATGATGCTCCGCATGTTCATCATCTGTCTGGTCCTGACCGGCATTCACGGATACCTCGGGTTTCACGTACTGGCCCGCAAGGTGATCTTCGTGGACCTGGCCATGGCACAGATTGCGGCACTCGGTAAAATCTACGCTCTGTTTCTCGGCTTTCCCGGGGAATCGCTGTACGTGTATTTCTTTTCCCTCGGAGCCACGCTGATCGGAGCGTACGTCTTCGCGATTACACGAATGCAGTCCGGGCGAGTGCCCCACGAAGCCATCATCGGCATTATCTACGCCTGTTCGTCCGCCGTGGCGATTCTGTTGCTCGCGGGCAGTCCGTCCGGGGGAACGCAGATCAAAGAAATGCTGGTGGGAAACATTCTTTCCGTACAGTGGCCGGCCATCTGGAAAACGGTCGGCATCTACGCGGCGATTGGCGTGTTTCACTGGGTCTTCCGACAGAAATTCTTTACGATTTCCCGCGACTACCACCACGCCTCGGAACAGGGCCTGTACATTCGCTTCTGGGACTTTCTGTTTTACGTGACGTTCGGGATCGTCATTACGAGCTCCGTGGACATTGCCGGCGTTCTGCTCGTGTTCTCCTTTCTCGTGATTCCCGCGACGATCGGCATGCTGTTCGCCGACGGAACCTCCGCCCGGATCCTTGTGGGCTGGGGGGTGGGCACCGTCGTCAGTGCCGTCGGCGTGCTGTTTTCGTTTCAGGCGGATCAGCCGTCCGGTCCGGCCGTGGTGACCACGTTTGCCGTCGCACTGATTCTCTGCGGGATTGTCTACTACATTCGCACACACCGTAAAACGATTCGTGCCACCGGTAATGTCGTGTTCGTCTCGATTCTTTTTGCGCTGTTGCTGGTGGGCACGTGGAAGCTAAAGTCATGGACGCAACACGGCCATGCGGATGAAACTCCGTCCGTCAGCCAGCAAATCTCGGACGCGCTCCGCAGTGAGGACCCGACCCGCAAGCGGGACGCCCTGGAGCATCTCGCTCAACACCCCGACCCGAACCGGCTGCCGACCCTCATCGACATTCTGAACAAGACGAA
>CAZQNZ010000171.1:0-4956 GCA_964594615.1 uncultured Planctomycetia bacterium
AACACTTCTAAAGGTCTCGAACGATTTCCAGCTCTGATCCTGTATTTCCCCGAACGCTCCAGTGTTACTTTAAAATTCATTTTTTCTGAATCTTCTGGTGAAACTGAAACAGCACGGCTACCAGAAGCACTTCCTTCAACAAAAAGTACGATAAAATCCTCCTTCACCTCCCGGGTGCTGTTCGAAATATGAACCGTTACCTCCGTTGTTTCCCCAGGTTCGACCTCATCGTTTTCCAGGGTTAGATTGGTAACCGTCAGATCCGAAGTTCTTTTCCTGTACCCGACCACGGTGTTGTCGATCGTTCTCTTACCGTTTCTGGTTGAAACTTTTCCATCGGAGGGGGTGAGAACAGTAACCAGAGCGGAATCAGCGGGGATTACTAAATTCGTCCTGTCCTCAATATTCGTCATGATGAAACGGTCAGAAACCGCATCATAAATATTTTTTTCACCTTCAACCTCCAGATTCACCTGTTTCGGAGAGTCATGGGGATTATAGTAAAGAAATGTTGGAAAAGCGTCGTCATGATAATAATCGGTCTTGAGACAGTTCCACCTCAAGACCCCCTTCACATCCGTCTTCGACAAAATCCCCCCTAAAAACCCAACATGATTCCCCATGTACAGGGAGAGGTTCCAACCGACTTTGGAGAACCATTCGACCTTTTCATCGGAATAATCCGAATAGGGAACACCGTTCCAATTCCCCCATCCGTTTCTGATTCGATCACCGGTCGCATACGGGCTTATCTTTTCGTCCCCCCAGTAGTCTCTGTTTAGATTCTCGTAAAAAAGGAGGTTCTGATTCTGCGGCGGATACATTTTTTTAAATTTTTTGTGATCCTGATGATCTCCGTCCAATCCGTGTCCCTGCAGTAGTCGGGCGGAATTGGCTGCATTCAAACAATATTTGCCTATGCTCCTGGCGTAACGAGGAGCGTAGCGTGAAACCGGAACCAGCCATCCCGGTCCATGGAGACTATCCAGCGTGAACGGCCTGGTCGCCGGTCCCTGAAGGCCGTCACATTGATACCCTCCCCAGTTTGTACCCGCGGTAACCTCCCAGTGGCGCCTATAATTATAGTCTCCAAACCAGAGATCAAGCATATGTTTTAAATCATAGTTCCTGCCCAGTTCAGCATTGAGTCGTGCAACGACAAGAGGTCCGGGTAAATGGGTCGATTCATATCGTCCTCCTCCCTGCAGGCCAAAGTTTTTTTGTTTAAACTGTTGGATTTGCCACTCTACAGCGCTTTCGGCAGCGTTCAAATACTTTCGTTCTCCGGTTAATTTCCATCCAACATACTCTATCCAGCCGATCGAACAGCCGTTCGCCTTGCGGTTTTGCGGTTCGGGTCGCCCTCCCGGCTCCATCTTCCCCCAATCAAATCCCAGTGTCGCATAATTCTCGTTCCCAGGAAATCCCATGCCCCGACACGCCTCATAAAACCGCTCCGCCGTACGTAGCATTTGCTGCCTGAAATGTTCATTCCCGGGATTTTGACTCGCCAGCAAGGTGGAAAGGACAATCTGCCAGTACCCATAAACACCTGCATGAATAACAGAACCTCTCGTACCGGAACGAATCCTGTACAATCCTAAAGATTCGTCATACCACTCCTGAAGAGCATCAACAAAATTATAGTTCTCATAACTGGATCCTCCCACCCATTCATCCGTGTAACGGGTCATATCAAACCCGACCAAATCGGCCCCGATTACAGCGCCTCCTGACGTCCAGAATTCGGAAGAAACGGGATCTTCCCCTCGGACATATGCATCAAAATGAAAAGTCTCCTTATCTCTACCGAAATTGATTAACGGGAAGAAGTCGTTGTGGTTCGAAAGGAAATCCACGTTTAGTCCTGTATCGTCAACTGCTCTTGATACATCAAAAACGGGACCGATGTTCCCACTGGAGACGTCCGGTTCGAAAACGAACCTGTAATAATTCCGTGCGACTTGCCTCCAGTTTCTCATCTCGTATGGCTTCGGAAGATTCGGCATTCGTTCGACCTTTTCAATTTTTTCCGTCACCCGTTCATGGATGTCCTTCAAAATCTCTATATCATCTCGTTGCAAGGGTTCTTCTGCCAGAACCCGGGAAACAGGAGAGAGAATCACCACACATGTTGTAAGAACAATCAGCGAAATGACGTTTTTCGAAAAAGTGTGCATCCTTCTCATGTGTTCTCCGCCTGTTTGCTCAATATCTAAACTTGTTTTTACCGAACACGGGTGAGTTTGATCTTCCCCTCGATCAAGTTTTGACGACGGGGCTCAAAAGAGCTGGCAATCATCAACCATGAATAGACGACTGATAATAAATTTATCTTGTTGAAGCAATCATGGTAATGAATTTTTGAATAAAATTGTAATCCGTATATTTAAATTTTATTATTTGTCTAAATGTGAAAATAAACACCAGAATTGTCTCACACTATCGGCGTTCCGATATGCTTAGTTGCATTGTATTCAACCCACAGCCGATTTTTTGGAACGGGTCGGATGTCATACTCGATGACGGCGAAGCATGGCATACCAGCTGACCGTTTTCCGAATCTGGTAAGTGAGAGAATACGGATTGAGTTTTCTGACGGCACGATATAATACAACTCACACCGTCCCCGGGTTCCCGTGGGAAAGAATCCGCTCGTCGCTTTCAAGTACAGAAATTTAAATTCATGCGGTACAACCGAATGCACCTGTATGAACTGGCGTTCATCGTTTTCGTGGGATTTTCGCTGGTGGGCGTTGCCCGTTCTGATACATCTCGACCCAATATTCTGATGCTGAACGTGGAAGGGACCGGACCACACCTGGGCTGCTACGGATATGAGCGAGCCCATACGCCAAATATGGACCGGCTTGAAGCACGCGGGTATCGTTACGAACATGCGTTCGCTACCTCCGGCGTATGTGCTCCGACGAGAGCGGCCCTGGTTACGGGCATGTACCAGACCACAATTGGTACCCACCACATGCGCTCCGACGTATCCCTTCCAGAGCAAATTGAGTTTTTTTCCAAATTGCTCAGGGAGTCGGGATATTACTGTATCAACAAAGAAGGCCACGACTGGAACATGGCAGCTCCTTCGGGCAGCTGGGACGAGAACAGCAAAGACAAAGGCTTCCCGAACCGGCCGGACAAAAACCAGCCGTTTTTTTCCAAGTTGATGGCTTCTACCTCGGATAAACCGATAAAACACGACCCAAAAAAATGGGGGCATTGATTCCGCCCGGCTGGCCCGATACCGCTCAAATCCGGAAGGAATGGGCGGGGTACTTCAACGATGTTACCGCCGTGGATCACTGGGTCTGGAAGATGCTCGATGAACTGGAGACTGGAGGCTTAACTGATAATACAATCGTCATTATCTGGAGCGATCATGGTCGTAATGCACCGAACGTACGGGCGAAACGCCACGTCTACGACGCAGGTATTCACATTCCCCTGATCGTCCACGTTCCCGAACAGTACCGGGATCACCTGGCGCCGCCCGGCTATACCCCGGGAGGTAAGACGGACCGACTGGTCAGCACAATGGATTTAGCACCGTCGGTGCTCAAGCTTGCGGGGGTTGAGGTACCCGCTTACATGCAGGGCCGTGCGTTTATGGGACCTGACCCCGGCGAACCGCGCGAGTACGTTTACGCCGCACGCGACCGGGCGGATGAAACGTATGACATCACCCGGGTCGTGCGAAGCAAAAAATTCAAATACATTCGTCACTACGAGCCGTGGAAACCGTACGATCAGCACATCGAGACCAAGTTCCGGGTCAGTCGGGCGTATTCGGAACTGCGTCGATTAAAGAAGAAAGGCAAACTCTCTCCGGAAGCAGCGCGTTACCTCAGGGAGCACAAGCCGATGGAGGAGTTATACGATCTGGAAGCGGATCCCCGGGAGACCGAGAATCTTGCGAACGACCCCGAATATCAGGTGACGCTGCAGAAACTGCGCGCTGCCCATCGCCGGTGGATGCACCGAACGCGTGATCTGGGATTGGTTCCCGAATCACTCATGAAGCAGCTTTCGGATCAGTACGGCACCCTGCACGAAATTTTTCATCAATCCGGCGGCCTGGAACGGTTCATGTCCGTACGACAGGCGGCGATAACAGCCACCCGTGGTCCGTTCGCACGATCACGGATGGTGAACCTCTTCAGCGGGACGATCCGATCATCCGCTACTGGGCTGCGATCGGACTGGGAAATTTACGATCAGAAGCCCGTCCTGCTATCCCCGCACTCCGGAACGCTCTGGACGATCCAAGGGCCAGTGTAAGAATTGCTACCG
Source organism: uncultured Planctomycetia bacterium (assembly GCA_964594615.1). Taxonomy (GTDB): domain Bacteria; phylum Planctomycetota; class MHYJ01; order CAYXQY01; family CAYXQY01; genus CAYXQY01. The sequence goes on from CAZQNZ010000171.1 coordinate 4,303, forward strand.
CCCGTGCCCTGAGCCGTTTTGACAGCCACACGGAGAAGGCCCTCAGGTGCTGGCATCACACCTGTCCGGTAACCGGGAAATTGTTCGACTCGAAACGGCAAACATTCTGTCCGGGTTGTCCTCGCGGGCCAGACCAATCCTTGATGTCACGCGCCAGCAGAACAAGCCTCGCGAGTCGCTGTGGAGTGACGGAGGATATACACAGCGAGTTCTCAAACATCTCATCAATCAACTCAACAATTGAGTTAAGAGGAGACAAGGAGGAGCAAAATGCTCTCAGGATTGTCATTATGAGTACATGCGGATAAGAAAAAACGATTTGATGTCCGCGATGATCCATTGACGCTGAGCGAACTGTGAACGACGGAACCAAAAAGGGATGTGGGAGTGTCTCTTGTTCGCTATCCGAATAGCGATCGGCTACAGGAGTTCGAGTACTTTTTCGCCGACGTGGAAACTGTACGAGAGTCCGTAGTCGTTCAGACCCGTTGCTCGAATGACGGTTCGGTCCTCCGGATTCGGTTCGATGCTCGGCTTCCGGTCCGGAGTCGATGCAATTCGTCCCCTCCGGGCCGTTTTGATCGGTGGAAGGTCGATTTGGGGAAAACGTGAACCGATGACCGTTTCCAGATGGTCGATCGACGACGATTCGGT
>CAZQNZ010000172.1:0-4911 GCA_964594615.1 uncultured Planctomycetia bacterium
TTCGTTCATTTTCGGTTTTCGGCATTTTACCATGCGCTGTGTCATTATCGGAATCGGCCAGGTCGGTCTGCACGTCGCCCGGAGCCTGAGCGATCAGCATGAGGTGATCGTGGTGGACAGCGACGAGGAGCGCATTGAGCGGAGGAAGAAAGAAGTCGATGTGATGATGGTGCATGGAGATGGGGCACTCGTGTCGACCCTTCGCCAGGCACAGGCCGCGGAGGCGGATATGCTGGTTGCCTGCACGGCGGACGATAAGACCAATATTGTGGCCTGTGGCATGAGCAAGATCCTGGGGGATCCGTTTACCATTGCCCGTGTCCGTCGCACGGAGTACCTGGAGAGCTGGCGGGAAGGACGCAAACCACTGGGCGTGGACTTTATGGTGGGGGCTGATTTCCTCACCGCCCGGACGATCGGACAGCACATCGGATTACCCCAGGCGCGTGAGATCGACTTTTTTGCCTCGGGCAAGATCCAGCTTGCGGAATTTGACATCCCGGAATCGTCTCCCATCGAGGGAATGACCATTCAGGAGCTCGACCAGTCCACACAGTTCAGTGATCTCAGCTTCCTTGCGCTGTTTTCGGAGGGGGAGTTTGAGTTTCCCCGCGGCAACACCGTCATACAAGCAACGGATCAATTGCTGGTTGCCGGATCGGTGGATACCGTTCACCGGTTTTCACACCACCTCGTTCCCACGGATGAGGAATCGTCCACGGAACGCATCACGATCTTCGGGGCCTCGGAAATTGGCGTGCTGGTCGCCGAGTTCCTGGAAGAGAGTGATTATACGGTGCATTTGATCGAGGAGGATCCCGAACGAGCACGGAAGGTGGCGGAGCGTCTCCCGGAGACCCTCGTGCTGAACCACGTGCCCACCGACGAGGACTTCCTGATCAACGAACGGATCCATGAATCGGACATCATCATCTCCACGCTGGACAGTGACGAACAGAACCTGCTCATATCGATTTTTGTGAAGAAACTGGGCGCAAAACGTGCGATTTCCGTGATTCAAAAAAATGAGTACATTTCCCTTTTCGAGGACGTCGGAATTGACGTGGCGGTGAATCCCCGTCTGCTCACCGCCGAGGAAATTAGCCGGTACACGCGGGGAAAAGACACGCGAAACATTGCGATCCTGGAACACGAGAAGGTGGAAGTGCTTGAAATCAGGATCGATTCGGACAGCACCGTTGTGAATTCAACCATTGAGGAAGTGGCCGAACGACTTCCCAGGCAGATCGTGTTCGGTCCCATCATGCGGGATGGCCGGATGATCACGCCGCGCGGGTCCACCCGGATTTCGCTCGGCGATCACGTATTGATTCTCGTCCATAGTGACCAGGTCGAAACAGTTCAAGACACGCTATGATTCCCCGGATTCGGGTTGATATACGGTCCGTGCTTCACATTGTGGGGCAGTTGCTGAGATGGTTCTCCGTGACGCTGATGGTCCCGATCTGTACCGCACTTCTATACGGGGAATCCCCCACTTCCTTTCTGGTGACCCTGCTCGCGGTGCTGCTCACCGGCACGGTGCTGGTTCAGTTTTGTGACCATCCCGAGCTTGGTGTACGGGAAGGGTTTCTGGTGGTGGCGTTGAGCTGGTTGGTTGTGTCCCTGTTTGGAGCAATGCCCTACGTGCTTGAAGGAAATGGTACGGTGGCGACGCCGTTGAACGCTTTCTTCGAAAGCATGAGCGGGTTTACCACCACCGGTTCCACCGTCATGGCATCGATCGGTTTCGAAACCCACTCCCGCGCCCTGCTGCTCTGGCGTCAGCTCACCCAGTGGCTCGGAGGGATGGGCATCATTGTTCTGGCCGTGGCCATTCTTCCGCGACTGAGTGTGGGAGGTGCTCAGCTCATGCAGGCGGAAGCTCCGGGGCCCGACCTGGAAAAATTGACGCCACATATTGCCCGGACCGCCCGGTTCCTGTGGATTTTATACGTGTCATTTACTGTGCTGGAGATGAGTCTTCTACACGGCGCCCACCTGTTCGGATTTGCACCGGGGATGACGCTGTATCAGTCGATCGCTCACGCGTTCACCACCATGCCGACCGGCGGATTTTCACCGGAGGGGCGAAGCATTGAAGCGTTTTCATCGGTCGTTCAGTGGATCATCATACCCTTCATGTTCATCGCCGGCATCAACTTTGCGCTCATCTGGCACACGGCGACGGATCGCCTCCGGCGGCTCGTGGAGGATCCGGAGTGGCAGTTTTACGCGTTTTCGGTCGGGGTGGTGGCGACGCTTTTGACGGGGGGGCTTGTCCTGACGGAAACCGTTCCGGAGTGGGGGTGGCATACAATCGAAACGCAGGTGCGACACGGGTTATTCCAGGCCCTCGCGATAGTGACAACCACCGGATACGCAAGCACGGATTACGTCCAGTGGTCGACGGCCGGTCAGATGGTGCTCCTTGTGGCCATGTTTATTGGCGGTTGTGCCGGAAGCACCGGTGGTAGTGTGAAGATTGTACGCTGGCTCGTCGTGCTGAAATCGATGTTGAACGAAGTGTTCAAGACCCTTCATCCGGATGCCGTACAGCCGATTCGTCTGGGGGACCGGGTCCTCGACCGAGACGCCGTCCGGGGGATCTTTATGTTCATTTTCCTGTATATTTTCGTGTTCGTCACCGGTACTGCAATCATCGTGGTGGACTGTCAGCTTCACGCTCTGTCGTGCACCCCGCTTGAACTGCTTGGAACTGCTGCGACGTCGGTGGGAAACGTGGGGCCCAGCTTCGGTCAGGTCGGACCGATGGCCAATTTTACTGAACTGCCCGCTCCCTCACGCCTGACGATGGCCATTCTCATGTGGATGGGACGGCTGGAACTGATCACGGTGCTCGTGTTGCTCACACCGGCCTACTGGTTTTCGTGATCTCATCGAAGGAAGAAGGAGTTTGTGTACCTCACGGATTCGGAAGGGACAAACGGTGGTCCGCCGCTGTAGGATCTGATTGAAAGTATATTCTTGATTGAATAAATTCGATCCGGGAGGCCCCGTCTCAAAGGAGTTGCGCGCTCTGTGCGACACGATGCGTGTGCGGCACGGGTTTCGACGGGGAACCCCGGTAACCTCGGTTGTTTCTTCGAGGTTCCGGGCAAGCGGGTTCCTCAACCGCAACTTGATCGGCTCCGTGTTTGTGAGGAGCGGCCACACCCTCGTTTTTTCCTAGAAAAATTTCATTAACACATCATGTCAGATCATTCCCGGTGTTCTTCCCGTATGATCCTGATCGCGCTGTTTCCCATGATCATCACGTTTGCTGCGTGTTCCGGGACGGCGGATGCGGAACAGGACGGACCAATACGTCTTCTGTTCCTCGGGCATGCCAGTGATCATCATAACTCGGACAAATATTTTCCAATGCTGGCCAGATCCTTCGGCCCCGAGGCCATTTACATCGACTACACACGATCGGTCGACCGCGCCCTGAAGCCCGAATACCTGGAGGAGTTCGACGGACTGATCCTGTACGCCAATCACGGCAAAATGAGCGACCGGCAGATGGATACACTGGAGAACTACGTGGAGGCCGGTCACGCCTTCATCCCCATCCATTCCGCCAGTGCCTGTTTTCAGAATCAGAAGCGGTTTATCGACCTGGTGGGCGCCCGGTTCGAAGATCACGGTGCGGACAAATTTACGGCCAGTATCACCGCTCCGGACCATCCGGCGATGAAGGGGGTCAGCGAGTTCAACACGTGGGACGAAACCTACGTCCACGCCGATCATAACAAAACGAATCGAACGGTACTGATGCGTCGCGACGGCGAACCGTGGACCTGGGTCCGCAAACAGGGCGACGGACGGGTCTTCTACACGGCGTACGGTCATGACAAGCGAACGTGGTCGAAGGACGGGTTTCAGAAGCTGATCAAATCCGGCATCCTCTGGGCGGTCGGAGAGAAGGTCCGATCCGCATACCAGCAGTTCCTGTCGTCACGGGCGGACAAAACCTACGAAAAACGCGAAAAGATCCCCAATTACAGGCGAGAGAAAAAACTTCCCTACCAGCACCCGCTGAGCCCGGAGGACAGCATGGATTACACCCGCGTTCCCGTCGAGTTTGACCTCAAGCTGTTCGCCAGTGAACCGCAAATTGTGAACCCGATCAGCATGAACTGGGACCGGCAGGGCCGGCTGTGGGTGGTCGAATCCACGGACTACCCGAACGAGATCGATCCCGACAACGGGAACGACCGCATCAAGATCCTGGAGGACACCAACGACGACGGCCGGGCCGACGAGGTGACGGTGTTCGCGAAGAACCTCAACATTCCGACCTCGCTGACCTTCTCGAACGGAGGGGTCGTCGTGTCGCAACCGCCCCACTTCCTGTTTTTGAAGGACACCGACGGGGACGACAAAGCAAATGTGCGCAAAAAACTGTTTTCCGGATGGAGCAAAGGCGACACGCACGCCGGCCCGTCCAACCTGCGGTACGGCTTCGACAACTGGCTGTACGGCAGCGTCGGGTACGCCGGGTTTAACGGCACAATCGGTGGGGAGAAACATAAATTTGGAATGGGCATCTATCGGTTCAAACCGGACGGTTCCGACATTGAATTCCTGCATCAATTTAACAACAACACCTGGGGGCTCGGCTTCAACCGGGCCGGTGACGTGTTCGGTTCCACGGCCAACGGAAACCCGACCTTCTTTGGTGGCATCCCTCACACGCTATTTCCGGACGGAGACGGAACCTCCGCTGAGATGATTACGGACAACCCATCGTTCCAACCCATCACACCTCGCGTCCGGCAGGTGGACAACTGGGGAAACTACACCGCCGGCGCCGGACATACGTTCGCATTGTCGAATGGTTTTCCTCCGGCATATCGAAACCGCATCGCCTTTGTGAACGGACCCACCGGACACCTGACCGGAATG
>CAZQNZ010000173.1:0-1963 GCA_964594615.1 uncultured Planctomycetia bacterium
AACTGATGTGACCTGAACCGGTGCTTGTGGCTTATCAATGGTTCTGATATGATGAATTTCAACATCTTGTGAACAATTCCGGTTCGAGATTGTGTGAGGTAAGATGGTTCAGGAAATTCGAGGAGAAGAAATTAAAATTGAGAGTGATCCGGAATGTCTTCAGGATGCTCGTCAGTTTGTTCGAACGGTATGTCTTGAAGCGGATCTTCCTGAACATGTGACGAAGCGGGTGGTGCAGGCAACGGACGAAGCCGTGACCAACATCGTGAACCACGCGCAAATGACGGATGATGATGGACAGGTCGAAATTCAGGTTGACATCTCGTCCGTTCGTCTTCGGGTCATGATACGGGACCACACGAACGGTACGTCAATGGATCTTTGCTCGGAACAGGGTACTTCCATTGAAGAGGCAAAGCGTCATAAACTTGGTATTTTCTTAATACAGCAGATTATGGATGAGATTAATTATACCTTCAAAAAAGGGTTTCAAAATGATCTTGAGATGATTCGGTTTATTAAGAACTAATACGGCTTCTTTTTCGGTTTTCCTTCCCCAGTCCGACGACGTATCACCCGTTTTTTATCTCTGTATTTCCCCTTCTTTCGGTAATTCGTGGAGCTCCGGATATGACAAAAGCAATGATTTTTATCGATGGTAGCTGGTTGTATTCAAACACACCCAAGCTTGAAGAGGCGGATGGGGATTCTGATTTTCGCATCGATTTCGGCAAACTGCCGAATGTACTGGTGGATTCGCTCGAACAGAAACCCCACATACAGAACCTGGATCTCGTGCGTACCTTTTTCTTCAGCAGTTATGCCACAAATTACGATTCATCGGATGAGGACGCCGTCCAGAAACGACTGAATTTCTTTTCGATGCTGCGTGAGAAATATCAGTACGATGTGAAAGTTTATCCCGTTGATTTTCGAGGTCGGCCCCTTCGGAAGGAAGAGCGAGACCCGGATGACTGGTTTGAGCCGCAGGAAAAGTGCGTCGACATTTCGTTCTCGTCCACCCTGCTGTACAACGCGGCGATTCCGGAGGCGTTCGACGTGGCCATTTGCCTGCTTGGTGAACGGGAATTTAAACCGGTGTTGAAGAACCTTCGGCAACTGGGAAAACGTGTTGCGATCGCGAGCATCAAAGAGGGTTGTGATAACGAGTTGTCGGAGCAGTCGGACCAAGAAACCATTCGCGATTTTGACATGATCTGGCTTGACGATCTTCTGGACGAAATCAAGCTTGTGTATGAAGAGCACAAGCTGGTATGTGAATCCCCCATGCACGAGGGAAATCGAGAAGTTTGGACAACGTATCATCCCAGGGAAGGTGAAAACTTCTACTGTGATGAGTGCCGGGAGAAGTACAAGCGTCAGAAGGAAAGTGACTTTTCGGACGATCATCAGGAATCCCGGGGGGATCGTTCCGGACGAAACAACGAGCGCTCCGCCGGACCGTCCCGGGACAGTTCACCCCGACAGCCGGAGTCCGGAACACGATCCGGCTCCGATGAGAATGCTTCTCCATCGGCACAGGGTGGCGGCGGAAACAGGACCAATACCGATCAGGTTCGTGAACTGACCGGTTTTGTGAAGAAAAAGTTTCCCGACCGCGGATATGGTTTTATCAAGGCGGAGGATGGTCAGGATTATTTCTTCCACCTCAGTGATCTGATGTTCGATCTGACTTTTGACGAGGTGACGGAAGGAAAGGACGTTGATTTTATGGTCAAGAAAGAAGCCTCCGCGGAAGAGGCAGGGGCGGCTACCAACGTTCAGTTGAACCGGATGTAACCTCGAACTCGCAGGATCATCGCGCGATCCGAGACGGGAGATGGCGATATTTGCACTCAGCGAAAACACGGTGATCATCCCGGACTGAGCTTCTCCCTGGATCGGAGGTTGGGGGAACACGCTTGACGTACCGATGTCTGGAACTGGAAGAGAATCATTTCCA
>CAZQNZ010000173.1:2063-4880 GCA_964594615.1 uncultured Planctomycetia bacterium
TCGATCCGAAGCAGACGGTTGTATTTCGCCGTTCGCTCACTCCGTGCAGCACTACCCGTCTTGATCTGACTCGTGTTCAGGGCGACGGAGAGATCAGCGATTGTTGTGTCTTCCGTTTCTCCAGAACGGTGAGAGAGAATGTTGGAGTACGCGGCGGAATGTGCCATCTGAACCGCTTCCGTGGTCTCCGATAAGGTGCCGATCTGGTTGGGTTTCACGAGGACACTGTTGGCCAGGCCCTCTTCGATCCCCTGTTGAATGATGGATGGATTTGTGACGAATAGATCGTCTCCCACGAGCTGGATCTGGTCACCCAGGGAGTCCGTAAGTTGTTTCCAGCCTTCCCAATCATTCTGGTCCAGTCCGTCTTCGATCGACACGATCGGGAATTCATTAATCCATTCCTGATAGAGATCGGTTAACTCCGACGCCTTGAGCTGGCCTTCGCCGGTCTCCGATAGATCGTATGTTTCGTTCTCGTAAAACTCAGAGGCCGCTGCGTCGAGGGCGAGACTGACCTGATCACCTGGTTCATAACCCGTTTCCTCAATCGCTGACACGAGTAATTGCAGTGCGTTCTGATGATTCTCAAGTTCAGGAGCGAATCCCCCTTCATCTCCCAGGGACGTACTTTTTCCGCGGTCGTCAAGTAGATTTTTGAGCGTGTGATAGATCTCAACCCCGGCGCGAAGGGCTTCGGAAAACTCAGAAAAGCCATGGGGGACGATCATCAGTTCCTGAATGGCGAGGTTGTTGGACGCATGTTCTCCGCCGTTGAGGATATTCATCAGAGGCACCGGTAAACGGCCGGCGGATGTGCCTCCGACGTATCGGAACAGGGGTAGTTGAAGGAAATCAGCCGCTGCACGCGCACAGGCCAGAGAAACCCCGAGGATGGCGTTTGCTCCCAGATTGGATTTGTCTTCCGTGCCATCCAGCTCCAGCAACGTGTTGTCGACCTGTTTCTGGTCGATGGCAAGCATTCCGACCAGTGATTCAGCAATTTCGTTATTCACATTTTCCACGGCGGTCATTACGCCTTTCCCGTGGTAAACGTCATCGTCTTCATCCCGAAGCTCAATGGCTTCCCGTTCTCCTGTGGAAGCACCGGACGGGACGGAGCACCGACCGTATGTTCCATCCTCCAGCAGCACGTCCACTTCCACCGTGGGGTTCCCGCGAGAATCGATAATTTGACGTCCCCAGACACCAGTAATTTCACTCATCGTTCGTCTCCTTCAAAAAACAGGTGATCGTTAGCTGTACGAACTCCAGCGATAATCCGTCGAAACACATGGAAAAAAGGAAATATCCTTGATCATGGAGTAAAAGAGTAGTATTATTTTAGATAGATTATTCAGCGATTGAAAATATGATCCCAGTGTGGACGCAGGAGAGAAGTTTCGACGCTATTCCCGTCGTTCTGTCTGTGATGGTAAGGTAGACGGAAACGGAGCAGAGTGACTCAATCGTCCGCGGTGGTTGATTCATTTCTTCGCTGAATTTTTCTGTCGTGACATCGTTTGTAAGGGTCACGCAGTTCGGTACGAACCCCACCACTCTTACACCTGATTTTTCGATTCGTCGCATGTGTGGAATTATTGCTTATGCAGGAATTGAGCAAGCGGTTGGTCCTCTTCTTTCCGGCATGGACCGGCTGGCTTATCGAGGTTATGATTCAAACGGCATCGTGACCCAGAATGGTTCGTCATTTATCTGTGAAAAACAGCCGGGACCGCTTTCCGATCTGCTAGATCGAATTGATCGAAAGAAATTTACCGGAACGACCGGAATCGGCCACACACGATGGGCAACGCACGGGGCTCCAACACAGCTCAATGCCCATCCCCACTTTTCCTGTGACGAAAAGATCACGGTGGTGCACAATGGAATCATCGAAAATTTTCAGGAGCTGAAACAGGGATTGGTCGAGCGCGGTCATTCGATCCGGTCGGAAACGGATACGGAAGTGATACCACACCTGCTTGAGGAGGCCTACGAGCAGCTGGGCGATCCTGTTGCCGCCGTACGGAACGTCACGGAGAAGGTACGAGGGTCATACGCGATTGCCGTGATGTTTCAGCAACATCCGGGACAGATTATCGGGGCCTGCAATCAGAGTCCGCTGCTGATCGGCAAAGGGGAAGACGCTCATTATCTCGCCTCCGATATTCCCGCTTTGCTGCACTTTACCCGCGACGTGATTTATCTACAGGATGGTGAGCTGGCCCGGATTACGTCCAAAGGGGCTGAAATGTATTCCTGCGACGGAGAGGAAATTGTCCGGGCTCCGGAAACCATTGATTGGAACGTGGAAACGGCGGAAAAGGAAGGGTATGAGCATTTTATGCTCAAAGAAATTTTTGAACAGCCGGAGGCACTTCGAAACACCCTCGCCGGACGCATCGACGAAAATGAGAATAGAATCAATCTCGAATGCCCGGAGCTGACCCCGGATCAACTGGAACAGATTGATCGGATTCAGGTGGTGGCTTGTGGCACGTCGTATCATGCCGGTCTGATTGCCAAGTATTATCTTGAGGAACTCGCTGAGATTTCTGCGGAAGTGCGCCTGGCTTCGGAGTTTCGATACGCTCCCGGTCCAGTGGATGAAAACACCATGTTCGTCGGGATTTCACAGTCGGGTGAAACCGCGGACACGCTGGCTGCTCATGGAATAGCTCGGGGGCAAGGGGCCTTTACGGTGTCGATATGTAACGTGATCGGCTCGACCCTGGCCCGAAAATCGGATGAGGTCATCTACGCCAGGGCGGGCCCGGAAATTGGTGTGGCAGCAACGAAAACCTACACGGCGCA
>CAZQNZ010000174.1:0-4805 GCA_964594615.1 uncultured Planctomycetia bacterium
GTCCGTAGGACGACGAAAGCAGGACGTGAGTTCATATCACGTCATCTTTCGTCCGAAGTGCGATGGAGATAAGATGCCACTTAACATGGCATCATCCTTCATCGGACCAGAAGGATGGATAAAAACCAACGCACTTCCTGCATCTCATGGACGATTCTCACTTACATCTCCGTTCAGTACCCTCGGTTCGCAAAAAATTGATCCTGCGTTCGCCACCATTCCTGCCACCGGCGTCTCCAGGCTTTCCTTTGATCCCGAGATGCATCCGCTCGATAATCGAACTGACGACCGGTTAACCTCCTCAGTGAAACCAGCGACGCCTCTCGGACCGCTTCGGTGCGGTCGTTCAGACCATGTCGAATCAGGGCACGTACGGACGCAGGATCGCGCACGCTTCCGAGGTATTCTGCGGCCGCCACCCGGCTTTCTGTCCATTGATTCCGCTGAAGTTCGTAGATCATCCAGTCCAGTTTACCCTGGTTTGACCAGCGCTCGAGCCATTCACGCCACCTGCGAACGGCACGGTTGCGTTTCCCTTCGTCATGATCCTCATGATATCCAAACGATAGCCCCGTTCGCTCACGGAGAATCCGAATCCCCACTTCTCGGTCCATGCGTGATCCAAGTAACATCGGTGCCACGTTAGCAGGTACGTCCTGTTGCTCGGACGCCACGATATCCCGGATGATCCGGCTGCGTTCGTCCCTGTTCACGTTCTCCTCTTCGGCCTCCTCCCGGTCGATCAATGTTTTCAACCGCTTAAACAACCAGCTCACTCGTCCATCCCCGCCATTCGCCCTCCACCATTCCTCCCATTTACCCTGAACCTTCTGAGCTACGGTTTCCGGGGCGTCGGACGTCCGATCAAAACGATACCGGGAGATCGTGCGAACCGCCCTCAACGCCTCTGTACGTATCGGGGAACGTCCATGGTCGAGCAGGTGAATCAGTTCCGGCACCGCCGGCCAGCTCCTGTGGCGGGTCAGATGCCGGATCGCCTCAATCAGTGATGCCATCTCCGTGTGGTTCACCTCCTCCTTCCGGACCCGTTCGAGCCACCATTCCTCGGGCATCATGTCTTGATGTTGATCCCACCACGAACGCCATTGCTGCACGCCTCTACGCCGCTCGTCCGCCGGTGCGGCCGGTTGGAATTCAAACCGGTGGGCCGTCCATTGTCTGAGTGTGTCTCGACACCTTGATCGTATCGCTTCGGCTGAGTGCGTTAACCCATCAATAAGTGCTGGAATCCCTTCCGGGGCGGGCCGTTTCGTCAAAAACTCCGTTGCTGATGTAGCAACCAGCTCATCCTCCGCCAAAATTGCCTCCCGGAGTAGCTGAGTCGCTTCCGGTAGGTGAATTTGACCGAGGGCGTCCACGGCAGCCACGCGCAATCGTTGATCCGATGCGGACAGACCCTCTTCGAGAACCGGTACAATCGTCGAAAACCCGATTCGAGCAAGTTTTCGCATTGCCAGCGCCCGTTCCGGAACCGTTCCCTCCGTGGCTCGACGAACCAGGAGTTGTATGTACGGCTCCTCCCCGTCCTGTTTCGAGGCAGCAGGAACGGATTGAGCAAATACGGTTTCGGGAAGGATCATCAAGCACACGAGGAACAACGTAACAAAAGAGGAGCACGTAATGATCGACCGGACCTGGTGACTCATATCACTCCCCGTAATCTTCGTACATTTCCCCGGAATTATCCCCGGAATCGCCCGAGGAGCCGCTATCATGCTGAGCAAACCACACCGCCCCGGCCAGAAGCGACCCCAGCACGAATACACTGAACACCCCCGAGATCCCCTTTTGAAACCGGCTTAAGCGTGGCTTCAGAAACGGCAAAAAACCGATCGAAACGCCCACCGGCAACACGGACAGCAGGAGAAACGGCCACGCCCCGGATTGCACGTCCGAGGCGTAAAACCAGCCGGACAGAAGGATCATCGGGAACAGGACCAGCAATGCCGGGCGGGCGCCCCCCAGCACGGATCGGGAGCGATTCAGGAGGGAAACCCCCAGAAAAACCCCACAGATCGTCGCATATGCCCCGCTGTACTGTGCCATCGAACCGTATTGAAATGAACCGATTAGCAACACGCTGGCCACGGTGGAAACGAGCATGTACGTCAGTGGAAAGACGAAACCGTCCACCTTCTCGTCCAGCTGTTGTACAGCTCCCCAGACCAGGAGTAAAACCGTTGAAGCACCTCCTATCCAGAGAAAGGCGCTCCAGACCGACCGATGCTGCAAACTCGGATAGAGAAGCAGTGAGATGGCACAGAATGACAGGATCCCCCGACCAATCCATCTCCCCCATTCGGGCGCCGGGATTTCTCGTTCGAACGGACCCAGGAAGATGGTAAGACCGCCAATGTACCCCACCCAGTTCACACTGTCAGCCGGAGGAAACTGTGGGACACCGCCGTTAATCAGGCAAAATGACACGAAAAACGCGCCCCCGAACCCGGCGGCGCCCGCCCAGTCCATCGGTCGCCACGAATCGGTGAAGATGAACAGCAAATATGCACCCAGCAGGAACACCGACGTCACGATCATCGGTGCCCCTACTGTGAAAAACAGTTGATCAACCATTAATTGCTCTTCTTGCAGTCGAACGTGTATTCAAGTTGACGGCTCGCTTATTTACTGACACCCTCAATGCTGATGATCAATGTCACGGTGTCACCGATCATGCCCATGTATTTGGTCATGCCGAATTCACTTCGTTGAATGTCGAATTCCGTGTAAAAACCAATCCTCGGATTTCCTTCCGGTCCTTGCCCTTCACCCGTCTTGCGCACGTCAATCGTGCGCTCCACGGTCTTCCCGTGCAGGGAGAACTCACCGGTTACGCTGAATTCGTTCTTTCCGGTCTTTTCGATTGCTGTGCTCTCGAACGTGATCTCGGGGAACTGTTTGACGTTCAGGAAATCCGGACTTTTCAGATGATCGTCACGCTTCTTGTTCCACGTACGGACACTATCCGCCTGAACGGTCAACTGGACCGAACTGGCGGTGGGGTCTGTCCGATTGTAGTTCACGTCCCCGCTCACGTCGATGAAACGACCAAAGAAGTATGCGGAATTGGCATGCTTCACTTTAAAGAGAACCGACGTGTGGACGTTGTCCACCGCGTATGATTCCGGTTTTTCCTGAGCGGTTATCGGCTGATTCACCAGCGCGACGACAAACAATCCTGCAGCAATAAAGACACCCAACAGAGGTGAGAAGGAATACGACGTTCTCATGGAAGCCTCCACAAACAAGAAATGATCCAAAGATCACAACTCAAAACGCATCCTATCGTAATTCAACGTTTGTTTCGAGATTCGTATTCCATTGAACGCTACACACATTCATCATACCCTAGTAATTCGATATTTTCTTGTTTGGCTTCAGGATACGGAAGACCGTGTCGGAATTTAGCGCCTGGTTTGAATGCATCAACGGCTGTGACGTGACCTACGACCTCTCCGAGATCGTATACAGCTGTGAGGAGTGTGGGTCTCTTCTCGAAGTTCAGCACGACAAAGACGCGTTGCAGAATCGATCGTCACAGGAATGGAAGGACTTATTCGATCAACGTCACGGCACAACCAAGATTCCATACGGCAGCGGCGTCTGGGGCAAAAAAGAGTGGGTCTGTCCCTCCGTGGAGGACGAGAATGTCGTCTCACTGTACGAAGGATTCACCAATCTCTTTCCGGCCAGTCGCTTTGGCGACGAACTCGGATTGAACGACCTCTGGGTCAAGCAGTGCGGACAGAGCCACTCGGGCTCGTTCAAGGACCTGGGCATGACCGTCCTGGTCAGTATGGTCAATCAGATGATTTCCGACGGTCAGAACATCCCCGCCGTCGCATGTGCCTCCACTGGCGATACGTCCGCCTCTCTGGCCGCGTACTGTGCAGCCGCAGGCCTGCAATCCATCGTCATCCTGCCACAGAACAAGGTGACAACAGCCCAGTTGATTCAGCCGATTTCCAACGGTGCTCTGACCCTATCTCTTGACACGGATTTCGACGGCTGCATGGAAATTGTACAGCGGCTTTGTGAGGAAAATAATGTGTACCTGGCCAACTCCCTGAACTCGTTGCGGGTCGAGGGTCAGAAAACCCTGAGCTATGAAATTACACAGCAGTTTGACTGGGAGCCCGTGGATTACGTCATTATCCCGGGGGGAAACCTCGGCAACGTTTCCGCACTCGGAAAGGGATTCCGCGAGATGTACGACGTCGGGCTGATCGACTGGAAACCCCGGATTGTCTGTGCACAGGCCGAGCAGGCCAATCCACTGTATCGAAGTTATAAAAACAATTTTGAGTCCTTCGAACCGGTGAAAGCACAGGAGACACAGGCGTCCGCCATTCAAATCGGTGATCCCGTGAGCCGTAAAAAAGCCATCAGTGTACTGAAGGAGTTCGATGGGATTGTGGAACAAGCCTCGGAGGACGAGCTGGCTAACGCGGCTCACCGTGCCGATCGTTCCGGCTTGTTCTCCTGTCCTCATACCGGCGTGGCTCTCGCCACCCTGATCAAACTCGTCAACCGGGACGTGATTTCTTCGGATGATCGAGTGGTTGTCATCTCCACGGCGACCGGTCTCAAATTTGTCGACTTCAAGATCGACTATCACCGAAACGACATCGACGGCGTTCAGCCGCAATACATCAATGAGCCGGTGCAATGCCCGGCGGATTACGATACGGTTCGGGAACGCCTGTTCGAGGAACTGGAGAACCGAACCTGAACGCTCTGACAAAACCATTGAAGAAGCGTTGCCGAACGCCCGCTCCCTGACG
>CAZQNZ010000175.1:0-4774 GCA_964594615.1 uncultured Planctomycetia bacterium
CCAGGGCGGCGTCGGCTTTCCGCCTCCTTGCCCTGGGCTTATAAGTAACGGCCCTTCGGGCCGAACAAAATCGGACCGAATATGTGGAATGAGGATTGGATCCGAAAGGTGTGGACAGGTTAGCCGTCTCAGACGGCGCAACCCTGGTGAATCAGACGTTTCCATAATAAACGCGTCCTGTAAGGGCGGGACAATTTGTAAATCGAAAATCCAACTTATCCCAAACGAAGTTCAGTCCGCTGAGATTGAGTTTCACATTCCGAAGCGGTCTGCAGGTTTCGCACGTTGTGTTACTCGTTGTCCGGGACAAACGGGTTTCCGGCCATGAACGCGTCCAGGTCGATGTCGGCGTTGGAATCCAGGATCATCTCCTTCTGTTTCTGTTTTCGTTCGTCGGTGGCCGGTGTTTCGTCCGGGCCGGCGGAGGGAAAGAAGACCGGACCGATGGAGCGGTCAATTTCGTCGATGACATCGTACAGCAGTTTGTCGGACGATTGTCGTGCCTGGAGCATGTCCGGGTCAGCGAGCAATAACTTCAGACTCCAGTACGTACGGGCCACCTTCATAAATTCCTCCGATGCCTCCGGATATGTCTCCTCCAGTGGGTGCCCGAACTTTTCACGGATCCGTTCGGGATCCGTAAAGGTCGTTCCGTCTGCGGCCGTGTGGAAAAATCCATGCACGCCGTATCGAAGAAGACGCTTCAGCATTTTTCGATGCCTGCCGCTGTCTTCCAGTGCCTCCCGCGATCGTTCCAGCAGGTCCAGTTCCTGGTTGGACAGTTCACTGCCGCGAAAGGATTCCACGAGTGTGTTCAGCACGTCGATGGTGCGGTCTTTGATGCTCATGATGGTTGTCAGAAATGAAGTCCGGGAAACGCAGTTCGTCGTAAACCGGTTTCGCCGAAGCTCGCCGGTTTATCCCGTGAAGTAACCGAAGATGGCGATAAGGATGACAATGATCACGATGGAATTCACCACGTCCACCGCGTTCCAGCTCGATCGGGAGGTTTGCTGATCTTCAGCCGTGGTGGTGGCATAGGTCAGGCCGTCCAGTTTCTTGCGGGAGGGTTTTTCCGTACAGATACTGATGATGATCAGGGCGAAAACGGATAGCAAAAACAGGAAAATAGCAAAATAGAGAAAATTCACCGAGGCGAACCCGTACAGTCCTCCGTAGATCATGCCAATGAATCCCTCCGGGTGGAGTGTCTTCATCGCAGCAAGTTGATCCAGATTCACCTCCGCAACCAGGCGAAGCATCCCCACTACGAAGCCCCAGACCAGTGTTCGGACCGCCGCCGTTGCGTTGATCCTCGGCCAGAAGACACCGAGAAGAAATACCGCAGCGATCGGGGGAGCGATCATGCCCTGCACGGACTGCAGATAGTGGTAGAGGGCCTTGGGCATACCGCGGATGATCGGAATCCAGAGAAGTCCCAGGACCGTGGCCACGACCGTGGCAATCCGTCCCACGTACAGGTAATGCTGTTCCGACGCATCCGGAACGATCTTTTCGTAAATATCTACCGTGAACAGTGTGGAACAGGAGTTGAACACCGATGATAACGAACTCATCAGGGCCGAGAGCAGCCCGGCGGCGAGCAGGCCCCGGAGGCCGGTCGGTAACATATGCTTGACCATGATGGGAAAGGCCTGGTCGTTCGGGAATTCACCGATCTGTCCGGATTTTGCCAGGGCGAAGGCAATAATGCCGGGAATGATGAAAATGAAAAACGGAAGGATTTTGATGTAACCGGCGAAAATCGTACCGCGCCGTGCCTGTTGCTCGTCTCGTGCGGCCAGCGTTCGTTGAACGATGTACTGATCCGTACACCAGTACCAGATGCCGACAATCGGGGCGCCGAACAGCATGCCCGGCCAGGGGAAATCCGGGTGGTCGGCCGGTTTCCACATATTGAAATGCTCGCTTCCGGCAATTTCATACAGATTGCTCCAACCACCGATTTCCGCGAGGCCGAAGCCGGTGACGGCAAGCGACCCGAGAATCAGCACGACACACTGCAACGCATCCGTGTAGACCACCGCACGCAGTCCACCGGCGATGGTGTACGCCCCTGTCAGTACGACCAGGATGATTGCCCCCCACCAGAAACTGAGGTCCGTGAGAGCACCGATCACAATGCCGCCCGCGTACAGGGTGACGGCAATTTTGGTCAGAACGTATCCGACCAGCATAACCACCGACAGAAACCAGCGTGCGGATTCGTTGAACCGTTTTTCAAGAAACTCCGGCATGGTGAACACATTGCTGCGGAGGTAAAACGGAACGAAGACCCAGCCCAGCAACAGGATAATCCAGGAGTGAAGTTCATAGTGGCCCAGAACCACACCGGTGTCCGCGCCCGCACCGGCCAGCCCGACGAGGTGTTCCGAGCCCACGTTGGAGGCAAAGATGGAAGCACCGATCACGAACCATCCCGCGTTTCGTCCGGCCAGGAAATAATCTTCCGTGTCGTCCTGCTTCATGAGCAGGGTCCACCAGACGATGCCGACGATGACGACGAAATATCCCGCAATGACGATCCAGTCCAGTGAGGTCAGCGCCTGGTCCATGGCTCCTGTCCCGAAGTCATTCTCATTCAACCGGCTCAAGTACCGTCGAAATGAGCAGATATCAGCAAGAGAACTGTACCGTTTCCGACAGCATGGATCCTGTTATATGGATTCTGATCGTTCGTTTCCATCAGGGTTGGTGACCTGGATCGCGTTCGGAACTCATTCGGATGACGTTTTCCAATAGCTGGCAGTTACCGCATTCTGCTGGGTTACTCCCCCTCGGTTCTTCTGATGTCGGTTGCGACGACCGTGTCCATCGATCATTTCTCCACACCATCCACAATCCATTATCGAACTCCCGGTATTCACTGATTCAGATCAGTTGCCGTAAGAACGTTCCACACCCGGTGTTCTGGCATTCATAGAACGGAATCGATCATTCTGTATACCATGACTTGTGCGAAGGAAATGGACATCAAGAACCTCATCCGACTGCAGCGGCTTGCAATTTTCATGCTCGCATGTTAAGGTCATTATCTATTCTGACTTTGTACATATGACCTACCGACGTGACGATCGAACTGTCCTGAATTTTCAGGGCCGAAATATCCGAAGTCTGATCCTGCTTGTATCTGACGAATCGGTGATTTTCACCGTGAATCAGAACGTGATCATTCCTGATTCAGGAATGATCCCTGCCTGACCAGATTTTACGACGATTGCTTCGAGGCGAGGTATATGTCTTATTTTGATGTTGATTCTACTTGGAGTACCTACCATGGCAAATGGTGAAGTGAAGTGGTTCAGTGACGAGAAAGGATACGGTTTCATCGAACGTGAGGGTGGTGGAGACGACGTATTCGTCCATCATTCCGAAATTGAAGGTTCGGGATACGTATCCCTGCGAGAAGGACAGTCGGTCGAATTCACGCTTGAGGAAGGCGACCAGGGTCCAAAAGCAGTAAACGTCTCGACCACATAACGACGACTCGGTTACGAGTCAAGATTGACGATAACGGAAGGAACCAGTTTTCTGGTTCCTTCCGTTTTTTTATTGGGCATGAGCCTATAAGCCTTTGCGACGTCAGAAAACCACGGACGTCTTCCTCACAAACCCTTGTGCTCCTCAGGAGCAGAAGGGGTCCAACCGTCCGTCGGTCATAAGAAGTAAGATGCGTCATTCCAGCGTCGCTTGACGGGTCGGTATGGTATAGATCGTTTTCAGAAGGACGACGACACTCACCGGAGCTTGGATACGGTTTGCCGTTGTTGGTTCTATGACCATTCGGCCTTTACAGGAGCCTCTGGTTGTGGTGATGACGGATCGACGTTACGCACCGAACCAATGAGTTCGTTAAAGCGGAATACTCGATCGAAAACATCAGATTGCTCGGACGATCAGGTGTCTTCGAGGTCATCGAACTGATCGGTCTGGGCGGCGAACTCCAGGGCGGCCTGGATGTCTTCGGACTGAAGTTTGGGATACGTCTGATACAGGTCGTCCTCCGAGGCGCCCTCACTTAATTTGCGGAGGATCACGCTCACCGGTATTCGGGTGCCCCGAATGACCGGCTCGCCGGACTGAATGTTGGGATCTTCCACGATGTGTTTTTCAATTTCTTCCTGTTCCATCCGATCGTTCCAAAAATTTCGTATGAGAGCGGCGTGCGAATGATTCTGTTTAGAATAACGCATTGGACGGTTTTTTCAAAAAGAAGAGAAGCACGTTCACTCGTAAATTTCATCTCGGATGTTTCTGAACTATAATTGGGGACTGTGACAAATGCTAAATGTGTGAAATAGTAAATTACGTGTTTGAAAGAGATCTTCAATGATCAAGAGCGGAAGAATACGTACAATAATTTGTTTTGCACTGTTGATTGGGTTAATTCAACAGGTTTCGTCGATAGCGCAAACCGGGTTGACGGGACCGGATCAGAAGGTCGGGATTCTCGTCATGTCAAAAACGCCCGACTACCGGCATGATTCGATCCCGGCGGGGAACCGGGCAATGAAACGGATCGGGAACAAGATTGAGCAACGTTCCGACATCAGGAACGTTCGGGTGGATATCCTTGATAGCGAAGGGAAATACAGTGAAACGAAGCCCGTAGATTTTCCGTCGGATCCGTCCGTTTTGAAGAACCGGTACGACGTGCTCGTGTTCAATAACAGCAATGATTCGAACCCTCCGCAGAGTACGGAGGTTCTGTTGCTGAACGAGGATCAGCAGGAGGCGTTTGAGCAGTTTATTC
>CAZQNZ010000176.1:0-4732 GCA_964594615.1 uncultured Planctomycetia bacterium
TCTACTTTTGCTCGTTTCACTTCGCTTAACCCGGCAACAGGATCTGTCGTCTCTTCGAGGCTTGCGATTCTCACTCGTATCACTTTGCTAAACCGGGCTGAGATGTTTTGCCCCATTCGGGGCGTCTGCTTTCGCTCGTTTCACTTCGCTACTGGTGAACGATGAAGTGATATTCATCACGTCCTGCTTTCATTGTGCTTCGCTCGGGGCGAATATATGGCGCCCGCTACGGGGTGCTTTTGTCGTCACGTATGGTGATTTTTCATGCCTTCTGAGGGATATCTGTGTTCTCGTTTTGGTCCTGATGATCCTGCGCATCCGTGGATCCGTTTCGGGTGGTTGTTCTTTGCGGGGCATTGTTCTGTCCCCGGTTCTGCTGGATTGAAGGGAACTTCGGACCGGTGTGTCCGGGGAGGATGGTGCCGTTGAGGGATGGGTGTTTGGGTTGCACTTTGCGGCATGACATGATTGGTTATATATGCGTCGCTTCTGTTTCTCATTCCACCGGTTCTCGCCCCCGCGGTTATGGTGATTCGGAATTATTTTGATCCGCTCCTGCTCGGACTTCCTTCCCGTGCTCTAACGGCCCTGGCGAAGAATGACGTGACCCGAATCGAGGAGCTGGCCGGGCTCAGTCCGATGGACTTGAACTCGCTGGACGGCGTCGGGCCGGCGACGGTGGATCAGATTCGGGAGCACCTCCGTACGTTTGACCTGACGCTGGAGACGGATCTACCGGAGGTGCCGCTTTACGAAGAGGGTCGGAAGGAGTTGCTCGATTATGTCTCGGGCTATACGTACGGGGCGAACCGGTGGTGGCAGCGGGAGGCGGTGGATGTGTTCTGTAAAGCCACACCGACAACCGGTTGGATCAACCGGTCCGCGTTCAGCTGCACGATGGAGTTCGGACCGCGCACGATTTCTGTATCGGCCGACCATGAGAAACGTCAGCTGGATTGTTCCTGTGGGGGGGCGTATTGCTATAAACATGGACTGGCCGGGTTTCTTCTGATGGTCAAGGCGGAGCGGATGGAGGAGCTGTTCGGTGAGTCGCCTCTGGAGGAACAGGAGGATGAACCGGTGTATCAGCCGCTGTCCCACGATCCCCTGTTCTACCTGCTTGATTCCACGGTGCGCACGCGTTTGCTGAAGCAGGATCTTCGCTGGACGGAGGAGCTGGCCGCGCAAAACCTGTCCGAACTGAAGGAGATCGACGGCATTGGCCGGAGTCGACTGCAGGACCTCAAGGCGTTCCTCCGGGAGCTGAACCTGCGCCCGGGGGTGCCGCCGGCCTCTGTGGATCTTTCACCGGGGGAACGATTTCCACCCGACTTCGGTCAGTTCCTCCTCCGGCTCCGTCGAAACGGTCTCAATCCGGACCGGGGCGTCCGCTATTTTCAACTGGGAAAGGTCGATCAGCTCAACAGGCGCTCCGACCGGGTCTACACGGCCCGGGTGCACGGCCGCAGGACGTACGAGGTGGATCTGAACATGGCCGATGAAAGACACTCGTGCAGTTGCCCGGTGGAGAATCGGCGCGGGCCGTGCAAGCACATTTTTGCCACGGCACTGACGGTGGCGAAACGAAAGCGGATGCGGGTGCTCTCCGGATCGGACCGGCGACTGGGCGACGATCTCATCTGGCTCAAACAGTATCTTTCTTCCAATCAGGACGACGATGACACGATGATCTCAACCGAACGACGTCAACGAAGTGAACTGAACTATTACCTGTATACATCGCGGGGACAATGGCATGTCTATCCGACGGACGAGGGGCCGGCCCAGATGGAGGGGGTCCTGGCGGACGGACCGATCATGGACTCGTCTCCGTTCGAGGTGACCCGCGGAATGACGCCGAAGGACGCGGTGCTCGTGCGGCACCTGGAATCCAACTACTTCGGGGTTCGCCCCTCCAACCGCGAGGGTCTGCTCGGGGAAATTCTGCCGATGATGTCCGACCGTCCCGTTTTTGTGCAGGAGCCGGACGGGTCGTTCACGGAGGCGGAGGTGATGGATGACCGTGTGGAACCCGGCCTGGAGCTGACCGGTACGTCCGGGGAGGAGCTCCGGTTGAGTCCGTACGTGCAGCAGGGGGACGAACGGTACGGGGCGGACCGGTTCGACCTGATCTGCCCGAATCCAATGTGGGTTCGCGTGGGGCACCGGCTGTTCCGTTCTTCATCGCATCATTCGCTGTTCGTCGACCTGCTGGACCGCCTGGATGAGGGGGTTCTGGAGGTGTCCGGGGACGAGCGTTCGGCGTTCGTTGAGGAGATGCTTCCGGACATGATCGAGCGGGAGCTTCCGATGCACGTGGAGACGTCAGCGGCGGACGAGAAGGAGGTGGAGCCGGTGCCGCGGGTGTACCTGACGGAGGTGGGGGACCACCTGCGCATCGAGCTCCGCTATGCCTACGGAGAGATTGAGTTTACCCGGATTTCGGACGGGCAGTTTCCGATGCCGGCGGAGGAGGGGTCCGGACTGGTGTCCGTTGAACGGCGGCCGGAACAGGAACGCCGCTGGCGAGAACAACTGCTGGAATCCGGTGTTGAAGCGGCCTCCGAGCGGACGGAGAATGAGTTTGCCCCGGTGGATCGGTTACCGTGGTTGATCGAGGTCCTGCCCGAATTGCCGGAACAGGGGTTCGAGGTGTACGGGGAGGAGGACCTCGACGACCGGCCGGAGGTGGTGGACGCGGTGAACAGCCGGGCGTCGATCTCCAGCGGAATCGACTGGTTCGAGGTGAGTGGCGAAGTGGAATTCGAGGAGGGGAGGGCGTCGTTTTCCGACATCATGGAGGAAGTGGAAGAAGGCTCGTCGTACATCCAACTGTCGGACGGCACGCACGGGCGGATTCCGGAGAAATGGATCCGCCGGCTGGCGGACCTGAATGACGTTGCGGACGCCGGGGACGATGCATTTCAGGTGCCGGGCCTGACGATCCAGGAGCTGGACGAGCTGGTGGAGGAGGTGGATGAGGCGGAAACCGGTGAGACGGTGGAACGATACCGGCGGTTTTACCGGGAGTTCGAGGGCATCGATTCGGCGACGGAAACTGATCGGTTCCAGGGCACGCTTCGTGATTACCAGCGAGCGGGGCTGGCGTGGATGCAGTTTCTGCGTGAATACGGATTTGGTGGATTGCTGGCGGACGACATGGGACTGGGCAAGACGGTTCAGGTGCTGGCTCATCTGCAGGCGGTGCGTGAGCAGCTCGGTCACATGCCGGACACGCTTGTGGTGGCGCCGCGTTCGGTCCTCCGCAACTGGCAGAAGGAGGCACGCCGGTTCCTGCCCGATCCACCGGTGTACCAGCACCACGGCACGGACCGCCGGGGATGCGACGATTGGCCGGAGCACCGGCTGTCGTTCACCACCTACGGCACGATGCGAAGTGACATCGACGGGTTGAAGGAACGGGAATTCGATACGGTGGTGCTGGACGAGTGCCAGGCGATCCGCAATCCGGACACGAAGCAGGCGAAGGCGTCCCGTCTGCTGACGGCGAACCACCGGCTGGGTCTGTCCGGCACACCGGTGCAGAACACGGTCATGGACCTGTGGTCCCAGTTCCAGTTTCTGAATCCGGGTTTGCTGGGCGGCCGGTCGTATTTCGAGTCCCGGTTTGCGGAGCCGATTGAATCGGACCGGAACCAGGAGCGGTCGGACCGGTTGCAGCGGCTCATCCATCCGTTCCTGCTGCGCCGAACCAAGGAGCAGGTGGAACAGGATCTGCCGGAACTGAGCCGAACGGTGATCGATTGTCCGATGCCCGATTTGCAGGCGGACGTCTACGAATCCTTCCGGAAACATTTCCACGACGTCGTGAGTGAATCGATGGAGGAGAACGGCGTTCAGCAGTCGCGGTTCAAGGTGCTGGAAGGACTGACACGGCTGCGACAGATCTGCTGTCATCCCACGCTCGTGGACGAGAACGGGGACCTGCCGGACGTGTCCAGCAAGCTGGATGAGTTCGTGGACAGCGCGGGGGAGGTGATTGACGAAGGGCACCGGGCCCTGGTCTTTTCGCAGTTCGTCACGTTCCTGGATAAGATCAAACAGGCGGTGGAACGGGAAGGATGGACGTACGAGTACCTGGACGGATCCACTCGAAACCGGGAGGAACGGGTGCAGCGGTTCCAGTCGGACGAGTCCATCTCCCTGTTCCTGATCAGCCTGAAGGCCGGCGGCGAAGGACTGAACCTAACGGGTGCGGACTATGTGTTCCTGATGGATCCGTGGTGGAACCCGGCCGTGGAACGTCAGGCGATGGATCGCACGCATCGTATCGGGCAGGACCAGCCGGTGATGGTGTACCGGTTGATCTGTCCGGGCACCATCGAAGAAGACATGCTCTCGCTGCAGGAACGGAAGAAGGACGTGGCCGAGGACATCGTGACGCCGGACGCGGATTTCTTCAAGGACATGGACCGGGACGACCTGCTGGACCTGTTTTCGTAAGGCGACGCCTGTTTGTCGTGACGGTGACGCCGAACCCTCTGTGTCCCCCGGGGTGGATTCGGCGGCTAATGAAGTGCCATACACATGTTGTCCACGGATCGTTGGGATCGATGGGATCTTGAACGAACGGTGGTGAGATGACGATGTGGCCGGTCGTTCGACCGGGAGGCGGGTTTTTGTGCTGAGGTGAGTTTCGTGTATTGCGTGGGGGTTTTTGTGGATGGTTCGTTCCATGCGATCCATTCCCTCGCGTTCGCTCGGGAATCCA
>CAZQNZ010000177.1:0-1761 GCA_964594615.1 uncultured Planctomycetia bacterium
ACGGATTGGGTCAACACGCCGGGGTTTGATCGGGTGGCTGAGGAGGGACTTCTTTTTACTCGTGCTTACACGCCCAATGCGAAGTGTGGTCCGTCGCGATCCATCCTGTTGACCGGACGTCATTCGTTTCAGCTGGAGGAATCGGCCAATCATTACGCGAACTTTCCGGGAACATTCACGACGTTTCCGCAGGTTCTCCGGGAGAATGGCTATCACGTCGGGCATACCGGAAAAGGCTGGGGACCCGGCAGCGTCGAGGGTAACCGGAACCTGATCGGGCAACATTACGGGGGCGGTTCATATCCGAAAAATTTTAAAACCTTTCTCAATAAGCGATCCGACGAGAAACCCTTTTTCTTCTGGTTTGGTCCGCATGAGGCACACCGGGACTTTGGAGGACCGGGGGAAAAGCAGCCGGATCAGATTGACGTGGTTCCGTCTTTTCTGCCGGACACGAACGTGGTCCGAAACGATCTGTTGTCGTATGCACAGGAAATTGAGACGGCGGACGAATATCTTAGAAACATGCTTGATACGCTGGAAAAGCAAAATGAATTGGCGGACACGCTTGTGGTGGTTACGACGGATCATGGCATGGCGTTTCCCCGTGCCAAAGGACAGGCGTACGAGATGTCGAATCATGTGCCCCTCGCTGTGATGTGGGGGGACGGCATCAACAACCCGGGCCGACTGATCCGGGATTACGTGGATTTTACGGATATTGCGCCGACGTTTCTGGACGTGGCGGGTATCTCCCCGGAGGACACGGAGATGCGTTCAATGACCGGTTCCTCGTGGATGGACATTTTTCGAGCAGAGGAAGGGGGTATCGTGGATCCGGAACGGGATCATGTCATACTGGAAAAGGAGCGGCATGACGTGGGGCGTCCGAACGACCGGGGATATCCGATTCGTGGCATTGTGCAGGAGGGCTGGTTGTATCTGAAGAACTACAAGCCCAACCGATGGCCCGCCGGACCGCCGGTCACCGGGTATCCAAATTGTGACGGATCACCGACCAAGACGGAGGTTCTGAACCTGCGTGATGATAAAAAGTTGCACAAGTACTGGAAATGGTCGTTCGGCAAACGGCCGGCGGAGGAGTTATACCGCCTCGAACGGGATCCCGGTTGTGTGGTCAACCTTGCCGATAAAGCGGCGTATTCAGGCATCAAGAAGCGCCTGCGTTCTCGTATGAAAACGAAGCTCAACGAAATGGACGATCCTCGTATTCTCGGCAACGGGGATCAATTTGATCACTATCCGTACTCGGGGTCAGATCGCAATTTTTACAACCGGTACATGCAAGGCGACGCGCAAAAGGAAGACCTCGGTTGGCTCAACCCGTCGGACTTCGCCCCAAAGAAGAAAGGGAACAAGTGATCAAAGCAGTGAGTGAGGAGCGGTGTCATTTTGGCGCTATCACAGGCGCTCATCTTACTTCTGATTTACGAATACTCGAACCACGCCCGTGGAATGGTCGAGTGTGAGATCCAGAGTGGACCGATTACTGCTCCACTGCTGGTTCTGAACCGCTTCCGCCGGTTTGACCCGCACGTTCACCGGTTTGTTCACATGCAGCTGAACACGTGAGTTTCGATCCCGATAATCGTTGCAGTGAAGCATCAATCGATCATCCCACTGTTTTCCGATCAGATACTCATTATACGTCACGGTACCGGTCACGGAAGCAACCGGCCCACGGGTCATGTTCAGATGAAACGACTCCGGAGTGGCCTTCCGTGACATCGGGGGATCCAT
>CAZQNZ010000177.1:1861-4723 GCA_964594615.1 uncultured Planctomycetia bacterium
TTCTTCCATTCCTGCGGTCGATAGAGTGCGTAGGACGGGTGGGATCGAAAGGCCACCCGGGAGACCGAGCGTATGTCCGATCGGCTCGGAATCAGGTCGTACTTCAGAATGTCCCGGTAAAACGGACCCAGGGCGTGGGTCCAGAACGGTTTGAACTCGCCGTCACGCCACCCCTGAAGGACGTGTCCCGTCCACATTCCGCGTTCCACACGGAAGGCGGGGGCGCCGAGGGAGAGTCCGTATACGAACGGTTGCATCCAGTCCACCGGTCGGGTCCCTCCTTTTTTCTTGATTTCGCGCTTGGCGCTTCGATCCATGCCCAGACCGTACGGTTTGAACGCGGGACCCCATTCCGTTTCCGTTCCCCAGAAGTCAATACGGCCCGACAAACGTAAACCGGCGGACGTCACGTAACGAGCGAGGGGTTCCCCCACGTTATTGCTTTTGTTGATGGCCACAAAATTTTTGCCGAGGGTTCTCATCTTCTTTCCGAGCACACGGCTTGCTCGCATGTGTTTCCATCCGCCGAGCACTCCACCGTATTTCCCGTACGCCCGGGCAAGTTTCATCCCGCGCTTCAGGCTTCGACCGTCCTTATCAAACCCTTTTTCACCGAAATAAAACCCCAGAACGCGCGGATAGGTTCGAAACATCCACTCGATGAGCGCCAGGTCCGCTTTTTTATGGAATCGCAGAAGAATGGGAAACGAATCGTCACCCATCCACTCCTCCACGTCGGATCGGTTTTTCCAGCTGCTCGTCGGCACCTCAAAGACCACAACGTTTCGAATTTCCGGCGGGAAATCGTGATACATCGGGCGGTAGACCTGTTCCTTTTTTCCGATCAATCGACCGGTGAAGAGAAACAGGGGTTGTTTGTGGGTGACCGAGCGGTGCGGGTCGGCACCGCTCCCGTTACTTTTCGTCACCCTGAACGATCGGGCCTCCGTCCACGGGCCCGGTGTTCCGGTGACACTTCGGGCCCGTACCCGCCAGTAGTAGGTTCCGGGATCATACAATTGGTTCGGCACGATCGTCATTTTGGGGGAGGCGTGTCCGAAGTATCCTATCTCATTGGGCCGATCGTGACGGGCATAGATGGCGTCAAAGTTCGGGTCCGTCGCCACTTCCACTCGATACCCCTGCTCACAGCGCTGGACGGTCGTTGAATGATAGGAAAAACTGACCCCCGGTGGTTGCAATGTTCCGCGGTCCACGGGAAACGATCGTTCAGGGCGGGACGGTTCGGGCCAGCTGAACGACAGGTGTTGAAGGGCGACCGCTCCGTTGACGGGAATGATCGATAGACGGAAGGGGCCCTGTGTTGGATGGTCGGTGCGTTTGTCCACACGGATGGAAAAGGGGGAGCTGGAGACGGTGAATGTTTGTCGGTTTCCCGTTTTCAGGTTGTCGAGTCGGATCCGCAGTGCTCGTTTTTCCGGCAGTTTGACCCGGCCTCTGAGTTCCGTGGGATCCCGCAGGTCCCGCGTGAGATACGTGTAGGCACCGGTGTTCCCCGGTTTCGATCGGAGCAGAGCGGTGCCGTCCTGGATCGATAATTTCGCTCCGTTCTCCGTCCGCCATCGGTGGGTGTCCTGAAAGGATTCCTCGAGATACGCACTGGACTGTCCCACTTTGAGTGCTGATCCGGACGGGCCGAGCACGGTGACCGGACTCCGGTCGGAGACCAGGGCACTGCGGTGGCTGTTCACGACCTGCGATTTGTTCCCGCGGTAGAATCGAACGGTCATGGGGAAGGCAAACGATGCACCGGGTTCGATGGCGATCGGACCGCCTTCCGGATGTTTTTTGAAGTCCGGGTTGCCAAACCGGCCGAAGTTAACGAATTTAAATTTATACCGATCTCTCGTGTAGTGGACCACGCGAAGAAATCCGTCCACCGTGTGCTGGAAAATACCGGCGGCCCATCCGGTTTTGGGGTGTCGGAACAGGTGCTGTCGGATGTTGGAGGGCATGTACTCTTCCAGTAATCGGTTGACTCGTCCGGGGCGTTTCCCACTCAGCGCACGTCCGAGCAAGCCCGGTCGGCTCCAGCCGACCGGTATACCCTGCAGGGACTGTTCCGAGTCGGAACGATTGGTCCAGGTGGTGCGCATGTGCAGGGCGGTGTCGTTTCGATTCACCCAGCACGTCTTCCTGATCCGGAAATTGCTTTTTTTAAACGAGGTTTGTGCGACTGCACGAACGGGACCCTGGTTCACCAGCGTCCAGTCCCCCGGGCTTTTAAAGCCCCCGTACTTGTGCAGCAGTTCCGCTCCTGATGCTTGATGCACGATGCGTCCTTGAGGAAGGGAAATTCGAAGCGCGCGGTTTTCGAGGACACATCCCTCGTCCGTCAATCGAGCGGATAGGGCGTCCGTTTTGGTTGTGTCCGAAGCGCGCGAGCGAAGGACGATGGTGCGCGTGGACTCGGGGGGAAGATGCATCCGTACCGTGAGCGTTTCCACGGCCCCGTCTCCATTCAGGTCATCCAGCTGTGAGGGAAGTACGGTTCCGGACGGCGTCAGGGCGGAGAGTGGTTCGTCCGGTAGGGACGGAGAGATCTTCTGGAGTGGGATGGTGACCGGCGTCTGCTTCAGCGAACGTTTGCTGTTATTGATTACCTCAAGAGAGGTGTCCGCCTCGACGTATTCGACAGGAAGACCGATTGCGATGATGCCCGTCAGAACGACGAATAGAAGCCAGGAGGAGATTAGTTTGACCGGTTTCCTGATGAAGATGGAAGGTTGGAATAAACAGGAACGTCGCAAGACGAGCTCCTTTCGAAGGAGGGATCCCGGGTAACATTGCCAAAAGCGTTCCGAAATGGGAATGATGCAGGATCGTCAGTGTGGATTCAAC
>CAZQNZ010000178.1:0-2763 GCA_964594615.1 uncultured Planctomycetia bacterium
GTGGTTGACAACCCGGCACCGTGGATGGACCAGAGCACTCCAACGATCAGATAAACGTATACGTAGGAATTTTTCCCTTTGTCAGAATAACGTAAAGACAACATCGATCTGTTGTGTTTTCACTTTATTTGAAATTAATCATAAAATTGTTTATTATCGAAATGCATGATCTATCCCCACCGTTCGAAGGAGTAACCGCGTAATCAGCACCCGCTGATGTAGCGGTTACTCTTTATCCCGCCTGAGATGGAGTCATTCGGTAAACCAGTGGTTTAAAACAGGGGAGCGCTCGATTTCTCCTTCTGGCTCGCTGGATCGCATACACGTTGATCCCGGAGGAGCGCACCGGGGAACCCTATCATCATTCCCTGAAGTAATGTACAAAGTTTACCACAAAATGAAAATATATCGAATCCTTTTATAATACGGTCAACTGGTAGTACGAAAAGATTTTTTGTTTCGAATTCGAATCGCAGTCGTTGGATCTGGTGTTGGTCCGCCCGAACCGAACATATTTGGTGGAACTGATTTTATTGACCGGGTAATCCATTGGTTGAACGACCGACCGGCGCAAATCGGAATTGGGACGATGCCTCCCCGTCTCTTGTCAGGCGTCTCTCTTCCTTCCGAGAAACCATCTCCGGAAACGCCGGGGGTGTTTCCTTTTTTGCCCAATCCTCCGTCCCGTCGTTCATCCTTCACCTCCCTTCCGGGGGATTCGTAGATGTGAACGAATCCTTCTGTTCCTGTTTTTCCTATTCGCGTGAGCGCATACTGGACGCTCCCATCCGAGCCAGCGAGCTGGTTGAAGGGGATGGACGGGATCTGTTGAAGCTGGCCCGTCGTTTTCCCGAACGCATACCGGACGACCGGTTCGTTGTGCAGTGTTCCGATCAAAAGGGGGGAATCTTCGCCGGGTCCGTGTCCGTTGACTTGAATCAGGTTCAGGGCGAGAACCTTGTTTTCGGTACCGTACGGGATATCTCGGAGGGTCTGAATACGAAGCAGGAGCTGCAGGAGCAACTGGAGGCGGCGAAACAGTCCAACAAGCAGGTGCGCACGCTCATGGATAAAATACGGAACATCACCGATGTCACGTCCAAACTGCTGACGGTCCGTCATGAAGTCGGAGTGCTCACGAAAGCCCGTTCGATTCTTTGCGATCGGAACGGCATGAACTTCGAAAACGTGTCGTTTTTCATGTTGAATGAATCATCCGACGCCGTCGAGCAACCATTCAGGGACGAGGCACAGGATCCCATTCCTCTGTCGGAGCCTCATCCGGCGGTGAAGGTGGTCACCGGAGAGTCGGACGTCGTCCGTGTGGAAACGAACGTGCTCTGTCTTCCGCTGCAGGGCAGTGACGAACGGTTTGGCGCGATGTTCATCCAGCTCAATCCCGAGGAGAGTTCGCTGATGGAGGAAGATCAACTGGTCTGGAAGGGGTTCAGGGAAGCCCTGTCCATTCTGGCCAACCTGGTCGGATTGATTATTCACAATTGTCGGCTGGCCCAGGATGAACGGCAGGCCTCGATTCACGATCCGCTGACGGGTGTTTACAACCGGAGATACTTTAACAGGACCCTCCAGCAGGAGGTAAGCCGAGCGAAGCGATACGATTATCCCCTCTCACTGATGATCATCGACGTGGATAATTTCAAGGAAATCAATGATTCTTACGGGCACCAGGAAGGAGATCGCCTCATTCAGCAGTGCGTGCGGACGCTCGAGCAGGGGTCCCGGCAATCCGATATACTCTGCCGGTTCGGTGGGGATGAATTTGCTCTCGTGCTTCCCTCCACCGAGGGAGAGGAGGCCGAACAACTCGCGCATCGACTTGAACAACGGTTTGAGAGCTCCAGATTCACGGTGAACACGGAGGAGGGTCCGGTAGAGGAAATCCCCGTACGGGTCAGCATCGGCATCGGTACACTTCCCGAGAATGTGGAGGAGACGATTCGGGAAGACTCCAGGCAGATTGATGAGACGGGATTGTTGAGAATAGCGGACCGCTGTATGTTTCAGGCGAAAGAAGCCGATCACACACGGATTCAACGAATGGATTTGTCCGATGGGTGGGATGGCACGGAGTGAGGGCGCGTTCCTCCTCGCTTCAGTACCTGTAACCACACCAATCGGTTGAAGTGTCAAATTTATACCATAAGATGTACAATAGTTTTGTGGATACTAAAAAATAATATCTGATCAATTTGCTCCGGTTCACATGGATCTTTATGAGTTTCTAATCAACCTGCCCGGTCCAAACCGGTTTTTGGTCATCATGTCCTTCCTGATGGTGATTATGTTCTTCACTTATCGGAACATGCGACAGCGTACACATGCGGAAACGGAAATGAAGCAAAAGCTGGACGACATGCAGGACCGTCTGGAACACAAGAACAGCCGTATCGAGGAAATTCATCATCGGGTAAAGAACAACCTCCAGATGATCTCATCCATGATCGGATTGCAGGTCAATGAGTGTGACGACCCGAAAGTTACGGAACGGATGCGCAGATGTCGTACACGGGTCCACAATATCGCCATGATCCATGAGCTGTTGGATGAATCCGCCGACAGAGACCAGTTGAAGATCAAGCCGTACCTTGAACGACTTATCTACAAAAGCATTCAGATGATGAAGGGGGATAGTGGACGGATGCAGGTGTCCACGGAGATCGATTCGATGATGGTGGATTCGCAAACGGCCACCTCCTGCGGGTTGATTATCAGTGAACTGCTCACGAATTGCGTTCAACATGC
>CAZQNZ010000178.1:2863-4721 GCA_964594615.1 uncultured Planctomycetia bacterium
TTTTGCACCGCCTCCTCGACCAGCATTTTCGGGAGCTCCACTTCGACTCCAAGCGTGGCGTGGGAACCGTTTTCCTGCATCTGACAGGAGCGGATAATTCCGCTTTTTTCAATATTCTGACCGTTATCGGAACTGAAAAGGAGCGTGATGCTCTGACCCTGCTGTAGTTCGGGTCCCTCCTCCAATCGCACACCGCTTTTCGACACATCAACGACACGAGCGGACGTTTGATCTCGCTTGAGTCGGAGCTTCACCGGAAACGGCTCGTCCAGGTCATAACGCTCATGGCGGCGCCGTTCGACCGAACCGGGCCCCTCCTCCTTGGCATGGTACAACGCCTGGTCGGCCCGATCGATGAACTCCTCCACGGTTTCAATCTCATCCTGGTGATCGTACTGATCCCCGTCAAATTCAGCCACACCAATGGAACAGTCCACGGTTATATGCTCACTGGCAGGGGGATTGAACACCGTGTTCCCGATTTCGTCGGTTAATTTCTGCGCCGCCTGGAAGGCGCCGGACGAACTGGTGTTCCGCAGGCCAAGCAAAAATTCATCTCCTCCGTATCGACCGACGATGTCATCGGTTCGCACCGATTCCTGGATCAAATCGCTGATCCGTCTCAGAAGAAAATCACCGGACAGGTGACCGAGCCGATCATTGATCTCCTTAAATCCATCCAGATCGATGAGGCAAAGACTGAACGGGTGGTCGTGACGCACCGCGGACGTCATTTCCTCATGTATGCGCTTGAAGCTGAAGCGGCGGTTGTAGAGGTTTGTGAGATGGTCGAACTTCGCGGCACGTTTTCGTTCCACCTTGTTGGTTCGCTGGGTGAGGGCGTACCGAATACTTGTGTGAAGTGTATCCGTGTCGAGGTCGTTCTTGACCCGATAATCGTCCACACCGATACGGAAATATTTGGCGGCGACCTTTTCGCTTCCGTTGTCTGTCAGCGCGATAAGGGGCAAACTATAATGGTTGACGCGTATTTGTCGCGCCAGCGAGATGGCGTTGTCCTCCTCGAACTGGTGCTCAAGGAGAACCAGATCCGGCTGACTGTACTCGAGGGAGTCAATGGTATTTTCCAGCTTGAGAACGTGGTTGATGGATATATCGTATGCATCAATCTGATGCAGATATCCTTTCACCGTCTCGGCCTCGTCCCAGCTCGGATCCACCAGCAGGATCGAGAGATGATCCACATCATTGTCCATGTTCTAATCTCCGTATCAAAAACACCCGTTCAACCTTGCGCAATGTACCTCGGCCCCGACCCTGACGTACAAATGATCCACATCATTGTGTGAGATACGATGCTCACGATCGGCATTCGGAATTCCCCCCGAATTCTGAAAAAAAATTCCTAGGGCCCGGTCGTTCTTTCTTAATCGTCTACCAAACTCTAGAAAGAAATAAGTATATAAGAAAATGGGTGGATTCTAAAACAAATGGTCTCAAAACGTGTGCTATAGACTCCACTGCCCCGCAGCATATGCAGCAATACATGTTTTAGCAGATCCACGACGACAGCAAGTGGATGGACAGGAACGTCGATGGGGGTTCGCAGGATGTAACCGTCGGTCAATTCGTCCGTGCCGAACGGGGATAAATGCAGGTCGAACCGGTCGTGCGCCTCTGAATCGTCTGGATCGAGGAGTCCCACAGTGGTTTAGTCGGTCATTTCGTTGTTTCCCGAGCGGACGGACTGCTCATGATCCCGCATGAGCAATGCCATAAAAGTTGAGCATACCCTTCAAAGGAGGGGAATTGCAGTATATCGAACGTAGTGAACAAACAAAGAACACGCCCGGCAGGATTCGAACCTGCAACCTGCGGATTAGAAGTCCGCTGCTCT
>CAZQNZ010000179.1:0-3481 GCA_964594615.1 uncultured Planctomycetia bacterium
CTCCCCTCCTGCAAACGACGATAGTAACGGATGGAACCGCGACCGTGAGAGAGTGACGTCGTACTTACAATATCAATGATCCAATTTATGGGGAAAAGTGAGTTTTTCGGATGGGGTCTATTTACAAGGGGAATCAATCCGCTTATTGTGAATTGACGATAGTGCGTTCACCCGGCAACGCAGAGACCGACCATTCCGTGTATCAGACCGGTAGATTGCGGTTGTTGATTCTGTTGTATGCCTCATCATGTCACACAACTCACCGGCGCCGAATTCATCGGATTCCGTTCACGTCCTCCCTCGACCGGAGCAGGTGGACCGCCTGAACGGAGTCTTCCAGCTGAACCGGGACACGTCCATCGTCCGCAACACAGACAAAACACAGGTCCGACAACTGATCGACCGGTTCATCGATCGCCTCAATTCTGCCACCTGGCATACCCATTCATCCACCCTTCGCAACAACGACTCGACCGAGAAGAACGAAATCCGCATTCTGCTGGATCCAAACAACAAAACCGTCGATGACGAGGAGGGATACCTGTTGAGCGTGGAGCCGGACACCGTCGAGCTTCGCGCAACCACCCCAGCAGGCCTGTTCTACGGCGTACAGACGCTGCGACAGCTCCTGCCGCCCGCCCTGGAAACCTCCGACCCGACACTTGTCCCCCAGGACACCGACTGGACGATACCGGCGGTTCGGATCACGGACCATCCTCGGTTTCACTACCGGGGCATGCACCTTGACGTGGGCCGCCACCTGTTTCCCGTGTCGTTCATCAAAAAATACATCGACCTGCTCGCGTACCACAAAATGAACCGGTTTCACTGGCACCTGACCGAGGACCAGGGGTGGCGAATTGAAATTGAGCAGTATCCGAAACTGACGGAGGTGGGCGCGTGGCGGGACGAAACGCTGATCGGTCACCTGAACGACGAACCGCATCGGTACGACGGCCGGCAGTACGGCGGGTTTTACACACAGGAGGAGATACGCGAGGTGGTCGAATACGCTCAGGACCGGTTCGTCACCGTGATTCCCGAGATCGATATGCCCGGACATTCCAGCGCGGCCCTCGCTGCATACCCGGAGTACGGATGTAAAAAAAACGGAAACTACGACGTCAAAACCAGCTGGGGCATTAAAGAAAATGTATACTGTCCGAGTGAGAAAACGTTTACGTTCCTGGAAAACGTGCTGGGCGAGGTGATGGATCTGTTTCCAACCAAACACATCCATATCGGCGGGGACGAGGCGAAGAAGACCCAGTGGAAGGATAGTGAGCTCGCTCAGAAGGTCATGCGTGAGCGAAACCTGGACAGTGAAAAGGAACTGCAGAGCTATTTCATCCAGCGCATCGCATCGTACCTGAACGAGCACGATCGGCGCATCATCGGCTGGGACGAGATCATGGAAGGCGGACTGGCCGAGGGGGCCACCGTCATGTCCTGGCGAGGGTTCGACGGCGGCATCAAGGCGGCCAATCAGAACCATGACGTCATCATGACGCCGACCTCTCACTGCTACTTTGACTACTACCAGGCGGATCCGGACACGGAACCGCTGGCCATCGGCGGATTGACGTCACTGCGAACCGTGTACGACTTCGACCCAATTCCGGATGAGCTCCGCGGAACCGACAAAGCAAAGTTCGTTATCGGATCGCAGGGGAACGTCTGGACGGAATATGTCAAATCCCCGGACAAGGTCGAATACATGGCGTACCCGAGGGGGGCTGCACTCGCCGAAGTGGTCTGGTCGCCGGCCGACCGCCGGGACTGGTCCGATTTCTGGCACCGGTTACAGACGCACTTCAAACGCTTCGACCGGCTGGATGTCAACGCCGCCGAGCACTACCGCGGACAACAGCCGACGTTTGGCGACGAGGACGAATAGATCGTTGAAAACGCCCGAAGCGTCCGCGGTTCAATTCCCGGGCAGGGCAAGGAACGAGTAAGAGGCGATTCTTTTCGCCGGTATAATTTTGATCATCTGGTGTTCAAACGCAATCCGTCCGAGGAACCCAATATTTGGGAATTGTCAGATCGGAGTACGTGTGTTTGCCGTTTCTATGGAGGTCCTCTCTTTAATAGAAGGGGATTGGACGGATGATTTCATAGCTCCTGCAGTCGATTTTCTTGTGTTCTTTTATGGTGTGTGGGAATGGCACAAGTTCAACGTGTCGTCGTAACAGAACGTTCATCACAGGGATCAATCGGATTCGTAACCGGCATGCAACCCCTTGATCGTATTGAACGTCGCTCTTCCTCACTTCCGTCCGATTCCACATCGAACCTGAACTGCGCGAAAGGCGTCCACCTTCGTAGAACGGTTCCCTGACATGAAAGAGCCCGGTGCTCTGGTAAAAATTCTGTTTGCTTTGATCCTCGGCGGGACATCGTCCGTGTGTGCCGAACTTCCCCTGATGCACGCTCCGTACCTGTTGTTTCCCACCGGGGGATTACTGGTGATTCCCCCGATCTACCTGCTGCACAGTCTCTTTTTCGCCACGCTGCTGTATCATTATTCAAGCGGAACCTATTCAGGGTTGTATTTTTCGGGTGCTCTTATTGGCTTGTATGAAGCGTTCATCACAAAAGTCCTGTGGCTTCCCGCGGGCGATCCGGTACCGTTCCGCCTGTTCGGAGTGCACTGGGTGGAAACGGTGTTCCTGGTGTTTTTCTGGCACCCGTTTTTCGCCTTCATCATCCCCCTGGTCGTTGTGGAAGCAACCTGCACCCGCTCCCGGTTTTTTCGACCGGATACATCGGATCTACCCGTTAACTTGAACCCGCACGTTGTTTCTATGGTGGTTCTTTTTGTACTGGCTCTCATACAGGGTGCCGTTTCTCCGGATGCCAAAACCAACCTGCTGGCCAATGCGATCCATCTCTCCGTCCTTTCCGGCCTCGTCCTGGTCTGGCGAATGGCCGAATTGCACAAGGTGGACATTGGAGACGTGCTTCCTTCCCGAAAGCTGCTTCCCTGGGTGGGTGGGGCACTGCTTGTACTTTACGTCACACACGGCGTGACGTTTCGGACGGAGGCGTACCCGTCCCGGTGGTTGCCGTATCTTCCGGTCTTTGGACTGTATGTTGTGGTGCTCTGCGGTCTGGTGATGTCCCTCAGCACACCGTCGGAAGGGAACCATGCCAGTTGTGAGTCCTCGTTCTTCACCCGTTACGGACCCGGTTATCTTTCCCTGTTTGTCGTGGCCTCCGGGCTGTTTACGTTTCTGCCCGAAGCGGTGGACACCGTTGTGTTCCTTGGTTTTTACGGACTGACTGTACTCCTTGGCCTCGTGGCCCTGGTGTCCGGATTCTGGATGCTGAATTTCGGGTGATCATCGGACGCCCGAACCCGCGTAACATTTCTCATCTTGATTAGGGTTCGACAATCTGGTTCTTCGAAATGACGTTCTGTTTTCCCGTCAATTGCGGTGCGGACAGGGGCTCCTTCGACGGGTTCTCCGTAAAAATG
>CAZQNZ010000179.1:3581-4715 GCA_964594615.1 uncultured Planctomycetia bacterium
TCGATTGCGTCCGCCGGCCAGCAGGATGTCCCCATTTCCGATATGAGACAGTCGATTTCGCGCGAAAAAAATATGAGACACCGGGCCTCCCTTTTCGGAGATCGCTCCGTGGAGCGGATTGGTCGTGGCCGTGATGCCCTGCAGAACAAAATTCGTGACCCTGCAGTTGATCACCTGGACCCGGGACGAGTCCGTAATCGTAATTCCGTTCGTCCGTTTGTCGGGATCGGACTCGTGACGACGTCATTCAAGACGGGCGTTTTTGATGGTTACGTTCCGGCATCCGTGCACGGCGATGAGCGCATGCTCGTTGGGGTCCGACAGCTTCAGGTGAAATCGTTCCAGTGTGATCCCGTTTTTCGTGATTTCGATTTGTCCGGTCGTCCGCCGGTTGTTGAGATCTCCGATGATACGGGTGCCGGGTGATGCACGGTCAATTATGGTCTGGAGATCCGTTTCCGGGTCGGCCTTCTGAACCGTTACGTTATTTTGGGCTTCCTGTTCGGCGGCGGGCTTTCGGGGGGATGGTTCACTGACCGACGTCCCCGTAACCCCGACCAGCAGAAACAAGCTCAGGAGTGCTACATTCAAAAGAAAATGATGTCGAAACACCTGCAGATGTTGACGATTATGTTCCATGGACGACGTTTCCAAATGGGGGGTTCAAATGAGTTGCCCATCCCGGGAATCGTATGATTCGGAAACGGGAGAATCCGAGAGAATGATTTTCATACGCTCACCTAGCGGAGTATACGGCAAGCATATCGGTTGGAAGCGAAACCATATTCGAGATGGAGCAAACAATAAAGACATACCGGAAGCAGAAAAACCCGAGTGAACAAATGATGAAACATTCATTACGCTCGTTATGAAGGGGTGTGGGTCCTGTGTCAGACGTTCCGCAACCTGCGAAAAAAGCATTGTGTTTGTATCACCCCTTCCGGGGAACTAATATGAAGAGTGGAACCATCGAATAACCAGAAATTGAGGAATCCGCGCACATGGTTACAAATGTGTTCAGGATGTCCAGCTTTTCCCGTATTCCACGAAATGATCCCCTCTGTGACCTTCGGGGCTCTGATTCCGGTGAACTTCCGCCAGAGGTGACGAATTTCACAAATCCCACCTAATCAC
>CAZQNZ010000180.1:0-4713 GCA_964594615.1 uncultured Planctomycetia bacterium
GGTTCCCCTGGTAATCACCAATCGCCTGAGCGGTATGATCGTCGGAATACAGAAAGATGATGTTGGGTTCAGACGCCTGTACCCGACATCCCCCGAACCAACCCAGACCCGAGGCCAACAATACCAGAAATAACGTAATGACGTGTCGACCCGTCGTGGTTATCCGACCCGTCCACTGATGATCACGCATCCGAAATGCACGGCTTCTCATAACGTGCTTTAATTGTTTAAACATTTAAATGGCGTATGCCTGAAAGGAGTTAAACAAAAACGGTTGAACTACTCGGGTGTTCTGGACAAGATTCCTTAGTCGGGATCATTCATTATTGGATCATATGCGTACGTCCATGTCACAACCACAATCTGCTATGCAAAAAATTATCGTGCTCCCTGTTCAACGAATCCTCCATCTTCTTTCCGGGTTGGGGTGCTTTTGATCCTGTTTGTCGGTCTATCCCCCCCCTCGTCGGTGGACGCTCCGCGTACACTGTTCATTACCGGTGCCGCCCCGTACGGCTACCACCCGTAAAAGAGCAACATGAAGCGGATTGAAAAACAACTGCAAGCTTTGGCATGGACAACGATAAAAAACTCATCGCGAAGGGGCTGGACGACTGACGAGAATGGGACGGATCGTTCGACGACTACGACGTCGTTGTGATCATCCATTACTGGGCTCAGGCTCCAGAACAGAAATTACAGGAACGGGATCGGTATCTGGAACAGGGGGAAATCGCTGGTTGTGGTGCATTCCGCTCTTGCCGCGTTCTGCAAGAAGTAACGGTTCGGTCACTGTAGGTCGTGGCGTACCCTTCCCTCGATACGGTCCACAAACACTTTCGTTATGCCAGTGCGTTCTCCCGACCGGAATCCTGCACGAACAGGCACGATGAGCGGGATTGGTCCACCATGTCATAGAAGTAGTTGAAATCCATGTCTTCCGGCATGCCGAAGATGTCCAGATCCGCTCCGGACGCCTGGCGGACGGAATCCTCGAACGGATTGAACCACACTTTGGTTTCAGCCATCGGCATACGCGCCGCCTCCGTCAGGTTGTCCATGTATTCCCGAGCGGCGGTTAGCTCACTGGATTCCTGGACGCAGGTATTGAGTTTCAGCGTTCCATTCCAGTTCTTCTGGAGTTTGTAACCGAGGAGGAGAGCCAGGTCCAGGTTCCCCAGTTCCATGCTGAGCTCCCATTCCGGACTCCGACCTCTCACCCATAGATTTACACTCTGACGCCGTCCAAATCCGGACTTCGGATGGCGACCGTACAGGACGATGCCCATTTCCAGTTCCTCCGCCTTGTCGCGTATCGTGCGGAGTGCATCCTCCCGCTCCGGGTCCATCCGATTCTGCGGAAGTTTCAGAAACAGAATGTTGGGCCGAAAAAACATGCCACTGAGGGATTCCATCGAATTGATCACACCGGCCTGATATCGATCCGCGGTGACCACGACGGACGATGCAAACAGGTCCTCCTTGTGAAAGGCATCCCGCAATCCGGAAATGTGCTGATTCATTTCTCGCCGACGATCCTGGGAGGTCAATCCCACGACGGAAACGGAGCCTTTTGGAAACGCAAGATCATGTACGATGCGAAACGTACCCAGCAACTCTTCCGCTTCCTCCACGGGTACCAGCAGGTTGGGCCGCCACGTGCGTTCCTCGGATGAGGGCAAGCTCGACACCTTCTCCACAGCCCATTCAGCAATCGAGACGAACAGTCCACTCCGCATGTCTCCGTAGGGTGCGGTCAGGGAAATATTCAGCAGATAGATGTACAGCGCAAGCACAAATCCAATGGCGATCAGACTGAACGTCGCGTTCACAATGAACATGGCGAACAGACAACCAAGCAGCCCGATGAACGGCACAAACCGCGGCACTCGAAATACCGGCCGGAAACTAACGAGTCCGAGGCCCTGCTCAATGCAGACCACCGCGTTGATCATGAGATAGGTCATCAGAAAAAACATGGTGATCAATGGAGCAATTGCATTCAGATCCCGCAGCAGAAGAGCGCCGGCCGTGAGTATGGCCGTCATGTACAGGGCATTTCTCGGCTCTCCACCCGCTGAAAGCTGAGAAAGCCATTCCCCACCGGGTAGAATACTGTGATCCCCGAGCGCCTGGAGAATACGCGGGGCTCCGACCGTGGAGGCGAGGGCCGAGGAGAACGTCGCTCCAAGAATTCCAGCCAGCACCGCCGGTCCCCACCAGGACAGCTCGACGATCAGCGTGAAATCCGTCACAAGCTGCTCGACCGGCGCGGCCGTCGCAAACCAGAAAGCGATCAGAAGATAGACGATCATCGAAATGACCACCGCCCACAGCGTGCCGGCCGGTATGTTGCGTTTGGGGTCTTTCAGATCTCCGGACATATTAACGCCCGCCATAATTCCGGTCGTTGCGGGAAAAAACACGGCAAACACCGCCCAGAATGAACTTTCGGTTTCTTCTCCCATCCCAGTACCCGGAAAGCTTCCAAACCAGGTAATCTCATGCGGCATCGGATTCTGAGCGAACGCAATCCCCACCGAGACCAGAGACGCCGCAATGACAATCATGATCAAATATTGTATACGGAATGCAAGCCCCGCACTCACGTACGAGATCA
Organism: uncultured Planctomycetia bacterium; assembly: GCA_964594615.1. Classification (GTDB taxonomy): domain Bacteria; phylum Planctomycetota; class MHYJ01; order CAYXQY01; family CAYXQY01; genus CAYXQY01. The sequence continues at coordinate 2,621 of CAZQNZ010000180.1, forward strand.
GCAAAATGACGCCGAACGTCGCAAAATCAATCAGTATGGCGGGATGATTCTCAAAAATATGTAGCCAGCCTTCCCGGAACCCGAACACATACATGGCGATGGCCAGAGACTGCGACAGGTACAGAGGAATACCAATCGCCCCTCCCATCTCCACGCCCAGTGACTGCGAAATGATGGAGTAAGCCCCTCCCGCACCGATTCGTATGTTGGTGGTAATGGACGAGAGAGAAAGCGCCGTCGCTCCCGTGATCAAAAACGCCAGAAGAATGATGACGATGGCCCATGCCAGACCCGCGTTCCCCACCACCCAGCCGGTTCGCAGGTACATGATCACCCCGAGGATCGTCAGGAGGGTCGGCGTGAACACCCCCGCAAACGTCCCGTACTTCTGATGTTCCGTTTCCTCCGTCTCCTCAATGACCTCCTGAAGATCACCGTCTTCCGGCATGGTTACCCCGTTATGCTTGACAACATGTGCATTTAAAACATTCTAACCGACCCATCCTGAAGTCGGTTGGTACACATTTTCCTGCCTCCGACCTCGCTTCCTTTACCAACCACTGATTCTACTGGGAACGAGCATGCAATATAAACGTTCAGGGGAACGATGATGTTGATGAGGAATCGCTACCAACAGCGCCGTGTTTCTTCGATGCAAATATACATTCGCCGGAGCTGAAATGATTCGTATGAGGACTCTGTGTTTTATCAATCATTCACTCATGTCTATGTCAAACAAATTTTCTTTGCAGGGACCTTCGAACTGCCTGCTCAACAAATACGTTCTCTTCTCTCCGGATTGAGACCGCGTGCCGCGGCATGGCGAACGGCTCTGGATATCCCGTGGATATTTGTATCTATCAACAGCTGTCCGTCCGTTGCTCGGGCACCACGTTGCGAAAACAGAAAGACGCAGGCATGACACGAACAACTCCCGACATTCATTTATGCCGGACCGGAACGTTGATAGGACCCGCTGGCTCCACTTGAGTTCATTTACCATTAGCTAACCGGATGTACAACCGGAGTCTTTCGACTAACTTCTTCTACTTTTGAAGGTCCCGATGCTTCGCTCGAACGATCAGCACGACGCCCTTCGCGTGATCGGAAACCAGCTCATGCCGAGAACCAAACAGTCGGGAGCGAACGGAGGGTTCCGTTTCTCCCATGATGATCACATCGTACTGAGAGGCTTTCTTTTCAAGCGCCCGGTCGATGTCCGACACACTTTCCAGAACAATATTGATCTGATCCGAGGGTATTCCTTTGCTGACGAGGTCCCCTCTCTGCTGCCCGAGCAAATTGCGGCGGCGTGTCACCTCCTCTTCTTCCGTGTCTTCGTCGTACAGATGAACCATATCGACCTCCTGTGATTGCTCGGCCATGACACCGGCCACGACGTCCATCAACTTATCCATTTTCGCCTCCCCCCGATGAAACACCGCCACGCTGGAGAAGACCAGTTCCTCATTCCAGGTCAGCACGGCATCACACGCCATATCGTCCGCCACACGATTCACGGCATCTTTCACATCCACAGCGAAAACGAGTGTGGTCTCCACCTCCAGATTGGCCTGGCGAAATCGATCGGCAAGCGTCTTGAGCGCGGATTGGGCCTCCACCTCGAACTGATCGCGTGCCTGTTCGGGCGACACCTGATCCGTGATACCGTACACCCCGAGAAGGACCACTTCCGCACCGGACAGAACCTCCACCGGCTGGAGCTGTGACCAGTCGTCCCGGGACAGATCGACGGGGACAAGCACTCGAAACGTGTCCGACTCCGTTTTATTCAGTGGTTTCTTCTCGTTCATCGTCTCGATAAAGATAATGCCAGATGACAAAAATCAGAAGCAGACCGGTCCCGCCCAGCAGCGATCGTTGATTCATAAACAGACACACTGCCAGACAGGCCATGCCACCGACGAATGCGGTATAGGGATAAAACGGTACGTGAAAATCCGGAGAATACCAGTCCGGATTTCGTTCTCGCAGGTACACGACGGTAAAACAGATCAGGGCATACATCACTAAATGCAGAAGAGAAGCGACCTCCGCCAGCACTTCCAGGTATCCGACAAATAGCAGGGACA
>CAZQNZ010000181.1:0-4706 GCA_964594615.1 uncultured Planctomycetia bacterium
ATAAACGACCGATTTCTAATCGCATATTTCTCATCGCCCCGTCCGATTCAGATGGAACGCCGAACCCTGGTGCTTTTCGGTGATGACCATCCCGACGATCTTGAGACGGAGGAACCGGGAGGAACACCGGCCCGGACGACCTCCTCCGAAGGTGGACCAGGGCTCGTTCAGGGACTGTTATCGAACAATCGATGTTTCAGGCGAATTACTCCTGGGAACTGGTCGTGGATTAGGGAACGCTTCAGCTTCGATCATTCGAAACAGAGGAAGCGGACCCGGTTCTAAGCCACACCGCAGCCGGAAATCACGCCCTCAAACCGTACACCTGACACCATGTCGTGGTACGCAAAACCGGATACGACGACGAGTACATGGGTGAACTGTACCCCGGCACGACCGAGGGTATAACGAAGGTGGAGAGCCACAACAGCAACCCCGGTGGACTGCAGATGTTCCGCACTGGAATCGACCGAGACCGCAACGCACAGTACCGTGCGGAATGTGCAAACGTGGCAATGTTCCGAAACGACACGGTTTCCATCGAGCAACTGAACGAAGCCGGTCCGTTCGGAACGTAAGACCACGAGGAAGTTTTCTCCGTTATGTGTCGTTTTGATGTACCTGATTACTTGAGTTTTTGCGTCATGGAAAAACAGCTCATGCTTCGCATCCGCCGTTGTTCGGTCCTTGCACGTCGGCGTGCCATCGGTCAAAATGGAGGATCAGAGTCGGTCGGATGTGATCGTTTTCTCGTGGACACCCTGGACATGAACCGGAGACGAAACACTGTTTCTCCTGGAGGAAACACCCCAGTGAGCGGGATGATCTATCGTTGACGGGTCCGGGTGGGTCCCCTCGGCGGACAGTCACAATCCGGTTCCGCAACTGGACGGTGAAACAGGTCCCCAAACAGGGCCTGTCCTCCAGAAAGGAAGAAAACGGCCCGTTGGAAGCTGACGTCCACAACGGGACCCTCCGGTTGCGCTCCACCGACGAAGACGGACCGAATCCGGTCAGAACCCTCAACGGTCCCCATAGACATCCCTGGAGCTCCGGAAGTGGCATCACGCCGGCGTGAAAACAACAGGAGCGGACTGGAAAGGAAGACGCTGATCATTGAACATGCTCCACGGATCTTCAAAAACCTGTACATTTTCGGTGCGGAATGATCTCACATCTTTACCTGAGAAACCCCATGGAAAATCACCATTTCATCGGTCTCTTTCTATTGATTACGATCTCGATACAGGGAACGCTAACGGCGAAAGATGCCATGCCGGAATGGGTCCCGGACGGATTCGAACTGGTCTATAAACAAAATTTCAACAAACCGGATTCCATTGATCAATTCGTCTTCACCAGTCCCGGAGACTGGAAAATCGTTCAGGTCGATGATCGTACCGCCCTGGAACAAAACAAAAACGGCGAGGAATATGAGCCGCCCGTCAATTCCCCGAAGAACATTGGCATGATCGATCACTTCCAGTTCGGAAGCTTTATCCTCGATTTTTATGTGCAGCAGAGCGGACGGAAATACGATCACCGGGATGCATGTGTGTTTTTCAACATCGAGGATCCATCCAACTTCTATTACGTGCACATCGGGGCCCAGCGGGACGACGTGGCCTATCAGATTCATAAGGTCGACGACAACCCACGCACTGCCATCACCCGGAACCCGGATGAAGAAGGCGGACACAACTGGGAATCACGAAAATGGCATCACGTTCGACTCATTCGAAACGCGCAGAAAGGTCACATCGCCTTCTACATCAACAACATGAAGGAACCGGCCATGGTCGCCAGGGACACGACCCACCGGATGGGATACATCGGCTTCGGCTCCTTTGACGACCAGGCCCGCTTTACCAACATCCGCATCTGGGCGCCGGAGGTGCAGAAACAGGCCAGCTCCTTCTTTCAATCAAAAAAATAGGCGCGTTTCTTTTCCGCACTGGGTCTCGGTCGGGGGCGACTCCACCCGGATCTCAAACGACCGGTGATGGTTTCCGATTCACCGGAGAAACGAGCAGTTCAAATCGGACAACCCTGGAACGATCCGCGCATTCGTCACTCCTTTACCGGAATTCCCTTGACACGTTCACCCAACAAGTGGAAAATGGAAGTTCATCCCGGATTCCCAGCAATGAATACACAAACGGTTCCCGGTGACATTCCATCCCAGCGATACCCACATCTCCGACAGCCGGCCGCTGATCGTCATCTCATTGATGATCCTGTTGGGTTCCATGGGGGGAGCCACTGCCCTGCATGCTCAGGCGGAGGCGTTTCGGTACCCGGCGGAATGTGAACGAAGTGCACTCGGTTACTGTATTCAGTGCAAGCAGGACGGACCGGACCCGTGTCGCCTTCTCTCGGAGCAAGGGACGGTTCTCGGAAAGGGATCCCTGCGGGAAATGCAGAAGCGTCTCGGACAGGAGCTCAAAAACCGGTACGGCGACGGGTATTCGAACCTTCCCTTCTGGACGATGGGGGGCAAACAGTTCTGGGCCGATCAATACGTGCTGGCCGGGTGGCGAATTCAGAAGAACGTCTTCACCGGTCACCATCGTTTACTCGACGGGGACGGCGTGCGACAGGCGTGGGGGAGTTACGAAGAATGCCGGGCCGTCTTTGCCTCCTTCCGCGCCAGACGCTCCATTTCTCCACGCAGTTCTCACTGGATCATACTCATTCACGGTCTGCTTCGTTCGGCCCGTGCGATGGATCCCCTGATGGATGAACTGAAGCGTCCCGGGTATGAAGTGATCTCCATCAATTACCCCAGCTCCTACAGCGGAATTTCGGCCCATGCTCAGCAACTGGCAACGGTTCTAAACCGGGTCCGACACGAGGTCGACTCCATTTCATTTGTCACCCACAGCATGGGAGGCATTGTCCTGCGCAAGTTGCTCAGCCTCGATCAGCCATGGAAAAAGAAAATGAAAATGGGTCGTGTCGTCATGGTCGCCCCCCCGAGCAAAGGATCCGACCTCGCCCGATTGCTGGACGAATGGTATCCTGATAGCTGGATTGGAGCGGAAGGATTGGAAGATTTAACACCGGAGGAAGTCAATAAGCTACCCTATCCAGAAACCGAGTTCGGGATCATCGCTGGAATCGGACCCGACAAAGAGGGGTGGAATCCCCTTCTGGACGGGAACGACGATGGGACGCTGAAACTAAAAAACGTGAAAACCAAACAAGCCACGGACATCATGACGGTGCAGCAGCAGCACAGTCTGTTAATGTACGACGACCGAGTCCCATCCGCCGTATGTCATTTTCTGCAAAACGGGTCCTTCCCTGACAACAAGCAGAACTGAGTGCTGGAGATCCTACTCTATGTCCCACCTTTCGGAATACAAGCAACCATTCGTCGGCTCTTTGCCTGCTCGTGCCGGAGAAGCGCCCCAATCCCACAACGTGAGCCCCACACGTTCCCCTCAGATGGATAGTTACTGAAGCCGTTCAGATGACTTGAATGCGCGCCTTCAGTTTCTACCACTCCTTCCGTTCCCGTATCGATTCAAACACATGAAATCGGATGACGAAGAACCTGACTCATGACCTCCTCCTTCATAAGGATAACGAACGAGATATATGATCTTCCTCATCAGAAAGATTGACATCGGATCAGGAGGTATCGAACGCATCAAAGACCAGCAGTATGCCATCATAAATGAGTCCGATCCCGAAGAGGCCCATCGTTCCCATGTACAACAATCCGGTGATAAAACGACCCGTGTAAAACCGGTGCAGTCCGAAAGCACCTCCGAAGAAATAGAGAAGAGCAAGTGTGATTACATGAGCATCGGATGTACCCCGTTCACGGCTATACTTTTCATAGACGAGATGACGTGTCAACGTCCATGTGGCAAATGACAGGGAGGCCCACACCAGCATCATGAAGAACATGCTTTTCATCTCGTGTATCAGCTTGAAAAGGTGCGGTTCCCCCGGCGTTAAGAAAACGGTGGGAATAATGGTTAACAGAGCAAAAATGGACGCGAGCAGAAAAAACGTCGGAGGCACGGCCCAGACGGTGGCAATGACTTTGTGACACACTTCAGTGAATGTGTTTCGTGCACGAATCCCGAAAATGATTGAGAATCCTGCCAGGTATATCAAAAGAGAACCCACCTGGTTTTCGCTGGTAGGAATGGGGAGCTCCCCCAATGGTGTATAAGCCAGCCCAATGAACACAAAACCCGGTACCACCCACCCTATCTCGGCATACAGATTCGTGCTGTAATAAAGCTGGTCCGCTTTTTTACCACGAACCATGGCGTAGCGGAGCAATGTACAAATTCGAACAATTGTTTTCGATATCAGCCAGCCGGGCGTCAGAAGCAGGGCCAGAATCCGCTGGATGCCACGTTCGGTTTTTGCCAGCCGGAACGGATGCTTCAGTAACGGATTCGGAAGATTGTAACGGTCCGGTGCCTCCACCGGATAAATCGCAAAACTGACAAGGAAATAAAAGAGCACCGAGCCCAGCAGTATCAGCCAGGTATGCAGGGGAAGACCGGGATACATGCGCCAGAACACCCACCCCAGAAATCCGTTCGGAATCAGGAACTGCACCAGTGCCTCAAACCGTGATTTCCGACGCCTCCGTTCCAACTGCCGGGTCGGGGCCTCCGGCGTACCGACCTTTTCCGGATTGTATTCCTCGTAAAACCAGTCGATGAACATTCGTGCTT
>CAZQNZ010000182.1:0-4705 GCA_964594615.1 uncultured Planctomycetia bacterium
CGTTGTATTTTTCGCTGGTGACGTGCTCGACGAACGACTCCATTTGATCCCGAAACTGATCGACCTTGTCCGGTCCGCGAAACGACTCGTTGAACCCGTACATTGCAATCACGACGTCGGTTTTTACCCGTCCCAGCCAGTCGTTTCGCGACCCGTAGTTTTGCACCCGCAAATTCTTATCATCGTCGACCACATCCCCGCCATACCCGATGTTGCGCACCACCAGGTTCTTGTTTGGAAATCTTGAGTGCAGGAGGGATTCGAAATACCCGTGGTGGTTCATCCGTTCCGGCAGGGAATTCCCAACAATCGTCACGTGATCGCCCTTTTCCAGCTCAAGCGTCGTCTGTGCGCCCAGCGAAACCGGTGCAAAAAAGACAAACGCTACAAGCAACACCAGCCGTGAAAGACGATTGAACCTCGGAGATGGTTGCATAATTCCCTTCCCGAAATCGGATATAAGACCTTCTATTCTATTCAGAATGTAAACAGTATCTAAATTGATCCGCTTCTGTTTTTCAAATTCACACCTCGGAACGTTATGCCACGTTAATCGGACGATTCAGGGTCGAAATAGACGTTGATCGCGGGGGTCATGCTTCGAATCGTTCGAGCCGCGTATGAACGTACACGTGCGGGAGCGAACGTTGGTGAACCCGGTAGTAGAAGGGCTCATGCGTACGGAACGGGCCGTATTTTGGCGGTCATCTCCACCCATTTCCCTGCCTGCGCTCCCGTGTCTGCTGTCATTGCTCTGCACCTGGCCCGCAGACAGACCTCTCCCGTCTCAATGAATCATCGTGAGGGACGGGGAACCTCAGGACATCCGTTCGGAGGACCTGCGTTCTACGGGTTCAATCCAATTCCCCACGTCACTCCCGCACATGCATGACCCCTTTCATGGTTCGCCAGTGGCCGGGGAACGTACAGAGGTATGGATAATCGGCGGCCTGATCGGGCACCTGAATGACAATTTGGTCCGACTCGCCCTGATCCAGCAGCACGGTGTGATACAGGATCTTCTCCTGAATCTCCTTGCCCTGCGGAATGTAATCATGCTTGGGGCCCTTCTTCTGTTTCATGGACGCCTTGCCGACGAACTCGTAGGAACCGGGCACCGTGAGGACAAAATTATGCTTGTTCGCATCGGGGTTGACGAGTCGAATCGCCACGGTTTCACCGGGGGCCACCGTGATCGATTCGGTGTCGTATTTCATCTTTTGCGGAACAGTTTTGATGGTGATGGTCCGTACCTTCAGCGTTTCCAGCTGTTTCTTCCACGTCGTTCCCTGTTCTCCGGCAAACCGGGTCAGGTCCTGAGCGAACGTGATCGCATTTGCGACATCCTCCTGCGATCGACGCTTCGGTGAAAGCGATTCCACCCGGGCACCGATGCGCTTCACCGCCGCGGCGGCCACGTCGCCCGGAACCGAATCCAGCTCGTTCATCAGCCGCGCTGCCTGCCCGGCCGCCACAAACACGCGATCCGTCTTCTGCATGATCTCCACCAGGTCGGCGAACCGGTCTTCCGGGGAGGACGGCAACTTCGCAAGCATTCGTATCGCCCGGTCCTGCAGTTCGGAGGGTGCACGCTGAAACACACTGGTGGGAACCGGGCTCTTCCCTTCTGATCCCGGAGGCGTCCATTTCAGTGAAAGGGCCTGTCCACCGCCCGCGTCAAACTGTGTGATCACCAGCTTGTGCGCTCCTTTCGTGAGGTCGACGGATCCACTTTTCTCCTCGGGCCCATGCGCTCCATCGTTGTTGATCACTTCGTTCCCATCCACGTACAGCCGGGACCCGTCGTCGGAGGTCAGGTGGAAGGTGTACGCGCCCGGCTCGGTGATGTTGAGCGTTGCCTGATATCGCAGTGCAAACGTGTCCCCGCCCGACCGAACCGGTTCCAGGTCGACGGTCACCTCGTTTGCCTGCAGCGTCTCCTTCGGCGTCTGTTTCCGAAACGTCGAGATCTTCGCATTGTCCATGCTGGACCCGTAGTACGCCACGTCAAAGACCCCCTCCGAACCCGGCCCGCTCCCCTCGTTTTCCGGCGGTTGCAGCGCCAGCGATTTCACGAATGAATACGCGGACGATCGGACGTCCTGATCCGTCAGTTGCTCCAGTGCGTTCAGAAAGCTTTGGGCGTTCGAACGGGAGCGTGCGGCGATGGGTTGAACCCGATCAATATCACCGTCGACCGTCGCCCGGGCGATGAACGCGGCGGTCCGCACCGACGGCGATTTCGTCTTCTTTGCCAGGGTCTCCAGTCGATCCGCCTGTTGGGCCAGCTGGTCCTGCTCCAGGGTCTCCAGCAGAGGAACCAGCGCGGAACTCGATCCGCCCTGCCCTTCCATCAGCTGTTCCACAAGCACGTCCACCGGGGCTCGTTCTTCCGCTGAAGCGAGCTGCTGCAGCGCCGTTTGTCTGCGTTCAAGCGGAATGTCCGCACGCGTCAGGATCAGGCGATTCACGGCGGGCGTGGAGGGTTGATTGAGCAGAATTTCGCGCTGTTTTTCGGTTTGACCGATCTGATTCAGCAGATACGACAGACCCTCAGGGTTGTTCTCCACGACCCGTTTTCCGTTCTTTAGCGCGGGGTTCCAGTGAGGTTTGAGACCGCGCATGGTCTCGTTGAGGGTATGTTTCAGGTATTGGTCCATGTCGTGTTGCAGCACCTGAAGCGCCAGCCGGGTTGCTCGAACACTGCGGAAGTAACTGAGCGCTCGCACCGCTTCCAGCCGCACCAGCGGCGCCGGGTCGTTGATCGCCTGTTCCATCAGCGACCACACCCCGTTCACCCGTTCCCGCCAGTCGCCCAGGATGCGCACAGCCGCGGCGCGGGCTCGATGATCGTCAAAATTCATCACCCGTTTGAGCAACGGTCCGTCCACGACGTTGTGCCATTTGTGGACCCACAATCCCTCCAGCACGTGATGCTCGTACCGTGGGGCTTCGGGATCCAGCTGCTTGAGCCAGGTGTCGGTTTTGTTGATGACCGTCTTCGTCGCTCGCTCATCCAGTTCAATTTTGGCCCGGAGACGGACGTCATTTTCCGGATGTTTCAATCGTTCCAGCAGGTCGTCAATCGGCCGGCCCTCGATGGGTGGAGCGTTCGACAGCGAACGGTCCTCGTGTGTAATGCGGTAAATCCGTCCGTGCTCGTGATCACGGCGCGGCGAACGAATGTGGTTTTCGGCGTGTCCGATGACGGGATTCTGCCAGTCACAGACGTACAGCGCCCCGTTCGGGCCAATGGCCATACCGGTCGGCCGGAAGTTGGGGTCGCTGGACTGCACAATGGGTTCCACCTCGTTGCCCTGATAACTGGCGCCCTTCTGCGTCAGTTCATACTGCTGAATGCCGCGCAGGTTCATGACGTTCGCCACCAGCAGATTGTTGCGCATGGACGGCGGAAAATGCCGGGAGGACAGCATCTCGGCGTCCGTGTTCGGCGTGACCCTCGGCTCATACAGTTTGGGCGGTTCCCGATGGTCCTTCGGGTAGGGCAAGTACCCCGAAATCAAGGTGTCGTGATACGGATTGGAGGTCCCGGCGTCGAACGAGAACCCCTGGTTCCAGCCGTTGATCGTGTGCCCATGCGTGTTGTGCCAGGGCCTTGTCATGGGGATGTAACGCTGTACCCGGAAGCTGTCCGGATCGAACCGCCACACCACCCCGTCCTTCTCCCGAACGACCCCGTACGGGGTTTCGATCTGCGAGCGGTGAAAGATGCCTTCCCGGAAAAACAGGGACCCGTCCGCGCCCCAGACGAAGGAGTTGGCGGTGTGATGTGTGTCCCCCGTTGAGATATGGGCGAGCAGTCGTCGTTTCATGTCGGCTTTCCCGTCTCCGTCCGTATCTTTCAGAAATACGATGTAGGGCGCCTGTGCGACGATCACGCCCCCGTTCCAGAACTGAAACCCCGTGGGATTTTTCAGTCCGTCCGCAAAAACGGTTCGCTGATCCGCTCGACCATCGTTGTTGGTGTCCTCCAGAATCAACAATTCATCCCGTTTCGGCCCGGGCGGCTCGTAGTTGGGATAACTCTCCCAGGCGATGACCCACAACCGGCCCGACGTATCAAACTTGATCTGCAGGGGATTGACCAGTTCCGGAAACTCGTTTTCCGACGCAAACAGGTTGATGTCCAGATTCTCGTGCAGGTCCATTTTCTGGATGGCTTCCTGCCCGTCCAGAAAATTGTTCGATTTGCTCCCGGGGACCTCGATCGGTTCCGGCAGGTTCTCATCCGTTACGGTGTACGTGTCTCCTCTGGCAAGCGCCCAGACCTTCTTTTCCCGGTTCTTCACCATCTGTTCCAGGATCTTCATCTCCCGCCGGTAGACCTCGCGATTGCTCGTGCCGTTGTACGACCGGTCGGCCCGGTTCCCAAACACGTTGATCCCGTCGTTCACGTGATACCGGTCAAACCAGTACTCGTTCTTGTCGTTGACCGCCTTCCGGAGCGCATCAAGCTGTTTCGGGTTCCCGGTATCTCGCATTCCGAACAACTGCCGATCCAGCACCCACGATAGTTTCCGGTACCCGAACCCCGTCAGGTGCACGCCGTTAAACGTCAGCGCGCGGTCGGTTTGGTTGTACAGTTTTTGAGTAGGCTCGAATAGGTTCACGAACGGAACGTTGTGCTGATCCGCCACCGACTGCATCGCCGCGGTGTATTTTTTGAGGTTCCGGTTCTGCCTCG
>CAZQNZ010000183.1:0-1822 GCA_964594615.1 uncultured Planctomycetia bacterium
GCCACCGACGATACCACCACGATGAATACGATGAAACGAATTCTGGAGTCGCTTGATGCTTCCCTGTCCACGGTCGATCACGTCGTGGAACGGGATGGTGACGTCCGTTTGTTCCCCGAGGACGAACAGGAATTCGACGCGATCTTCATCAATCCGCACATGTCCGGTCTGAACGGGTTGGAATTGCTGGAAACCCTGCACCGAAACCGGTCCATGGAACACGTCGTCCCGATTGCCTCCTCGCCGTTCGAGCGGAAAAACCGCCATTACGCGGCGTCGTACGGCATTCAATATTTTCTTTCGGAACCGATATCCAGCCATGACGTGCTCGAGGTGGTTCGTTCGATGTTTGACATCGAACCGGACGCCGAACCGGATCCGACGGATCAACCGTCGTCCGGCCCGCTCGCAAGCGTGGACGTGCCGGTTCGGCTGCTGCTGGTCGAGGATAACGATCTGAACCGCGACTTCATGTGCCGATTGCTTGAGGCGCATCCCATTGACGTCACCTGTGCCACCACCGGACGGGAAGCCCTGGACCGGTACGAGGAACGGGGAGGGGACATCGACGTGATCTTCATGGACCTCAAAATGCCGGATCTGAACGGCATCGAGGCGGCGCGGGCGATTCGAGACCTGGAAGCGGAGGAAGCCCGTGCTCGCACCCCCATTGTGGCCCTCACCGCCGAGACAGCGAGCAACCGGGTTGAACAGAGTCTGGAGGCAGGTTGTGACGCTCATGTGTCCAAACCGGTGGACGTGAACCGGGTCCTCGAAGCGATCCGGAACCAACTGGGGGATGGGTAGGATCAATGGAGAACCCTGCGGCTCGGATCGTTGCGAGTGAGCACTGAATCGGTCCCCCTGAACGCCGCTCATTTACCCATCACCCGTCAGGAGGCATCCGACTCGTCTGACTCCTCCTCGGCGTCGTCCTCTGATGGGGATTCGGGGCTCTCGCTCGGGTCGTCGGGGATGTCTTCAGCGGAGAAGGACACGGACACGTCGTCGTCCACGGATTTCAGGTGCAGGTCACGCTGCGGGAAGGCAATGGTGATGCCGGCTTCTTTGAAGGATTTGTCGACGGCCCGGTTGACGCGGTGAAACGCGAGCCAGTAGTTGTCGTAACTTTCAATGAAAAACCGGAGTGAGAACTTGAGGGCATTGTCACCGAAGCCGGTGAAGATGACGTTCGGTTTCGGTTCGTCGAGCACGATCCCCTCCTGACGGGTAATTTCCATCAATTTTTCCTCCACCAGGTCCGTGTCCGACCCGTAAGCGACCCCGATCGGAATCACCACGCGCATGATGGAGTCCGAAAGGGTCCAGTTGACGAGTTCCCCCTGGATGAAGTCCCGGTTGGGTACGACCAGTTCCTTGCGGTCCAGATCCTGGATCGTGGTGGCGCGGGTTCGGATGCGGGTGACCTTCCCCGTCACGTCGTTGACGGTGACCGTATCCCCCACGCGGATCGGTCGTTCGAACAGCAGGATGATGCCCGAAACGAAGTTCGCAAAGATTTCCTGCAGACCGAAGCCCAGCCCCACCGATATACCGGCAACAAGCCACTGAATATCCCCCCACCGGATCCCGAACATGGCCGCTGATCCCACGATTCCCAGCAGCACGATGATGTACCGCGATATGGTTTTGTAAGCGTATCGAAGCCCCTGGTCCATCGGCAGGTAATGAAGCAACGTGATTTCCAGCAGTCCCGGCAAATTTTTACTGATCACCACGGTCATGACGATAATCAGCAGGCCCAGCAGGACGTCGGCCAGGGTCACCGGCACCTGCTGTTCCACCGAACGCTGAATGGACT
>CAZQNZ010000183.1:1922-4690 GCA_964594615.1 uncultured Planctomycetia bacterium
GTCAGGGCCACCCCCAGTGCCTGCGTGAAGCCGGTGGATCCCGCTCCCCCGAGGGAAAATCTCCAGCCGAGGAACAGCAGTACGCCGGGCACGGGTAGCGTGATGAAGACGGTATAAAGCAGCGCGTTGAACGTTTTGAGAAAGGAATCATCGTGCCGGCTGAACGTCCCTTCGGCGGTCGCTTTTAACTGTTCGAAATACGAACGTCGATACCAGAGGAGCAATGAAACCAGGAGTAACGCGGCGATGTAAAGGGGATACGAGCCGGTGAGGTCCGACTTCAGACGGGAGAGGGTCTGCGTCCAGTGTTCGACGCGCAGGAAACAGCGAACAGCCACCGGCACGTCCCGGACCGTCGCGTCCCCGCCGTCGAGCGCTGCGCAAACGGACTCGTCGGCCTCGGACGGGTCCCGCTCCTTCCGTGGAGTGAGGTGAAAAAAGTTGCTCGTGCTCCGGATCCAGATCACGCGTTCGTCGATGTAGGTTCTGTACTCCTTCAGCAGGCGGAGAAGTTTCTCCTTCTCCGCGATCAGGTCCGTCAGTTTCGTGAAGAACCGGTCGTACTCCTGGATCAGCTTTTCAATCACACCGAGACGACGGTTCAACAGATCATTCATGCGGGCCCGCAATTCGTCCTTTTGGTCTTCGGAGACGTCGGAGTTCATCTGCTTGATCCGGTCGGCAATGATGGTGCTCTTCTCCTGGATCAGGTTGGACTTCTCCTCGTTCAGCTCGATCAGCCGCAGCTGAACTTCGGACCGTTTCTGTTCGAGTTGATCGATGTCCTTTTGATGTGCCGTGATGGACGGAAGCTCGTCCTTCTTCCGGCGGAGCAAGGTGCCGAGCTGATGGGTCAGGCCGGCGGCCTCGATGCGGTTCTTCACGTTCTTCAGATCGGCGGAGATGGATTGGCGGATGGACTGCGTACCTTTGAAACGTTCCGTAATCCGCTGTGTGCCGAGGATCGGGCCGTCGTCCGATGCCCGTTCTTCCGCGAGCGTCTTGACGCGGCGAGCCATGTCTTCGAGCACCGGTGTTTCCTTTACCTGTTTCAGCGTTTCCTGCGTTTCCTCCAGCTCCTGCTTCGCACGCCGTTCCATGTTCTGGCTGACCACCATCTGGAGCAGTTGCACAAGTTTTTCCAGCCGGTTGCTCTTCGCTGAAAGGTACTTCTCCCGGGTCTGCAGCAGTTCCCGACGGATTTCGTAGGTCTGTTTCTCCAGCTCCAGCGCATTCACCCGCGTTTCGAGCTTGTTCTTCCGGGCATGAAGCAGGGTCAGCTCCGCGATGACCTGTTCATTGGGCGAGTCGGACAGGGAGATGGCCGAAAGTTCGGAGGTGACCTCGCTCAGCTTTTGCTGTGTTTCGTTCAGCAGGCTCTGAATATTTTCCCGTCGTGATTTGATCTCACTGAGTTTTGTATTGACCTCTTCCAGACTGGATTGGGTGCCCGAAAGCTCCGACTGCCGGTCGTTCAACTCCTGCTGGAGAAAGGACAGCTCCGGCTCGGTCGGAATGTAGGTTTCGGATTTCTGGATTTCCTTCAGCAGTTCGTCGACCGGTGCCTGCTCCGGAACGGATAATTCGGGACGCCCGCTGATGTCCTCCTGCTGACGTTTGAACTTCTCAATTTGGGAGGACCCGTTTTTCTGGACCGATTTGTAATCATTGATCTGACTTTTGAGGGATTCCAGGGTGGATAGTTCCTCTAAGGCTTTCTGGTAGATCGATTTGATCTCCTTCCGGGTGGCGTCGTCCATGGAGCCCTGCTCGTCCAGTGCAGTCATGCGTTTGTTGATGGCGTCCCGGGTCAGTTCAAACGGTGGAGAGGCGATGTCATCGCCGTTGCCGTTCGACTGGGCCGGCGCCGGGCCTGCCGCGGCAAGTAGCATCAGCAGGGAAAGGACAACGGTCAGTAGGGGGACGGACCCGGTGAAGTCGCGCGTCCGAACGCTGGACGGGCGGGAACGCCTGTGTCCATTTGTGTTCGTACGGGAGAGGGAAAAGAACATGTCAGCATCCGATACGGTAGCGCACGAATTGCTCGTGCGGAAACGCACCGGCGAGCGTTCGAACAAATGATATCGAAGGGCGGATGGACTACGAGAATAACATCATCCCCGGCTCAATTGTAATGAATCCCCCGCGACCGCGGTTCCTCCCCGTCCGATTTCCCTCGTTTTTCCGGGGGTTACCGGACGTCCAACTCAGGAGAGGACCGGAAGGGTCCACCTGTGTTCAGGACGTGTACCGTCTAAATTTAGACAGGCCAACTGACCGATGTATCAAAGGGATTCTTCCGCTGCAATAGATACCTGGAACTGAATTGGGAACGGAGACCATATGAAACGCACGTTCACACGGTTTGTCGTCTTTTCCGTGGCCATCCTGTCGGCCGAACTACTGGTACAGTACCTGACGACACGGATGCCGAATTACGGTCAGCCGGGCCGACCGTACTACTCGACGCTGATTCGCATGGCCCTGATCGTGGCCGTGTTTTACCCGAGTTTCCTGATTGTGGTCGGCGTGATGGAACGGGTCGCGAAGATGTACGTGAAGAAAACAAAAAAGGTGGCCAACGGTTGGTGGCGGGGCATGATCATCTGTTATACGGTGGCCCTCCTGCTTTTGCTCTGGGGATTTGCGAAGGTCTGGTACGGCCGCAGCCTGTTCACGGACGTCTGGTACAACGTGGCCGCCTGGTTCTGAACCGAGGCAATCTATAGTCGTTCTTCCCTTCCGTCCGGCTCGAGCTGGCGCTCTCC
>CAZQNZ010000184.1:0-4682 GCA_964594615.1 uncultured Planctomycetia bacterium
GGGACGCAAACCCGATCCTTCTGTTACGTTTCGGATCTCATTCAGGGAATTGACGCGCTGCTGAACTCGGACCTGCATCAGCCGGTAAACCTCGGCAACGACAATGAACTGACCATTAACGAACTTGCCGAACAGGTGCTGGAAATCACAGGATCCGACAGCGGGACGCGATACGATCCCCTTCCGGAGGACGATCCGAAGGTCCGTTGTCCCGACCTGACTCGAGCCCGAAACGAACTCAACTGGCAACCAGAGATTTCGCTGGAGGAAGGACTTCGACGTACACTGGCGTACTTTCGGCAGGAAATGGATCTCTGATCCGACCACCCGAGAAACACACCCCCTCCAGAGGTTCATGCCCCATTGATCACGACGTGTTCAGACTGATTTCGGAGGTCTTTTATTATGCGACTCCGCCCCCCTTGCCAGATCGTCATGGATCAATCCAGGCGGCACGTCACAAATAAATTGAAGGACGAATATACGGATCTGTAATTGAGCGGCTCCCCCTATGGAGATTGACGGTTGATTTTGTTAACATTGGGACTGATCATCATTTCTTTTTTGCTACTGAATAGCTGGGCTCCTCATTTCTTACCATGCCTGAACAATCGTCCGACGTTCGTGTACGAATTGCACCCAGTCCAACCGGCGAACCACATGTGGGCACGGCCTACGTGGCTGTTTTTAACCTCGCCTTCGCACGGAAGCACGGCGGGGACTTCGTGCTTCGGATTGAAGACACGGATCGGGAGCGTTCGAAACGAGAATATGAAGAAAAAATTATTGAAGGGTTACAGTGGTTGGACCTATCCTGGGATGAAGGTCCGGATCGCGGCGGTGATTACGGACCATACCGTCAGTCCGAACGCCTGGACCTGTACCGAGACCATGCACAGAAACTTCTCGATCAAAACCGGGCATACGAATGTTTTTGTTCCAGAGAACGTCTGGAGGACGTGCGAAAACGACAGAAGGAAGAAGGGAAACAGATCGGCTACGACGGACATTGCCGCTCGTTGAACGATCAGGAACGGAAACAGCGTAAGGACGAGGGTGAATCGTACGTCATTCGCCTCAAAGCCCCTGATGAAGGTGAAACCAGTTTCAGGGATCGAATCCGGGGAGACATCTCTTTTGATAATGAACAGCTCGACGATCAGATCCTGCTGAAGTCCGACGGGTTTCCGACGTATCACCTGGCAAATGTCGTTGACGATCATCACATGGAAATATCCCATGTGATGAGAGCCGAAGAGTGGATATCGTCGACCGCCAAGCACATTCTTCTCTACGATGCATTTGGCTGGGATGTCCCGGTTTTTGCGCACCTACCACTGCTGAGAAACGAGGATGAAAGTAAAATCAGCAAGCGCGAGAACCCGGTGTCCATACTCTGGTATCGAGAACATGGATACCTCCCTGAAGCACTTGTGAATTTCCTCTCACTTATGGGCTTCAGCATGCCGGACGAATCGGAATTATATTCGTTCGACCGGCTTGTGGATGAATTTTCCTTCGATCGACTCCGTACAACCGGCCCGGTGTTCGACATGGAAAAACTCAAGTGGGTAAATGGGAATTACATTCGAAACCTTGATGAAGAGCAACTCGCCGAATACCTGGTCGAAGGGGACTTTCTTGATACCACGGTGGAAGAAGCGAAATCCGTCGTCCCCCTCGTGCAAGAACGGCTTAAAACCTTCGAAGACGTGGATCAGTACGCTGATTTTCTTTTCAAAGACACACTGAACTGGGAGGAAGAGACATTTCTTGATCGCTGTGACACCCTGCAGGAAGCGCTCGACATCGTGAAGGCCAGTTCAAACGTGCTTGCTGAGTACGAGACCTTCTCGGGAACGGACCTGGAGGACCGTCTGCGAGACCTGGCTGAAGAACTGGACGTTGGTGTCGGAGCGATGTTCATGTCCAACCGAATTGCACTCACGGCCCGGACGGAAACCCCACCATTGTTTCCGTGTATGGATGTCATGGGACGTGAAGACGTACTTCAGCGATACAACGATTGCATCGAATTTCTGGAAAATTCAATTTCATCAAACTAACGTTTCTTATCAGGAGACCATCATGAACAATCCGCAGAACATTGCTGATCAACATGAACAGCCGGCTCGAATTCAGGAACCGGACGAGGACGATGAGGACTCCGACGGATGGTTGGCGAAACAGCTTGTCGAAAACCGGATGATTCTCATCTCCGAACCGATATCGGATACAATCGCACGGAAAGTAGTCTCACAGGTGACCCTGATGGACCAGAAAAATCATGAGGATCCCATCTCCGTGTTTGTGAATTCCCCCGGTGGAAGTGCCGATTCCGGATTTGCCATCTACGATATACTTGAATTTGTCCGTTCACCCGTACGCACACTGTGCACGGGCCTGTCCGCCAGCGCCGCTGTACTGGCGTTTCTCGCCGGGGACGACGGAAAACGCTATTCCCTCCCCAACAGCCGGTTCCTGCTGCACCAACCCCGAACGGTCGTCACCGGTGATGCCAGTGACATCGATATCGGTGCCTCCGAAATAATTCGACTGCGTGACCGCTACAACGAAGTGGTCTCGGAAATCACGGGGAAAGACGCTGACCAGATTGAAGAAGACGCGGATCGTGATTTCTGGCTGGAAGCCAGCGAGGCCCAGGACTATGGCCTGGTTGACGAGGTCATTGAAGACTACGACCACTTCGAATGAATATCGGGGACTATCGAATCGACTTTCCCCTCGACGCCCGGTTCAAACTGGACGGAGGGGCGATGTTCGGAGTGGTACCCAGAACACTCTGGGAACAGCGAGTAGAGCCGGATGATCGCAATCGCATTCCACTCGTCGCTCGCCCCATGCTTGTGCGATCCGGCGACCGTACCATCCTGGTTGATACCGGTATCGGTGGCCGGTGGAGTGAAAAGGAACAGGACAGATACGGGCTTGAACGAACGGATGAGGGGATTGTGTCATCTCTGGCCGACCTCGGTGTGTCCCGATCCGACGTTACGGACGTTCTTTTTACTCATCTGCATTTTGACCATGCCGGTGCCACCACAGGCGAATGGAACGAAACCGTGGAGTTGACCTTTCCCGACGCAACACACCACGTGCAGAAGGAGAACTGGAGCTGGGCACAAAACCCCACGTTACGTGATCGGGCAAGTTATCGAAAAAAGGACATTAACCCCCTTTCACAGTGTGACCAGCTTCAATTCATGGACGGAGACACCGAATTGCTTCCCGGCATTCAGTGTGTGCAGGTGGATGGCCACACGAAAGGGTTACAGACCGTTCGGATATCGGACGAACATCAGGAACTGGTGTACGTCACGGACCTAATTCCCACGTCGCATCATCTTCCGCTTCCTTTTATCATGGGATATGATCTATGGCCCCTTCAGACGTTGGAGGAGCGGCAGAAACTGTACAACGAATCTTCAGGGAAGCAACTTCTGTTTGCCTTCGAGCACGATCCGGACGTAACGGTTTGTACCCTGAACCACGATGGGGAACATCCGGAAATCGACCGGGTGTTCGTTTGACTTTCTCCGGTGACAACCGTAAGAAACACGTTCTGAACGGATGACATGCACTGTTGCAGACGGCACTTCCGAAATCAAAAAATAGCCCGCGCCCTCGAAGATTGATCGTATTGATGATGATAACGTGTTCCATAAGTTGCCATCTGAAGATTCACTGACAGGATAACGATGAAAGAATACCTCGTTTACACCGCCGTGGGACTGACCAGCTATCTGCTCGGTGCGGTCCCCTTCTGTCTGCTGCTCGGATTTCTCCTCGGTACGGACATCCGGAAGTTTGGTAGCGGAAACACCGGTGCCACGAACCTTGCACGCGTCGTGAACTACCCGGTGGGGATCCTCGGACTCCTGCTTGACTTTTTGAAGGGATTTATTCCCGCATTCGCCGGGGCTACGGTCTGTGTCTGGGTGCTTGGTTCCGTTCCTGAACAAACCACCGTCCTGCTCAGCGTCGTGTTTGGGTTTCTCTCGATCGTCGGACACTGTTTTCCGGTGTATCTCGGATTTGACGGCGGAAAGGGTGTGGCAACGTCCCTCGGTGTCTTTCTGGCCATCATGCCTATGGCCACAGGTGGGGCGTTTCTGGTCTGGTTGATCGTCGCTCTTGGATCAGGCTGGGTGTCACTTGCCTCAATTCTATCTGCCGCGTCACTCCCGTTTATTTATCTGCTCACACGGTTTGTCATCACGTGCAGCGGTTGTACATTTCACGTTCCGGAACTTCTGCTTGCTCTGCTGGCCTCCACGCTGGTGATCGTTCGGCACAAATCGAACATCGTCCGGCTCATCAAAGGAGAAGAACGTAAATTTATGGATTCCGCGGTCGTTCTTGACGAGGAGTAAGCACTCAAATGAAAAATGTCATCATCATCGGTGATGGAGAGAAAGAGGACATCAAGAACACCAGTGAGGAACTGGGTTCATGGATTGAAGATTACTGCAACCTCACCCACGTCGATCTAGATTCCTCCCTGGATCTGTCGGATGTTTCAGCGGACCTGGTCATCACGCTGGGCGGGGACGGATCCGTCCTCCGCACGACTCGACGGATGAAACAGAACCAGATACCGATCCTTGGAGTGAACCTTGGAAAACTCGGTTTCCTCTCCACCATCGAAGCGGAAGAACTCG
>CAZQNZ010000185.1:0-4663 GCA_964594615.1 uncultured Planctomycetia bacterium
CCGGTGGTCGTGCTGGAACCGTCCTGTTACTCCTCCCTCGCCAGCGACGCCGGGCATCACCTGCCCGACGACGACGCCGACCGGTTGCGGGAGGGCGTGCATACACTGGCCTCATTCCTGTCGGAGTCCGACCTATTCCGCGAACGCTGTGAGCAACTCGACAGCGATCCCGTGGACGTTCTGGTGCATCCGCACTGTCACCAGGAAGCCATCCCGGGTGTGGACAACCTCTCGGACGTGCTCGAACGATTGCCCGACGTCGACGCGGACCTGCTGGACGCCGGCTGCTGCGGAATGGCCGGTTCATTCGGTTACGAAGAGGAGCACTATGACGTGTCCAGGCAGATGGCAAATGACCGCCTGCTGCCTGCTCTTCAGGAGACCTCGACGGACGCACAAGTACTTGCCCCCGGCTTCTCCTGTCGTCATCAGATACGGGATCTGTCCGGCCAGACCGTCCAGCATCCCGTGCAGTTCCTTCGAGAACGCCTGGTATAGACCGGGAACCGTTTCCTGAAGGACTGAACGTGATCGAAGTGCAGGTGCTGTTTTTCCCGCACGTTTGCTGGATTGTCGAGAACGACGCGTTTGGTTTTTTTTATCTCAGATCGAATCGATGAGGTTCATGGTCAATACCTCACTCTCCTACCGGTGCTGTCATCTGTTTACGGCAACCAGTGAGAAAGATCCTTCGATATGAGCCCCTGTAATGGTCGAATATCCGGCTCGAAGAATCGTCGCAAACGCTTCTTCTGGTCTTCCGACAAACGATTTGACTCGTCTCTTCTGTTCAGAAAGGTCTTTGATTTATTCACGCTGGAAATGATCCTGGAAACACGTTTTCGAAAGGAGGCTGGAAGAATCGCTTGCCAGAAGTCTTTGATCATCGATGAATTTTTCAGAACGTAATCCACACCGGGAATAATCTCTTTTCCACCTTTGTTATGTACCGTGTTCAAATCCGGTTGAACGTCCGGATCCACCTCCAGGAAATTGTAAATTTCCGTTATTTCGTTTGCGGTCTGCTGTACAAACTGCTGGAACAAAACAGTTTTTATATTTTCCCTTCCAAAGTGGTTGATAAAGGCATGTAAGGGAGCATGGTATCTGCTGAACCATACATAGCGAATGTTTGTCGTACGGGACATGCTCTGATCTTTGATCCGATGCTCGGGATCGGTCACGGATCGATACTCCTTCAACAGGTCCTTACAAACTGTTTTGACGGAACGATCTTCCCGTCCCATCCGTTTCGAATGTCGAACCTGTGAAACAAATCGTTCCACGGGATCTCGAAGAATGACGATAAATTTTGCGTCCGGTGTTTCTTGATGGATCCCGGGAATGACAACAGAATAATAGGAAAGGTATCCAACCGAGGCTTCCCCCCGTTCCTGATCTTGCCGGGCCCGACGAAACAAATCATAGTAGGATTGTTGATCGGTAATCTGGTCGAGACCCTCCAGTTTTGGAAGAAAGAAATTTGGTTCTTTGATGTGACTCATAAAAATATCCGGGTGCTCGTTCAGATAGTGATACAGTGAGGAGGTTCCAGCTTTTGGAACCCCTATGATGTAAAAAGTGGGTTTTAAGATGGTTGAGCTGTTCATCTGTGCAGACGGTTCACCGAATAATCTCTTCCGATGGATCTGTTTCTCCCTTAACGTCGATTAAACATCGTTCATGTGAATTTTGATATTTCAACCGGAAAAGTGGATTCTCTCCGTTCTCTTCGGCTAATTCAAATCCGCGTAACGGGTGTGGGAATCGGTACTTTGACAACATGAATCACACACATAACAGGATACCTGTACAAGCAGCTATGAGGTTAGGATCCGCTTAGTGTTCCCAGAAAATGGTTCGCAATGAACGTCATTGACCAGAGAACAACCGGTGATTCATGCCTCCCGGACTTCCGTAAGCCTCCAATATAGATCGGGTATGAGTTTACCTCCTTGCATATGTGGTCAGGTACCGGAGAAAGATGCTGATCGTCCATCCAGTCTCAGATGATATGTAAACAGCGAGATCCTTTGATTCATACATCGTCCGATTGTTGTTTATCATGTAAATGATGTACAAAATTCCTATACTGCAAAATGCGTTTCCGAACAACCTGTCAAACATGCCTCGTGAGCATGCGAAGTGAAAGGACCTTGTTCGTTTAGTAATTTGAGTGTTCTTTAAGACAGGCGATACAGGGGACGCGGAGAATGAGAAACACTCAGTGAATCCATTATCGCAGCCGGAAGAGCATGTATTTTTTCAGGATCTGCAGGACGGATTGCTTTACGGCGATAGTGGTTTCCTGGATGTTGAATGCTTGTTTGAACCCTGTTGTTTCGGTAACCGCTCACATGGAGGTCGATCATTCACGTGAAACGCCTGACTGCAAAAGTTCTTCGGGATCGACGATGTGGCCTGAATCCTCATCTGTTGTGGAGGAAGGCTGTCCGGTTAGAGAACCGGTAATCTCTCAATGGGTAGGTTTTTGTGAAATCCGGGGCAGAATGTTGTTGATCAGTTAACGCATACTGGAGTCACCTTATATGTCCGGTCCGGATCACGTCAATTTGATTGGCACTCCCATGGACCTCGGTGCGAACCGGCGCGGTGTGGACATGGGACCCTCCGCGATTCGGTACGCGGGATTGCAGCAGCGTATTCGTGATCTCGGTCGGAAGGTGACCGACAGCGGGAATGTGCACGTACCGTTTGCCGACGAATGTGATCCCGAGTCCGAGGATCCTGACTGTCAGGGCGCACGATACCTTGACGAAACGAAGGAGGCCTGTGTGGATCTGAACGAACGGGTCCGGAAGGCACTGAGTCGGCGGCAGTTCCCCCTTGTGCTCGGTGGAGATCATTCGCTGTCTATCGGAAGCGTTGGAGGAGCGGCCGCGGAGGTGGAGGACCTCGGTCTGATCTGGTTCGATGCACACGGGGACATCAACACACCGGAAAACTCACCATCCGGGAATCTGCACGGCATGCCCTTAGCCGCGCTGTTCGGGTACGGCTCGTTCGCGCGGAAGGACTGGGCACACGTGCCGTCGTTGCTGGAGGAAAACCTCGTCTACGTCGGTCTTCGACGCCTGGACGAGGGAGAAAAGGAGGTGCTCGGCAGGGGGGACATGACTGCGTTCACGATGCGGGACATCGACCGGACGAACATTGGAGAGGTTGTCGAAAAAGCCCTGGAGGTGGCGACAAAGGGTACGGATGCGATCCACGTCAGTCTTGACATGGACGTGGTGAATCCGACGGAGGCACCGGGCGTCGGTACCCCGGTTCCCGGCGGCGTGACCTACCGTGAGGCACACCTTGCCATGGAGACGATTGCTCAGAGAAATCGTCAGAACGACGTTGTTCGTTCCATGGATATCGTTGAGGTCAATCCCATTCTGGATGAGCAGAATCGAACGGCGGAGCTCGCCTGTGAACTCGCCGCAAGCCTGCTGGGGAAATCCGTTTTATAAATTCGTACCAGATGAATGGAGGTGCGACATACGATGGAACGACGTTCTCCTTGACGGGTTCAGTACGCCATGGATTGTTAATCAGTGTACTTTCTACGATTTTTTTGAAAGAATGTAATGATCCGGTGTTCACATTGATCATATTCCGCTATTTTCGAAACGTGCGATTCGAAGAAGGGCGTGCTGGAATGGATTTATGTCACTCCATCTTTCTTTTTCCTCTTCATCATAAAGGCCGTTTCTGCCTGACACATGTCGACTGAGCAGTGGGATGATTTTGAGATATTTCTGGATGACGTCATCGGAAAGGGGGGTATGGGAACGGTCTACCGTGGTCGGCAGGTGTCTCTGGACCGTCCCGTCGCCATTAAAGTTCTGAATGAGGAGCTCCTGGAGGACGAACAGTTTATCCAGCGCTTCCGCAGGGAAGGAATGGTGATGGGGAAACTATCGAACCCGCATATCGTTCAGGTGCTTGGAGCGGGGGAACAGGGGGGGCAGTATTACATTGCGATGGAATATCTGGAAGGAACCACCCTGGAGGAGCTGTTAAAAAAGGATGAACAGTTCACGTACCGGCAAATTATGGACGTGGGTCTCGGAGTGGCGAAAGCGATGGACACCGCATGGGAACACGATATCATCCACCGGGACATCAAGCCCGACAACATTTTTCTGGAGAAGGATGAACACGTCAAAGTGATGGATTACGGGCTCGCACGCACGGAGGAAACGGGGTTGACCAAAGCCGGAACGGCCATGGGAACCTATCAGTACATGTCCATCGAACAGATGGAGGGAGAGGAGGTGGACGTCCGAACGGATATCTACTCCCTCGGATTGGTCCTGTATCAAATGGTAACGGGCATCCTCCCGGGAAGCGGAAAAACGGCCACGGAAATTTATAAGAATCGAACCGAGAACGAACCTTTACCACCGCGGAAAATGGACAGTGACATTCCCCGGGGATTCGAAGAGTTGATCATGGACTGTCTGAAACGTGAACCATCATTGCGTCCCTCCGCACCCGCGGAGGTCGTGTCCCGCCTCGAGCAAGTACTCCACAACGATCACGAACAACTCGACAGGGCCGTGGACATGGATACGGTGGTGAATCACGAATCGATGGAATCAGGCTCGTCCACGCTCGAAAACATCACGACGCAAATCCGGCAGCGAATTCC
>CAZQNZ010000186.1:0-1468 GCA_964594615.1 uncultured Planctomycetia bacterium
AGGACGTCCGCCAGCTGGCGTTATGAAACGGATCGGACTCCGAGGCATACAATTATCCGTTTGATGTTCCGTACGGGGCCCGAAGCGGCTCCGGCACGTTGTCCGGGAGGGGGAGTTCCCAGGAGCCACCGAGTGCCTCGTACAGGTCCACCCGGCTACGGACCAGCTGTCCACGGGCGGCGAGAAGATCGCGCTGTAGCTGCTGGCGGTTCCGGATCTCGTCCAGCACCCGCAGGTAGTCGGTTGCTCCGTTCCGGTACTGTTCCATCAGCAGGTCGACCGTCCGGCCGGATCGGTCGATCTGAGCACGCAGGTCTTCCACGCGTTTCCGCTGCTGTACCTCGCTGGAAAGGGCGTCTTCGACTTCTCGGATGCCTGTCAGGACGGTGTTCGTGTACCGGTGGATCCATTCGTACTTCTCGGCACGGGCGAGTTCCTCACCCGCTTTCAGTTCACCGGCGTTGAACAGGGGATACGACACGCCGGTGGCCAGTCGGGCGGACCAGGTTTCGAGCAGGTTGGACGGGATGGCCGCGTCCGCCCGAAACTGCGGGGTGATGTTGATCCGCGGGAATCGACTGGCAATGGCGGAGGCCAGTTCGCGATCGGCGGATTTGACCCGGTGGAAGGCGCGGCGGATGTCCGGTCGTTTCCGTATCCACGTTGACGGAATACCGGTCTTGGGACGGGGCGCCAGGTCGGGGAGCGTGGTCTTTGACGGGAGGGACGCCTGTTCCGGCACCGTTCCCTGCAGGACGGCCAGCCGGTGGCGAAGCCGGGCAATTTCCGCTTTCACCCGGCGTTTTTCCGTCCGCGTCGACGTCACCAGGTTCTGCTGCTGGAGTACGTCCGAGGAGGAGACCGCTCCCTGCTGAAAACGGGACCGAACGAGGTCCAGATAATCTTCGTTGGTGTCAATCTGGTCATTGATTAATCTCAACTGGGCCCGCTGCTCAACCAGTTGATACCACACGTCCGTGACCTGCGCGGACACGGAGAGGGCCGTGGCCTGCACGTCCTCACGCGACGCCAGAAGCTGCTGTTCGGCCGCTTCGCTTGCGGCTCGGACCCGGCCCCAGACATCTACCTCGTAACTTGCGTTCAGGTTCAGGCTGTATTCGTCGCTGTACCTGCGGCCCCCGGTTCCTCCGCCCACGAGCGATCCACCGACAATCGTACCGCCCCCGCCGCTGCCGCTTTCCGTCACGTCCCGGGCATACTGGAACGAACCGTCCACTCGTGGATACAGGTCCGCATCCTCCTGCGTGGCAATCGCCATCGATTGGGCGAGACGGTCCCAGGCGGTTTTCAGCGTCAGGTTGTCGGAGAGGGACGCCTTCACGAGCCGGTTCAGTTTCCGATCGTCAAAGGCGGTCCACCACCGATCGGGCACCGCTTTCGAACCGGACGAGCTGAATGCGTCCGGCAGATCCACCTCCGGCTCGCGGGTCACCTTTTCCGTGCTGCA
>CAZQNZ010000186.1:1568-4646 GCA_964594615.1 uncultured Planctomycetia bacterium
GCCGAACGCGGATTTCGTGGGGCCACCGTCGAGGACATCTGTGAACATGCGGACGCAAACATTGCTGCCGTCAATTACCACTTTGGCAGCAAGGAAGAATTGTATTCGCAGGCATGGAAAAAGGCGTTCGAGGAATCGCTTGCCAAACATCCACCGAATGGAGGCGTCCCGGAGGACGCTCCCGCCGAGGAACGGCTGCGCGGTCGGATTCGTTCGTTGATTGAACGAATCGCCGATCCGGAACACCAGGATTTCCTGTTCGCTCACAAGGAAATGGCCAACCCCACGCCGCTCTGCGAAGAGGTGATGCGGGAATGCATACAGCCGTTGATTGATGGGACGATCGACCTGCTGCGGGAACTGCTCGGTCCCGACATCTCCGATCGGACGGTGGAATACTGCGAACGAAGCATCGTCAGTCAATGTTTGCACCTTCTGCACCTGAAGAGAAAGCAACAGATGTTCTCGGACAAGGAGGGTGATGACGTGTTTTTTCCCACGGTCGAGGACATCGACGCCTACGCCGACCACGTGTACCGGTTTTCACTGGCCGGCGTTCGCTCCATTCGTGAACAAACCGCTTCGACGGGATCCCGGCATGAACACTGATGCTCGAACGTCACGAAGACCGCATCGAACGGGAGGCTGGGTGCCGACGGTGGTGCTCTGTTTGATCATCGTCGCCGCCGGTGCCGGCTCCATCTATTACATTTATTTCACGGAACCGGAAGCGGAACGGACCACCGCCATGAAGGACACGGCCATGCTGGTGAGTACGGTCACGCCCGAGTCCGGCACGTTTCGGCCGACCATCGAAGCCATGGGCACCGTCGAACCGGCGCGTCACATCATTCTTCGTCCCCGTGTAAGCGGTCGGGTGGTTGAACGTTCGGACGACTTCACCCCCGGCGGATTCGTGGAGGAGGGCGACCGCCTGGTGCGCATCGATCCGTCCGATTACCGTCAGCAGCTCAAAAAGCGCAAGAGCGCCCTTCAGCAGGCACAGTCCGATCTGAAACTGGAGCGCGGCCGTCAGGACGTGGCCAAACAGGAATTCGAAATGATTGAGGGAGAGGTTGAAAAACAGACCAATAAACATCTCGTGCTTCGAAAACCCCAGCTCACATCGGCCCTCGCGGCGGTGGATTCGGCGAAAGCGGACGTGGAACAGGCGGAACTGAACCTTCAACGAACCCGGATTTCGGCCCCGTTCGACGCACACATTTTGACACGCGACGTAAACACGGGGTCTCAGGTGGCGGAAGGGGATCGCCTCGCGCGACTCGTGGGCGTCGACCGGTTCTGGATCCGGGTCGGGATTCCTCTGTCCGAGCTCAAGTGGCTGCCCCGTGGGAAGCGAGGAGCGGAGGGGTCCGGGGGGAACGTCCGCGTACGGGACCGCAATGCATGGCCCGAGGGCACGTATCGGACCGGAACAATTCATCGACGGATCGGCACCGTCGGTCAGGAAACCCGCATGGCGCAGGTGCTGGTGGAGATCTCCGATCCATTTGCACGAGCCGGCGATCACGAGGATCTCCCCCGGCTGCTCATCGACTCACCTGTGAAAGTGTGGATCGATGGCCGACCGATTTCGAATACGGTGAAACTGAATCGAGAATACCTGCGAAAAGGGGACACCGTCTGGGTCATGACGGACGGCAAACTCGACATCCGCGAGGTGGACGTCGTCACAACCGACGCAGATTATGCCTACATCCGGGACGGCCTGACGTCGTCGGATCAGGTCGTGACCACCAACCTCTCCACGGTCACCGACGGCGCCGCACTTCGTACGGGGACCGGCGAAGCGTCGAGTGACAGCGACACCCCGGACGCGACAACAGAGAATTGACAGGCGAAAGAAGTGATGAGTACGTCGAGCGAAAACCCGTCTGTTCCACACCGTGAATACACGGGTCCCATCGCGTGGATGGCCCGCAAACCCGTCGCCGCGAACCTGTTGATGCTCATTTTGCTCGCCGGTGGGTTCTGGATGTCCTTTCACATCCAGAAAGAAGTCTTTCCTCGATCGCAGATGGACGTCGTTAACGTGAGCGTTACGTATCCCGGCGCCTCTCCGGCGGAGTCGGAAAGCGGGGTGCTCCAGCCGATCGAAGAGGCGATTCAGGGCATTGAAGGGATCAAGGAAATTACATCCACTGCACGGGAAGGCGGGGGATCGGTACAGGTTGAACTGGTTTCCGGAACGAACCGCATGAAGGCATTTCAGGACATCGACCAGGCGGTGAGCCGGATCCGAACCTTTCCGGATGACATCGAGGAACCGGAAGTTCGCCTGCAGTCCCGCCAGCGATCGGTGATGGAAATCGGTCTATACGGCGATACGGACGTCTGGACCCTGCGAAAAGTGGCCGAACGCGTCCGTGATCAATTGCGAAGCAAATCCGGTATTACGCAGGTCGAACTGGACTACGTGCCCGAATACGTCACACACGTGGAAATCCCGCAGGAAACGCTGCGCACGTATAACCTCACGCTTGGCGAGGTCGCGCAAAAAATTGAATCCGCCAGCCGGGACATTCCGGCGGGGTCTCTTGAAACGAAAAACGGAGCGGTCCTGCTGAGAATGAAGGAACGCAAGCGATGGGCGAAGGAGTTCGGCACCATAGGAATTGTCAACTCAAATGAGGGATCGTCCGTCACCCTATCGGACATCGCAGAGGTGACGGATGGGTTTGAGGAAGAAGGGTTGCACTCCCAGTTTAACCGGGAGCCGTCCGTGGAAATCGCGATTGCCCGGGTGGGGCAGCAGTCTCCGCTGGAGATTGCGTCCACCGTCAAAGAAACACTCGGTTCGCTGGATCTACCCGAGGGCATTGAGTACCGCATCGATAGTAACCGCGCGGACGATTACGATCAGCGGTTATCGCTGCTTGTTGAAAACGGCCTAATTGCCGTGCTAATTGTGCTGGGCATCCTGGCCCTGTTCCTGGAATACCAGCTGGCCTTCTGGGTGATGATGGGCATGGCGATTTCGTTTGTCGGCAGTTTCCTGTTCCTGCCCATGCTCGGCATGAGCATCAACATGATCTCCATGTTTGCCTTCCTGGTGGT
>CAZQNZ010000187.1:0-4638 GCA_964594615.1 uncultured Planctomycetia bacterium
ATGACGTTTACCGACGCCCACTCGGCGTCGGCGGTCTGTACGCCCACACGGTACGCCTTTCTTACCGGACGATACGCCTGGCGCACATCCCTGCAGAGCGGGGTTGTGGGTCCGGGCGGTCATGAGCCACTGATTGATAAAGATCGCATGACCCTCGCCCACCTGTTCAACCGTCGTGGATACCATACGGCCGGCCTGGGCAAATGGCACCTCGGATTCAAATACAGCGACGGCCAAAAAGTAGGTTCAAAGGTGATCGGTGGCCCCACGACACGCGGATTTAACTACTTCTGGGGATTTCCCCTGTCCCGTACCATGGAAACAGTGTTTGAGAATGGGGAAGTCGTCCAGAAGCTGGAACCCGTGAAAATGCTCCCCACGATTGCCCAAAAAGGTGCAAACTACGTTCGTGAACAGGCAAATGACGATCAACCGTTCTTCCTGTACGTGGCCCTGAATTCCCCCCACGGGCCCGTGGTGCCGAACGAACAATTTAAAGGGAAAACGGGATTAAACGACTGGGCGGATTACGTCATGGAAACGGACTGGGCAGTGGGCCAGATCCTGAAAGCCCTCCGGGCGTCCGGTCAGGCTCAAAACACGTTGGTCGTCTTTGCAAGCGATAATGGCATGGCGTCTAAAAGAGGAGACGCCTCCGAACTGGAAAAGATGGGATACTATCCGAGTGCAATTCTTCGGGGGTACAAACGATCCACCTGGGAAGGCGGACATCGCATTCCGTTTATCGTCCGCTGGCCGGGCGTGGTGGAACCGGGGACCATGAACGATCACCTGATCTCGCTGAACGATTTTTACGCCACCGTTGCCGAAATGTTAAATATCGACCTTCCGGCGGATCACGGGGTGGACAGTGTAAGCATCTTGCCGCTTCTGAAAGGACGTGATAAACCGGTCCGTAACAGTGTCATCCATCATTCGTCAAACGGTCGTTTTGCCTTTCGAAAAGGGCCCTGGAAACTCATTCTCGCTGCGGGTTCCGGAGGCTGGGGGCAAATGATCCGTGACAAGAAGGCGAGAAACAAAGGATGGCCGTCCGTTCAGCTCTACAATATCCAGCAGGACGTGACGGAGCAGAACAATTTGCAATCGAAAAAAGAAGGAAAAGCCAGGGAACTCATAAAGCTGCTGGAAAAGCAGGTCCGAAGCGGCCGATCCACGCCCGGTCCGGAACAGGAAAACGCGAAGAAGGTGGACATCTGGAAAGGCTCGTCCGATGCCCGGGACCGGTTCATCGACGATTAACATGACCCCGTCCTGTACAAAACGTCCCTGTTAAAGAGCCCCGACAGTAATGGAGGGGTTGTACCATTTCAGGAAAACTCGAATGGAGTGGACCCATTTTCCGTAACATTCACCCGGAAGACGACCGACAAATTCCGGTTCACTTTGTTACGGCTGGCAAGATCGATCCTGCGTGGGGCGGGCATCCTTGCCCGCCAATCCGCTCCGTTTGAAAACACCGCGCGGGCAAGGATGCCCGCACCACGATGTTGGATCCGTTAGAAACTATCCGTCCCGTGCAATTGCTCCGGTAGGAACACAATTGTCTTAAAGACCAACGGTTCCAAATGAAATAACGAGCTCCGGAGGAGCAGCATGATGAATGGAATGTTGAACGAAAAAATTTGTGGATACGTAATTTCGATGGGTATCGATCAATATCCGTTGTCACAAACCAGCAGATAACAATGTCACTCCTCCGGAGTTCGGGTATCTATTGAGAATCCGAACTGCCACAGTGCCACATCCACGGCATCTTTCATTCCCTGAAATTCACTTCCTTTCTCCCACCACAACCCGAACCCCGGCACCGGTGTATTTTTCCGGGATATTCCAGGTCCAGCGTTTCAGATTCGCGGCTCCATAGACGGTCAATCGCGGCTGCGGGGGGGCTTCGGGCGATTCCCCCTGCCGGCGCATGTCCAGCACCAGCGAATCGTACGGCTCGATCAACTGGTCCTTCGAAAGATCAACCTTCTTCCCACTGATCAGATCCAGAACCGATGTGCCTTCCATTTCCGGCACGCAAACACGGGGCCTACCGTTTTCCAGTGCAACTGAACTGACGTCGCCAGCTGTGAAGAACGAAGCTTCAAGAATACAAGACTGCGGGTTAGTCCTTGTTTTCAAACGTCAAGGTAATGTTCAGTGAATCCCGCGCCGGTATGGCCAGGAAATTGATTTTCGGCGCTGTTTTCGTGGCTCGCTCCGGCTTCCACTTCGGCTTACTGACCGGCCTCCAGCGAATTCGAAGTGTCACACCATTTTTCCGGTACACCGCTGCACCAGCCGATAGGTCCACGCTGTTCCGGTCGGGGATGAGCGGGATCTGGTGAACGAAGTTGCCGGACAGCCGGATGGCACCGCGGATCTTTGTAGGTTCAAACGACCAGGTGGCCTGGCCCTTTTTCCCCAGGGGATAGGCAACCTGCAGGTTGCCTCCCCCGTAATTGTGCACTCCCGACCTCAGATCAATCTCCTTTCCGTTCACCCGGAAGCGTCCGTCAATCCCACGACCGTCGATGGGTTCGGTAAATGGTTTGCGGGCAATGCCCCACGAAGGACGTTTGCTTTGCTTGTTGCCGTCTTTTGTGTTCGGATTCGTGTTCTGAACAATGGGACCGAGTGCAGGATTCCAGAGCAACCCCAGGCCCACCCGCTGATGGGATTTGAGGCCCCCGCTGTTGAACGCAAGATAATAGGCCGGCTGTCGCACAAACGTGGCCGCGAAGGACGGGTTGAACCGCCCGGCATCGACCCGCTGCCGAATAAATTTTTTCTGGCGCCGGTACGGCAGATTTGCCCGTGCGGCCGATTTTTGAGCTTTTGAAGGAAAGGACAACGGCATATGCAGTTTAAAAATCGGGAAGCGGTAGCTGCCGCCACTTCCGGTCTTCAAGGAGTCAATCGCATTGGGCCCCTTCGCTGCGAGAGCCGACCGTCGTTTTTCCACCCGTTTGTTGGCCGCTTCGGCCGAGATCGAAAATGCACGAGCACCCGGCACAAAGGAGGCGGCGTGGATATAGTCTCGATGTTTGAACGACGTCATGCCCAACCCCCGCGACTGAAGGCCGCCGTTCAGCAGAAAACCGCCCTTCGGTTCAGGCGCGGGGACGACGTTGTCCGCCACCCATCTCCAGAACAGTCGTTCCCGTTTGCGAATGGCTTTTTCCAGGGGGGCAACCAACCGACTTCCGTGGACACATAATTCAGCACCCCTTTATGCGTCCCCAGATTGTACGCCCATTCGGTGGTTGAATCCTCGTAGAAGAAGCCTGCGGGGCTTTGCATCATATCGAAATCTGATTTAAAACGTTCGCGCATGGCCTCCGCCACGTTCTGATCGTTGAAAAGCCGACGGTACAGCGACGCACTGAACCATAAACTGTCGACCTGGTTCGCATAGGAGTCGCCTTTGTTGAACACACTCGGCTTCGTCAGCCGCATAATCATCCGGCGGGCCGTCTTTCGCGCCGCCTCAAACACGTCCGGATCGATGTCCGGGTCCTTTTTTTGCAGTCGTTCCAGGGTCAGAAGAAGCTTGTTTACACCGAAGGAGATCGCCGCCGCGTTGGAGTCTTCCGGTGAATATTCCGAGACTTGTCCATCCGGTCCGACATGTTCACTCAGGTACGTCAACACTGCTTCCAGCCGTTTTCGTACCTCCGGGTTGTTGTAATAGGGATTCCAGGGGGCCTTCTCCGTGTAGAAATAGGAAAACGCGACGTGGTTCTCCATGGTGCGCAGATTGTGACGGGCGAACGGAGTCCGCCACACATGCAGATCGATGAAGCCGCGGTCCTCTCCGTCTTCGATGACCGCGTTCGCCAATGCCGGAAAATGTTTTAAATAGTACGGCACATTCACATAGAGCTGTTTCGACGTGTAGAGATCCGGTGCAAACGAGCGATCAGGGGCCTGCTGCACCTTCGACCAGGACGGCGAGTCGTTTGCCGCTGTCCGGGTAGGAATCACCGCCAGTGCGACCACCACAAGGGCTGCGTTAAGAAATCCCTTCGCGATAACTGAAGCCAGATTCCTGGGTGATCTATCTTTTCTTGATGCTTTTACTTCTTGCATCGTGTTATCTCTGGGTTGGCTACTTCTTCATCTTCCATTAATTCGGGTTAATAAGTATTAGTGATACGGAACTGCCTATCATGCGTTTCGATAATTACTATAACACTGGTGCATTAACATGCCAACGCCGGGCTAAATTGTTACGACAGAGGGCACATAGCTGCGCCGTCTGGAACTGTGCGGACGAGTTGCAGGTTTCTTCAGTGATATGTCAAAACTATGGACGAGATGAGCAGTTCAGGCTATCTCTGCCGCGAACCCTGCTGGATCGAAGCCAAACACAACTTAAATAGGAGGATGTTTGCCTATGAGATGACTTAACCACTGAAAATTGTGTCTTTTTTTCGAAAGAAAAGGGTTTGCAAATCGAATTTTTTGCTATATGCTAAAGTAAGTAAATGAACTTACCGTCACGGATTCACGTATAGCGATAATTCGGACGATCCGCAATGTTATCGGTAGTATCACAAAAACATATCCAGCAGGCAATTATGATGACTCCCACTAACCAAATATCGCATTTCGGCGTAAACGGTA
>CAZQNZ010000188.1:0-4563 GCA_964594615.1 uncultured Planctomycetia bacterium
ATTTTCTTATCTCTTTCTTCATTTCCGGAGGAGTTAGCCATAAGCAACCAGAACGACGAACGAGTCAACGACGAAATTAATGCACGCAAGGTCCGTCTCATCGATGAAGACGGTGAGAACAAGGGGGTGGTCCCGCTCGACGAAGCACTGCGGATCTCCCGCAAGAACGAGCAGGACCTTGTGGAGGTCGCACCGGAGGCGAGTCCACCGGTGTGCAAAATGATGGATTACGGAAAATACAAGTACGAACAGCAGAAAAAGCAGCAGCGGGCCAAGCAGAATCAGTCGAAAACGAAGGTCAAGGAAGTGCGTTTTCGCACGCGAACCGAGGAGCACGACCTGAACACCAAGCGCCGTCAGGCCCGCCGTTTCCTGGAGGATGGAAACATCGTACAGGTCACACTGTACTTCAAGGGGCGGGAAGTGGTGTACAAGGACAAAGGGAAGGAGAAAGTTCGTGAGTTTGCCGAATCATTGTCGGACGTCTCCAAAATTCAGGGGAACCTCACCGACGAAGGGCACCGGCTGCAGCTCACCCTTGCACCGCTGTCCGAGGACTGATTCTCCTCAGCTCCGTCCCCGGCAGACTCAGGTTCGGCGCTCTGTGGTCCCGGGACATCCCAGGCAAAAACGGCCGGGCGATGTCCGCGATGAGTATGACAATCGAACCCCCTGGTTCATCAAAACACATACGAAAAACGGGTGGTGACTGGGCCGCGACCGTAAGGGAGCGGATCATGGAGTCAGGAGCAGCGCCGAGCATTGCGGCACAGCGTACGCGGAAAAGGGACTTCTGACGATAGGAGATGTTCAACGGTCTACCGGGTTTCTTTCTGAGGGGCCGATGATGCGATATCCCGCCGGGAACGGAAATCTCCTCGCCGATTAACGGACAGAATTCTGAAGCATGTACAACACGTTTCCCGCACGCATTTACCCCTGTTACCGATCCCCTGCGGACAACCGCAGGGGACGGCCGATTGTGCGGGGATTCGGATGTGCGCTTCAGGATCGTTCGCCGTCATCGTTCACCTGATCTGAAACGTCCATCATGTACACCTACTCCTCCGAACAGACCCTTCCCGTGCCGCGACCCGAGGTCTTTTCGTTTTTCAGTGACCCGGCCAATCTGGAACTGCTTACACCGGATTACCTGTCCTTTGAACTGGACATGGATGGACCGGTAGAGATGGACGAGGGGGCGTTGCTGTCGTACCAGCTCTCACTGCGCGGCATCCCCTTTTCGTGGACGTCCCGCGTGGAGGTCTGGGAACCTCCTGAACGATTTGTGGACGTGCAGTTGAAGGGGCCGTACCGTTCCTGGCGTCACGAACACGTGTTTCACGAGGTGGACGGAGGCACACGGGTGGAAGACCACGTCGAGTACGAGGTGCCGGGGTGGTTTCTTGCACCCCTCATCAACTGGATGTTTGTAAGCGGGGACGTGGAATACATCTTTTCGTACCGGCAACAGAAACTGGAGGAACGGTTCGGACAGGAGGCGTAAGGAAACCGACCGTCAGCCGCTGAGCAGCAGAGTGGCCGCCAGCACGAGAAACGGTCCCCAGAAGACCACACTGCGACACATGGTCCAGATCGATCCACGTAACGTGTGTATGATGCGCCGGTACGAGTCGGTAAACAGATCACGGCTGTCCGGTCGATAGAGCGCGAACAGCACCAGGAGAGCAAACACCTGGAGCACCACGCCGGGCGGCCGGAGGGGGACCCATTCCATGAACCATCCGGCCGGTAGAAGAACGGCCACTGCACTGGCTCCGTATTGGAGCACGGGCCAGGTCCACGAACGATGTTGCTGGACCTGCAGGGCGAGGTACAGGAAGCCACCCCCCATGAACATCAGAAAGAGCCCTTCCACCACGTATCCCGCACCGACATCCGGAAGGTACGCGGGGGAGGTATGGCTCACGATGTTGGTGAAGCCGGATATACCGGCCAGAAGCCCCCCCACGGCCAGCCAGAACGCGATCGCTCGAACATGACGTTCCATTGATGGCCGCCGTTGCTCCTCCATCCGTTCTCGTTCGGAGGGGGCCAGCGCGAGTGTCTCCTCATTACAGGACAGGCAGT
Organism: uncultured Planctomycetia bacterium; assembly: GCA_964594615.1. Lineage (GTDB taxonomy): Bacteria > Planctomycetota > MHYJ01 > CAYXQY01 > CAYXQY01 > CAYXQY01. The sequence goes on from CAZQNZ010000188.1 coordinate 2,092, forward strand.
ACACCCAGGATCCGTGTTTGTTGGGAGGAACCGTGAATTCATTGCCGCAGGAACAGGTAATTGCTACGCGGTTTCCCGATTCCCGATTCTGATCACTCATCGATCCTCCGTGGATGTAATTCGCCTGACAAAAAGAAGATACCTCCATTTTCACATGACCCCCCGACCGATACAACCGATTCCATCACGACCTTGAGGCCCGGGTAGGCGTGCCGGTCACTCCGTGGATCGCCCGTTCGGGTTCGGGCCCGGCAAATACGGATCGCATGTCCAGCGGTCTCATAGAAACAGATACAGGGCCGCCACCGCCAGCACGATCAGAAACAACCAGACCCCCCAGAACAGCAGCAGGGAAAGCGAACTGATCTGTTCGATCCGCTGTTCGACGTCGTTCAGTTCCCGTTCCGTTCGTTGCCGCCGCCGACCCATGCGATCCAGCCGTCGCTGAAATTTTTTCAGGGGTTCCTCAAGGCGGTCCGTGCCATGAAGATTTTTTCCCAGTTCACGGGCGTATTCTTTTTTTTCGCGGTCGATGTCGTCCAGTTTTCGTTCAAGGTCGTTGATGTCGGATTCGAGGGAGCGGATGCGGGACCAGATGGTTTCGTCCGCCTGATCCATTCCGGTCTCAAGTCGCTGAATTTCCTGTTCCACCTCGGTCTTTCGGTCCTGAAGTTCCGTTCGTTTTTGCTGGAGTTCGTTGAGTTCCTCCTGCGTTCGATCCACCCCCTTCTCGAGTTGCTCCGCGTCCACGGACTCCGGCTCCGTGTCCGATTCCTCCGTCGTCCGGCCGGCCGGACCCAGCATTCCTTCCGGGGCGAGTTCGGGAGACGGGTCTTCTCCGGGACCGCCGGACTCCTGCTGTTCCTTCCTGCGCAATCGCTTCTGATAGGATGATTTCTGCTCCTTCGCACGCTCCAGGGACACCTTGTTCATTTCCAGCTTCTCTTCAAGGCGTTCCTTCTCCTCAGTTAATTGCTTGAGTCGCTGTTCCCGATCCTCCGTTTCGTCCTCTCGTTGGGAGGCAACGGATTGAATCTCCTGTTCTTTCTCCTCAATTTGCGTCTCGATCTGTCGACGTTCGTGACTCAGCCGCTCGAGCTGCAGTTCAATTTCCGAATCCTCGATGGGCAGCCCCAGGTCAATCCATCGTTCACCGATCTGCTCAAGCAGGAGGTGCCGCTCGTTCTTCAGCGTTCCGATCCGTCGACGAAGACGAAACGCACGAAACCGATACCGCATCCACGTCCACCCGGCGTACGTCGCATCCGACAGTCTGTTGATGACGTTCCGGAATTCGGATTGAGATTCGGACATTCGACCTGATTCGGCTGAACGAATGCAATTCACCCTCATTCGACCCCTTCAAGGGTCGAATGATCGTAAACGATGCCTCTATTCGTAGTGTAATCAAATCCACCACCGTTCGCAAAGAAAAGACCGGCGAATTCGTCAAGACATGGGGGGCCAAAATCTTACGTACTGTTTCACCCTGGGTTTCGCTCCGTTTCTCTCGGTTCCACGCAGGGCTGTTTTCGTACATCCCTCCGGGACGTTTGAAGATCGGGATATCTGGATTTCCTTCAATCAACACCATTGGCCCCCTCGCCAATGGCGGTGGATTAAGCGAATCACGGGGGGAATATTACATTTGTTGTCGGTGAATCATGGAGCGTTCCACAGCGATCCATTCCCCCGCTTAGCGGGGGAATCCCTTTCGTACCGAATGTTTTGACCCCCGGTTCCGCTCGTTTTCACTCGCTTCACCGGGGGCTGCCACTGAGTCGCCCGGTTCGGGGCTCATGGAACGGTATTTCTACTACTGTTGGAATTTCATTCGTCTCACACTAGCACGAATGAATCACGACCCCGGGCTTTCTCTTGTCAGCAAATCGGGCTGAAGAATCACCGCTTAATTCACCGCCATCGGTCGCCTCGCTTTCGTGCGGATGTTCATTCCGGTGGGCGGTGAGCAACTGCTACTCGATCAGGGTTCAGCCCGGTAATCAAACGCGGGCGGTACGTCCGGGACCGCCTGCTTTTCGCTGCGCACACCGTCACGAAAGCGAGTCGCTTTCGTTCCCGGGGTGGGAGGCACCGACGAACTCTGGAGGGATCGGGACGATCCTGTGGTGACTGATGGTGGGCGCTTTCGGGAGGACGGGCTGGAAAGCCCGTTCTACGTCGACGACGAAAGGTGGCTGTATGTGGCAAGGGGACGAACCGTTTGTATGGAGGCGGCCGGGTGGAGCAGACCATCTCGTCAGTTCAGCGATACCTTCGGGACAGAGGATTCAAATCGGCTTGAATGGTGGACGCACGCTCCGGGGACGGTGTCACGTCCCGGTTGCACGATTACCTTCGGTATCGGTTCGACGGTCCAGGGCCGCCGTCATCTTATGAGACTGCGCTGTTCATACAAACGTCATTTCCTTCTTTTTTTACAACCAGGAGCCGCCGGGGACGGCGGCGGTC
>CAZQNZ010000189.1:0-4549 GCA_964594615.1 uncultured Planctomycetia bacterium
TAAACGTTTTTCGTTACGGTCTGTTTTGAACGGTCATCGATGCGTCCGAATACTCATGCCTCCTACTCCTTATCAGTTCAAATTATAAAACCGCACCGCCGTTTCCCCGAACACCTTTTCCTTCGCACGATCCGACTTCTCCTCCATGTATTGCTCAAGGATATCAACAACTTCCGGATACCCGGCAGCCAGCGTGCAGACCGGCCAATCCGATCCGAACATCAACCGGTCGGGTCCAAACACGTCATACACCACGTCCAGGTAGGGAACCAGGTCCGAGTACGTCCAGTTCGACCAGTCCGCCTGCGTGACGAGTCCGGACAGCTTGCAGTGCACGTGCTCTTTTGACGAAAGCTTGCCCATCCAGACCTTCCACTCATCAATTTTGCCGTTCTGAATATCCGGTTTCCCAAGATGATCGAGGACCAGCGGCATGGAAGGGAGCTGGTCGATGACCCGAACCGTGTGTTTGAGCTGACTTGCGTCGATCAAAATGTCATACGTGTATCCGCGATCAACGAGCCGTCGAAGCCCATCCTGGAAGTCCGACTCAAGCAACAATTCGGACGTGTCATCCGTTTCCAAATTGTGTCGGAACCCCTTCAGTTTCGGGAACCGATCGAAATGATCCAGCCGTAATCCGAGGTCATTGACACGCAGGTCCACCCAGCCCACCACCCCTTCGATCCAGTCAAACTCCCGGGCAAGGTTGAGCAGAAAATGAGTTTCCTTCTCACACTGATGCGCCTGTACTGCCACACAACCATCCATCCCACATCTCTCTAGATTCGGCTGTAGATCTTCGGGAAGAAATTTTTGTTTCAGAGCGGTCCTCGTCTCATCAATCCTGCCGTCTCGTTCCGACTTATCAAACCAGAAATGCTGATGGGCATCGATCCGTGTCACAAGCGTCTCCAAAAAATATCTTATTGAGAAACCACGTAATCCGTCCTGTGTAATTCAATGTACACCGTACACAACATCACGTTGACCAGCAAATTCATACGTGGCGTAGCATCTGAAATTGAGCACTTTCCCCGTTATCATGTCAGATACTTTGCAAATTCACACCTGCTCCCCGGCGCATGTGCTGTTTCGCTTTGAACTGTGAAGAATTCGATTTCGTTTACGGGAGCAAATCGGATGTACATTTTCTGATTTCACCTCCAACGACGAACTCATGGACGAACTGCAACGTGTTTCGTTTAACAAAAAGGTATTTCCTCGCTTCTTTTGCGAGTGGGCGAGCGATTCAAATCGTGCCACCTCCTTGCTCAATAAACAGTCCCTTTCGACGCTTCTGAATCAGGACTCATCCGTCCCCGGCGCGTCCTCCGGATTCAAAACGGATTCATTTCAAAATCGCTGGAAATCGTACCTGGACGAACATCGAGCATCCAAAAACACGTTGACTAACGTTGACCGGTTATTGGACGGTCAAGCAGGAGCTATCGTCACCGGTCAACAACCGGGGTTGTTCGGTGGCCCACTGTATACCTTATATAAGACGCTGACGGCCTGCGCACTGGCCAAACGGCTATCTGAAAACGGTCATCCTACGGTCCCCATCTTCTGGAATCATTCGGACGATCATGATCTCAGTGAAATTGACCGTACCTACGTTCTGGATCGCGCAAACAGCCTGATCGAAATTGCGCTGGGCCTCGATCACCAGGACTCCGCGGAAATTCACTCGCTGTCGCTCGAAGACGAAACAAAAGAGGCGATCTCGTATCTGGAAACCGCTCTCCGGGATACGGAATTTAAATCCGATCACATTGATCTGCTGAAAAATACACGATCGGACAACCCGGGAAGCTGGTTTTCACGGATCATGCTCCAGCTGTTCTCGGATGAGGGATTGGTATTATTTGAACCACACCTGGCTCGTAACGCCTGGTCGGAACAGATCAGCGCCCACCTCGAGAACTGGAAACGAGACGTGGAACAACTTCGCAATACCGGACAGTCCATACAGTCCGCCGGTTACCCCGCCCCACTCGGTATCCCGGACCAACCGAACCTGTTTTTTCTGGACGACGGCGATCGATTACCGGTGGACCCCGACGAACGTTCGATGGCTGAATGGGAAAACATGCTTGATGAGAATCCGGATCATTTTTCGCCGGGAGCGGCCCTTCGTCCGTTGATACAGGACCAGTTCTTTCCCATTCGAGCTTACGTTGCAGGACCGGGTGAAATCACCTACCACGCCCAACTTGGTGGCCTGTACGACGCACACGATGTGTCTCGCCCCACCCTGTTCCCTCGAATGAGTTTGACCTTGCTTGAGGGTAAAACAAAAAAAGTACTGGATAAATTTGACATGGGTCCCGAACAGCTTCTGCAACTCCCGGCCATACGGGATGACCTCCTTTCAGACGCCGTCCCCGAATCCGCTCTGGAGAACGTCGATGAGAAACAGGAAACCATCCAGGAACTACTGGAAGAACTGAAAAGTGAAACGCTATCGATCGACAAGAACCTGGAAGATCCATGGGAGAAAACAAAGGAGAACGTGACCGAAGCCCTTGATACGTACCGGGACAAAGTGAAGAATGCATATCTTCAGCAATCAAAAGTTGGAAAACAGCAGATGGACAAGTTGGAAATGAACATCTTCCCTAACGGAAAACTCCAGGAACGAGTCCTCAGCCCGTGGCATTATTTCACACTGTATAGCATGGATCTCAAAAACGATCTGATCGATACCGCGGACCAGGTCCTTGATCATCCGTTTGAACATCATCTTGGATACCTCTAGTTCCATAAACGTTTTGTCCGGCGAATTCCCCGGATTCCAAATTTTTTTATATCTTTTATTGAAGAACAGCTTCCGCACATGCCCGGTTATCGAAGCAAAGCCATCGATGTCCTGAAAGACTTTTTTTCCGACCACATTCAGCGTCTCTCACCGGTCCGGGATCGAATTTTTGAGGACGATATCATTCCATCCCAGAACCAGGGGATCTTCAACGACGTCCTGTTTGGTATCGTCCGACGCTACCGAAGCCTGGATGCCGTTGTATCCGCGTTCTCGGACTACGCACTCGACAATTTACAGCCGGACGTGCACCAGATCCTGCGCCTGGCGATCTATGAGATCCTGATGGTGGATTCGGTACCGGACCACGCTTCCGTAAATGAAGCCGTTGAACTCGCGAAACAGCGAGCAAGCAACTCCTCCGGCAAATTCGTAAATGCTATCCTCCGGAGTGTGCAGCGCAACCTGACGGAGGAAATCTGGGATATGCCCAAGGGCCCGGATGATCCCGGGATGGAACATCTCATTCCCATCCGTGGCGAAGCCTGTCGCGAATTCGCCACACAGATCATGCCGGATCCCCTGAGTGGTGAAGACGCTCTGGTTGATTTTATCAGTGTCTTTTTCAATTACCCGCACTGGTTAATCGAACGGTGGTACCAACACTACGGCAAAGAAAATACCTGGTCGATGGCACGACAGCAGTCAAGAACCCCTCCCCTTTTCCTCCGGCGGAATTCAGTGACATGTGACCGGGAAACGTTCGAAGAGACATTCGCCGAGGCAGATGTGTCTATCGAGAACATCAACACATCTCGCTTCTATCGCCTGGAAAACGGTGATCAACCGGAGTCGTTGCCGGGATTCGACAAAGGGTGGTTTTTCATACAGGATCCGGTTCAGGGGCGGGTAACCGACCCCCTTTCGTTGAACGACGGAGAGACGGTCGTGGACCTCTGCGCCGCACCGGGTGGGAAATCCACTTCCATCCAGGAACAAACCAATAATGGATTACGCGTGCTGTCACTCGACCTCGACCGGGATCGGCTTGCCCGTGTCAACGAAAACAGGGAACGCCTCAGGCTTTCCGACATTCACGCCGTTTGTGGAGACGGAACCCTCCCGCCCGTACGCATGGAGTCAGTAGACGCCGCCATCGTGGACGTTCCCTGTTCCAACACCGGTGTCCTCGCACGGCGTGTGGAGGCGCGATATCATCTTGAAGAAGGACTGGACGAAGATCTCATTTCACTTCAGAAACGACTTCTTAAAGAGGCGTCAAAACTGGTCAGACAGGGGGGACAACTCCTGTACTCCAGCTGCAGTTTGCTTCCGGAAGAAAACGAGGAGGTCATCACTGAATTGCTGCGGGAGCGCGACGAGCTTCACGTGGATCTGAACGACTCCAAAACCATCTTTCCCGAACCGGGCATTCCATCCGGCGGGTTTTACGCACTGTTTGAGAAAACGTAGGAAAACCCGTCACTGTCCAGCTGCCTGCCCCACAAGTGTACCGGGAATGCGAATCTTGGTGAATCGGTTGACGTCCTTATCACCTTCTTTCTGAATGATCTTCCGGAAGTTGCTCTTTGTTATTCGCTTCGGTCCCCCCGCTCGAATGCTTCATGCTGAAATTGTTTCCACTGTTCCTGGCTGAGATGTTATTGATTAGAAGATAGTTGCTCACACCTCCATTCTCCGTTCTCGTCCCGATGCCAAAAGCCCCGTTGCCCGTCGCCAGGTTGTTGATGATTGCGACCTTGCTGCTGTTTGCCGCCCGGAGTC
>CAZQNZ010000190.1:0-4536 GCA_964594615.1 uncultured Planctomycetia bacterium
GTCATCAGCGCAATGTCTTCTGAACACGAATTTCAACTTCAGCCGGATCGCCAGGAACTCGATCTCAAGGGGTTTCGGGATCTTCACGTGCTTTCCTGGATCTACGGCGGCATTTCATGGACCGTCTTCTCCGGGTCCCTCTCGTATGCAATCCTGGACTCCGTGCTGGTAAAACTGGGCTTCTACCTGCTTCTCGGCATCACTCTGCTGCTGCTCCTTCTACAAATTACCGGTGTCCTCATCGCGTACATCGGCAAATCGGCCGCAACCCGGCGAATCAACCGAGCCGACATGTCCATACAGGTTGATGATCACTCGTTTACGTTCACCCAAAACGAGGAACCGGTGATTGTCATTCCGAAAAAAGATATCGAGCGTATTGAAGCACTGGTAGATAAACATGGCCTGATGCTCGGACCCGGAACCGGATATAACGTGGTGACCCGTTCATTCGAACAACGACAGGAAGACACTGCAGCGAATATAACTAAAACGGAGGAAAACGGTCAGGAACTGTACCAGTTCTGGCTGGATTCCCGTGCGGTGGGGACAAGTCAACAAATCGACACGTTTCATCAATGGCTGACAGACCAGGGACTTGATGAACACATGGTCACGTCTTCCCGGGAAACCAGCTACGACTGGTCCGCGTCCGACTGGGCATGGCTTGTTTTTCATACGATACTTCTGCTTGGTACAATCGGTTACGCATTCATCAACTAACGATTCCCTCGATAAATATTTATGAAGAACTCGTCAACCTTCGTAACATACGCTTCGGGAGCAATGGTAATCGTACTGGCGATCCTGGTGGTAGAAGCACTCTGGACGGATACGCATGAGGAGGAGTCCTACCGAAACGACGCTGCAATTCACATGATGGAAACGGGAAACTACAGCGTCGCATATCAGTTCGGAGATCGGTACCTGTTCAAACCCCCCGGAATCAATTGGGCCATCGTACTGTCGTCGCTCCCGTTCGGTACCGTTACCGTTTTCAGTGGTCGCATACCGATTCTACTTCTTTATCTGCTCATGCCGCTGACCATTTTCGTGCTCGTACGACACTCGTTTTCCCTTCCCGCTTCCCTAACAGCCGCCCTGTCGTCCGTCCTTTACCTCCCGTGGTTCGTCGAGAAAGGACCGATTATGGAAGTTGATCTGCTGTTTACCTATTTTGTCGTCCTGTCTCTGGCAAGCTGGTTCTATTTTCACCGGCTGGAACGGCACCGGACCAAATGGATGATCGGCCACCTCGCTCTGTCAGCGGCATTTCTGATTAAGGGACCACCGGCGTTCCTGTTCTTTTATATGACGGTTGTCGTGTATCAGCTGTTCTTTTCAGAACACCAGACCCGCTGGCGTCATGTGGCCATCGGGTTTCTCGGATTTCTCATACCGACCGGCCTCTGGTTTCTATCCACACTGAACCAGGTCACTCCTGTGGAGTGGTTGAACGTAGCCGTCAAACAGATGAGTGTTCCCGCCACTCAAGGAACACAATGGACGAGTGTGCTCTCCCATTTGATCCGTTTTCCCCTGGAGACCATCGGATCATTTTTTCCCTGGGTGCTTCTGCTGCTCCCCCTGACCTCCTCCTCGTTTCGAAAAACATGGAATCCGCTCTGGAACGAACGTCCGATTCTTCCATTCAGTCTGGCGGCGCTGGCGGTCTGGTTCATCTTCTATCCCCTTCCGGCCTCGGACGTCCGCTACGTGCTTCCGCTGTTTCCATGGCTCGGCATCCTCTCCGCTTCCGTACTGGACCGAAGACCGAATTCGGAGAGCGGCGAGGTCACGTGGTGCGTCGGATTGCGGCGGTTCTATGCTTGCCTGTTTCTCCTGATGGCCGTTGCACTTCCTTTTCTCCTTCCCGACGAACCCTCCCTTTCGCCACTCGTTATTACCGGAGCCGTCCTTTTTCTCATCACCATCGGGGCCGTTATCGAATGGGTCTCCTTCTCTCCGGATCCGTTTCAGAACCTCGCTGTTACGGCTCTGATTTCGATACTTGCCATTAAGGTGGTCTTCCTGTTTGTCTACGCCCCTGTGGACGCGCCGGAGTGGTTTGAGCGTGAAACGTATGCCGCAAGCGTAGCGAACTACCTGGATGAACACAATCTGAAGCCCTGCCTTTCGACCGACCAGAACACGTACTTTTACCTGCATCAACGGTACGCCTGGGTGACGGACTGTGACGACGACCCCGTCCCCCCTCCGTCCAACTGGGTTCTTGCCAGCAATAAACCGGATACGGACCGAGTACAACTGCGAAAAACGTTCACACACCCTCATATGGAGACACTTTATCTGTATCGTAAAAAATAAAACCAATGGAGCGCCGGTGCCCCACCAGCGTTGTTTCGTTCTCAGTGAATAAATTGGAACGAAGGCATCTTGCCTTCGTGCATTATCAAAGCAAAGAGGCTTTCTATTTTTATTTTTTTCGAATGCCGTTTTACTGAGTCCCCGTAAGGGGACGGATCATGCGCAGCCGGGGGATGACAATCCCCCGGTACGTACGGTTACAAAAAAGAACCGAACCTCCCGGAGGGAGGTGGCTCCGGCCGATGGTTCAATCTCACGACGTACGAACAAATTGGGTTCACAGAAACAAGAGCCGCCCCCCGTCAGGGGGCTCGGTTCGACTCCTTACTTCCATCTTCCCCCGGATTCCATTCACTCCGTTCATTCCATCCGGAAGCTCAGCATCAGTCGTCCCCTTCCGGGGAACTACTTCGACGTCGACGATACGCTCTCGGCCTCGACTCCGAATCCACACACGACGATGAACCGAATTGCATTCTGCTTACGAATGGAAAATGGTTTTCAGAAGCCTCTCAGGACGTATCACTTCGCAACTGAAAGTTTGTCCAACCCCACCTTCCAGCTCTGTCAAATTGTCCGAGATCTGAGGGGAAGTTCATCAGACGAAACTTTTAAGTCCTTTATATTGAATAACTTACATAAATAACTTTCTCACATTTCTGGCATATGGTTTGCGTTGTTAATTATTCCAGATCTGGTTGTGATATCTGGAAGAAAGAATATGAGCGTAAAAATGTGAACCTGAATTTGCAGGGAGGTTTACCATGACACGAATAAAACGAACGAATGGTGAAAATCGCGTGAACGACCTGTTCTCGCTCTTCAAGAAGGTGTCGGAAGATCCGTTCTGGAAGAAGCCGTCAAGGGGGTCCACATTTCAGGCGCCGTCCCTCGATCTGAGTGAATCCGAGGACGATTACCTGATCGAGATGGAAGCCCCCGGACTCGGACCGGACGACATCGACATTACGCTATCGGACAACACCCTGACGGTCAAAGGGGAAAAAGTCCAGGAGAAAACGGACCGTGAGTATCACCGTACCGAACGGCGCTACGGTTCATTCACCCGACAGGTACACCTGCCGGAATCGGTGAATGAAGAGGAGATCGAAGCGGAATACGAGCGAGGAATTCTTCGAATATCCGTTCCGAAGGCGGCTGAATCCAGCACGAAACAGATTGAAGTAAACGTCAAAGAATAAATATAACCCATCTCCTCCTCCACTATTCCGCATCCCAGAAGGCCGCTGTGCTCCCGTTACACAGCGGCCTTTTCCATTCCTATAATGTGTACTGAGCGGCCACGAAAGCGTCAACATGTTTGCCAACCATTTCGTCCGTGTTGCACATGCGTTCCACCGTTACAACTCGGATCATTCTCCTTTTTCTACTATTGACCGGTCTGGCTGCGCCGGTGATATCAGCACAACCCTCCGTTCATCCCAACGAACCAAACACCCATACACGTGTGGCACAGGCGAACACCGACGTGCCGGAGGAAGCCAAAAACACAACTGCCTCGTCCTCCAACCAGAAGAGCTCCTCAGAAGCTGAACAGCAGTCCCGTCTTACACTGAACGAAAACATACTGTTCATGCTGCTGTTCATCGGAGCGATGGTCCTGATGTTCTTCTGGGAACCGCTTCCCCTGTACGTCCTTGCATTAATGATTCCATTTTTTCTGATCGTATTCCGAAAGTGGACCGGAATGACCGTGGACGAAGCACTGGCCGGTTTTTCGAGCGAAGCGACCCTTACCATCCTCGCCATGTTTATCCTGAGTGAAGGCATTCAGAACACCGGCCTCATTCAGATCCTGGGAGAAAAGATAGCGTCGATTACCGGATCAAGCGAAACCAAGCAGATCGGCGTCATTACTGCCCTTTCCGGACCGACGACGGCCATCATTAACAACACCCCCGTTGTGGCAATTTTCATTCCGATGGTGTCCAACATGGCCCGGCAATTGAAAACCTCGCCCTCGAAACTGATGATTCCCCTGTCCTACGCGTCCATGATGGGGGGCACGCTCACGCTGATCGGAAGCTCCACGAACCTGCTCGCCAGCGACCTTTCCGAAAACCTGCTCAACCATCCCATTGGATTTTTCGAATTCACCGCCGCCGGCGTGGTGATCTTCCTTGTGGGGTCGCTGTATCTCGTCTTCGTCTCCGGATGGCTGATCCCGGAACGCATTGATCCGGAACA
>CAZQNZ010000191.1:0-4498 GCA_964594615.1 uncultured Planctomycetia bacterium
AGACGTACGGGTGATCACCCGGCTCGTCCGGAGCGGTAAAGGTGATGGTTTCTTTTTCTCCGGGGCTGAGCAGAGAGGTGGCAAACAGGACCTCGTCCGAATCGGGGACGTAATCGTTGTTTATCGGATTGGGCATGCTCCAGGCTTCCTGGGCGAGTTTGACGGCCGAGTCTTCGTCACCGGGCACCAGGATCAGGAGGTTGTGCTGCAGGGTACCGTCGGAATTATCAAAAATCAGCTTGATGCGACCCCCGGCCGGCACGGTAAATTCTTCAATATCGTATTTCATCTGGCCGGGCTTCACCCCCACCTCAACCACTTTATCAACGTTTTCTTGCTGTGCTTGGGACGATGTAATTGAAGAGAACCCAAGAAACATCGTCAGCAAAAGCACCAGTATACTGAGGCGCGAAACCGTATGTTTTTCCACTCCATTCCACATCGCTTCCTCCGCTCGGGCAATCCAGAAATTCGAAACGGTGATCCCCAGAAGGGATCTTCCCAAAAAAATTTAGGACGAATGATTGTTCAACGATAGATCCAACCCCCTTCAATTTCAATGCTAGTCCAGGAAGTTCCTTTACTCCACATCCCGGCTGAATCCGGAGCCATTCATGAATTCAACGAACAAGCCTGGGGAGCACCGTCCTTCCTGACGGCTGTTCTGAATCCAAATCCGTTTCCACCGTTTCTCAAAACAACCGCCGCGCACGCTGACCTCCAGGGATCTGCTGAGCAGAACGAGCGATACCGTAAACGAGATGAATGACAGGAATTTCTCCACCTCGACCGCACGTTCTTGTGCAGCAAAAGGAGGAACACCATCAAATACCCCTTCCACATTGCACTTCAGGAGAGTTCATTCCCAGGTGCTCCGTTGCCGCCCCCGCACCTGCCGAGTTTCCGCGGCCAGACTCACCCTGGTGATGAAAAGGTCCCCCCCTCCGTATTGTCCAGATTGAAAACCGGTTCCCATTTGCCCCGAACGGATCCGAGCCGATGCACGAACTCAAGTGCACGAACACGCCCACCATTTCTTGCTGTAAACCGGTGTCGGTCGATCCGGATCCGTGAACCCGGAATTCGTGTTCCCGGACGCCGACTACACCTCTTTCATCAAATGAGGCAGGTCAATGATCCTTCGATTCCTGACTGATCGACACAAGCCCGGTCTGTCGATTGATGCGGAGTTCAACCAGTGTGGTGGTGTTCTCATAGAGAAACGACGGTCGGTTATCGGGCTGTTCGTCGGTTCGATGAATCAGGATGTGGCGGAGGTTGTTTGTGTCGTACCGGATGCCCTCGTCGACGTCCGGCACGTGAATGCCCATGGCCAGTCCGACCTCCTCACCGAGGTCGCCCCGGGCCTCCTCCAGTCGTTCACGAACCTCTGACACATTGACCAGAAATCGCCGGAAGCTCGGATGCTCGCTATGGGTATGAACCTGGTCGGTCATGCACTCATGGATCGCAGCGGAGCAGGCCTGTTCCGCTTCCGGTCGGTCCGACCGGTTACCATCGTACCGGACGACCCCCTGTTCGATGTCCGAGGTTTTTACGATGCTGAATTCGAACGAAAAATCCGTCACCGGTTGATCCTGGTCATCCAGCGCATGCACGTAAAACTGCTGGAAGGTAGGGGTCTCCGATTGTTCACGGGTCTCTTCCGTTCTGTCCTTGCACTTTTCACGAAAATCCCCGAACTCGTCGGGGTCGACGGTCAGCGCACGCACCACCAGATCATCCAGCCTCGTGCCCTGACCGATGTCGGAAACGATCGAGGTATGGTTGAATCCCGGAAGAAGTCCGAACGCAATGTTCACGTTCGTTCGTTTTACATTCCATTCAATCGGCCGGCGGCCCTCGTCTGTGTTGACGTCGCAACAGTTCATTGTCAGTTTCAACGTGTTCAGTGGCGTTCCCGGAATTACGACCGTGCCATCCGTGCCCGGCTTGTTCACGTATTTTCGGAAGAACCCCTCGTATTTATCGTTTCCCACAAGCACAGTGGTCTGAATCTGTTCGGATTCCGGTCGGTACGGTGCGACCGGATGAATTAAATCACGGTGCGCCAGCTTCCACTGGTACGGACTGGCCAGCTCGAGGCCGGTTAGAAGATTTTTCCCGACCTCCAGCATGTCATCCAGTTCCCATTTTCCCTTTGCAAGGGACCCCAGGAAGGATTTCCCGTAGTGAGCCAGGGGAGAACCGAAGTTGGCCGGGGCGAGCATCAACAGGCGGTTGACCGGACAATCTGCTATCCGGTTGCCGTCTCTCAGGTAATACCGCCAGATCCAGTGCCGGATCACCGGACCGCCGGTGGAATGAACGAGAACGTTCAGGTCGACGTTTTTCGACCCGTCCGCGTCAATAAATCCCTTTTCACACATCCGATTGTGCAGACCTTCAGCCACGTCGTAAAAGCGCAGGTGATCTTCCTGTGAATCGTAGTCCCCGAAGTAGATGTCCTCCACAGGCCCGACACCTTCATCCGCCAGAAACTCCTTGACGTGTGCAAACGACGAGGACGAATCGCTCCATCCGTGTACAATCAGCGTTTTTTCCGTCATCGGGATCGGTTTGTTGAATACATGTGCAGTTGTCCGCGTTCGACAGTACAGGAATGACCGTGATGAAGGTTACACAACGGTGTCATCCAGCACCGGCGCAACCGTTTCGTTCTCCGAGAGTTCGGATTTCAGTTCGTCCCGGAGCTTCTTTTCCGCAGGACGCAGTCCCTCCTTTTCCTGCAATTCCCGGAGGCGTTCAATTTTTCGTGTGACCGTGTATGCCTGAAGGGTGTCCTGCAGGAAATCCAGGGAACTCTTCGTATCGCTCTGACCGCGTCCGTTGATTTGATTCATCAGCTTGGCCGCTTTTTGATTGATTTCCTGGTTGAACGAAGATTCCTCGAAAAACTGCCGATCGGCCTCAAGCACAACGTAACTCGTTTCGTCAAACCGGTTTCCCTGCTCATCCACGACCTGCAGATCCCGGTTCAGGTGCAGCGTCCGGTCCACGGGATCACGAAACAACACGTAGTATCCGGGTTGGAGCAAGCGATCTCCCGCACCGGGCTCTTCCGCCGGTCGATCAAAACGGATCCGGCGATCCATGATCGGATCGTGGTCGTCCAGGTGATTCATCAGATTCAGGAATTGCGGCACAGCGATCTCCAATCCGGAAGCGAGAGGGGCGAGGACCGGATACGTCACCGCGGCGGCCTTCTTGCCCTGCTGAAGCACCTGCCGGATGCCATTGATGACCCGGTTGGAAACCCCGTCGATTTCGTACACCTGAATCGTGATCGCCACCGGTCTCGCGGGAAAGTCCCGCGTTGAAAAAATCACCTCATTCAGCAGGCTGTCCTTCCATCCGGGCGAACCATTGTATTCCACGTGATGAAACACCTGTGTGGGGGCCTCATTCGCTTCGTCCGTTGAGGATTTCCGGTACTGATACCGTGAGGCGATGAGAAATTCGGGAGACCCCTTGAGCATCCCTTCCTGTTCTTGCTGGATCATGCAGCCACGCAGGTACGTCGTGAGCGACTGCGCTTCCTTGAAATAGGACGACTCTCCGGAAAAGGGCTCCGAAAGAGTCCTCAACTCCGACGAATCACCGCTGAATTGCCGTTCTGTACCAAAATGTTGTGCACTCATGATTCGAGGAAGAGAGATTACGAGACACCGATATGGGCGAAATATTGATATAATGTATATGAAGATTTATGTCAACATCTAATTTATCTTCTTATGTCGAAAATGAACAGCCTAGCGATGGACGAATGCCTCGATAGGCCGCTCTCCCCGATCCTGCATGAGCAGAACTCGTCCTGACCAAGAATGTGGCAGGCTCTGAAATCACCACCGCTGATGAACACAGATACACGCGGATGACCAGCAACAAAGGACATATAGACACTGATACACAGAGAAAACACCGGATATGATGTACGGCGGCCTGAACAGAACACCGGCTTCATCTCTGGCGTATCTGCGTTCATCAGCGTTCATCTGCGGTATGACTTCATCTTTCGTCAGAATTCCTGTCGATGATCTGGGGTCCTTCGGCGAGCTAACAGCAATGCCTATGAATCACTCTACTTGCTGCTCCTATGATCTCACCAGAACATCTCTTAGTATAAAATCAGGGATGCATGTTTCGTGGTACCACTGTTTCCGGACAGAAAATGAACATACTTCCGGATGAAGTCGTTGCCACAATATCCTTCTACAAACCCCCTGATGCCAGGGTTCGTCCGTCAGTTTATTTCCTCATCTTGAAGTCATTTTCGACATGTCCTTTAAATCGAACCGATTCGTCTCCGTACTACTTCTGATCGCGCTGTTTTCAGTTGCTCCTGAAGCAATCGCGCAGGACGAGTCGAAGCAGCCGAACATCGTCTGGTTCATTACGGAGGACATGGGGCCGGATCTGGGCACGTACGGCGAACCGGAAGCACACACGCCAAACTTCGACCGCCTCGCCGAACAGG
>CAZQNZ010000192.1:0-4495 GCA_964594615.1 uncultured Planctomycetia bacterium
AGGTCATCGAGGAACTCCGGGACAAATTCCTCGAATCGTCGGTCCACTTCGACTTCGATTGGTTCCGTTTGGTCCTCCGTTGCAGACTCCGTCTCGGCGGCTGATAATTGTTGTTCATCATCTGGTTCCGGTTGATCAGGATTTTGAACTGGGGCTTCATCCGCTTTATCCATGTATTTTCGAATGGTGTTGACGAGCAAATTTTCACGGACCGGTTTCGTAATGTGTTCATTACAGCCTGCTTCCAGACTTTCCCGGCGGTTTTCCTCCAGCGCCTGAGCGGTGAGGGCGATGACCGGAGTGGGGTTCATATCGTTATCCCGTTCCCAGGAACGTAATTGTTCGGTGGCTTCCAGACCGTTCATACGGGGCATGCGCACATCCATAAAAATCAGGTCGAACAGGCCGGATTTGGCCATTTTTAACGCTTTTTCTCCATTTTGCACGAAATCCATACGAACCGGATACTGTTGCAATATCGCCTGCATCAGTTTTCGGTTATGTTCATTATCCTCTGCAATAAGAATTCGTGGAGGTGCATCCATGTGCTCACATTCCGGTAATTCAGATTGCTGTTCTTTTATGACTTTAAATTCTGTGTCCGTCTTTTTGAGACGATCAATGGATTCCATTAACTCGGAATGAGAGATCGGTTTTACCAGGTAATCACCGAATCCAAATCGTTTGGCCCGGTCCCGATCCGTGCTGAGGTTGCTTGAGGTAAGCATGATTCCGGTCTGATTCAGGGAAATGGAATCCTTCAGTTCTTCCGCCAGTTCAAATCCATCCATGTCCGACATATGACGGTCGATTAACAAAAGATCGAACGGCTGATTTTTTTGGTTCGCCCGATTGACCATTTCAAGCGCCTGATATCCGTCGGAGGCCGTTGAAACGGATGCTCCGGCGTGTTCAAGGTGTTTTGTTAGGAGGGATCGATAGGTTTCGAGATCGTCAACTATAAGGATATGCAGGTCCGAGAGGTTCGGGGTTTCTATGGCGGGGGTCTTCGTTTGTTCGGGGGCGTTCATTTGATCCTCATTTTCATCCTCCAGATCAAATGGGATCTCAAACCAGAACCTACTACCCTGACCTTCCGAACTGTTCACCCCAATTCGTCCGTCCATCAGCTCCGTGAGGTGTTTGCAGATTGCAAGGCCAAGACCCGTACCCCCATATTCCTGTGAAATTTGGGAATTCGCCTGGGAGAAGCGATCAAATATGTGTTCCTGCTTCTCGTTCGGGATCCCGATTCCGGTATCCTCGACCTCAAACCGGATCGTACACGTGTCCTTCGTGGACGAACCGGCCGTTACCCGGACCACCACCTCTCCGGATTCAGTAAACTTGATTGCATTGTTGATCAGGTTGACCAGAATCTGCTGGATGCGTTTTTGATCACCAATGAACGTCGGGCAGTCCGGATCGATATAAACAGGCATTTCCAGTCCCTGTTCGTGTGCTTTTCGAGCAAAATAGGACACGATGTCCATGATCAACGGTTCAATATCGGTCCGGGTTCGTTCCAGTTTAATATTTCCGCTTTCGATCTTGGAAAGATCCAGTATGTCATTAATCAGGATCAACAGCGTGTTCGATGCCTGACGACTCGTACGGACGTATTCCTTCTGTTCACGGTCCAGTGCCGTTTTGTTTAAGAGATCCGTCATCCCCATGATTGCGTTGAGAGGGGTACGGATGTCATGGCTCATTCGTGCAAGGAAATCGTCTTTTGCCTGATTCGCCTCTTCCGCTTTTCGGCGTGCCTCCTCAAGCTCTTCTGCTCGCTTCTTCAGGAGTCGATTCGTTCGATACTGTTTTCTGAGGAGAAAAATGGTAAAAATGGACACGACGATGAGAATTATAAATACGATCACCGCGCCGGTTGGTGAGTACCAGGTTTGTACCCATTCCAAGACGGTTTCGGGCAGGATTGATTGTGGAACGGGGCTGGAGGAGCGTTGCGCCAGAAAGCGTCTGAACTCGTGAATCGCGGACCATTCAACGCCTTGACCGGTCCGACCAGCCGAAAAAGGCTGCAATGAAATTTGAGAAGCGGTAGGTCCCAATAGTGGTTGAGGAGCCGGGTTGTCCATCCCGGAAGCACGACAGAAAGAGGATAGAATCAGCACCGTCCAGACCAGCCCCAGGATCGTTGAAAAAATCCGTGAGGGAAAGGGGTTTTTCATTGAGCAACCTCCGGTTGTTTGACAAGGTTCATGAATCGATCCGGAGGAAGGGGTTTGCTGTAAAGGTATCCCTGATAAACCTGGCAACCCTGGGAGCGGAGGTAATCGAGTTGTTGAATGGTGTCCACCCCTTCGGCAAGTACCGTCATTTCCATGGATCGTCCCATGGCGATCATGGCGTCCAAAAGCGTATCTGGCTTGGACGAATTGATGTTCAAAATGAACTCACGGTCGATTTTTAAGGTGTTGAATGGCATTTTGGCAAGATAACTTAACGACGAATAACCGGTTCCAAAATCATCCATGGCAAGCGAGATGCCGAGTTGAATGAGATCGGAGAGGGTTTCGCGGGTTTCCTCCAGATTATCAATAAGGGCTTCCTCCGTAATCTCCAGCTCGAGCAGGTTGGGTGAATGTCCCGTTGTTCCAAGAAGTGATTCAACGTTTTCTCGAAACTGTTGTTCACGGTTAAGGAATTGATGGGGCGACACGTTAACGGAGACGGAAAACGAGGATTCGTGGCCGGCTTCGTGAAATTTCTGGTTATGGCGAAGGGCCTGTTGAAGTATCCAGTGGCCGAGTTCAACCATATGATCGGCCTTTTTGGCAAGGGATATGATTTCAGGTGGAGGGACGTAGCCGTACCGTTCGGACTCCCAGCGCAACAGGGCTTCGGAACCAATCAACTCTCCACTGGACACCGAAATCTGAGGTTGGAAGACGAGATGGAACTGATCCTGGTCAAATGCGTTTCGATAAGCCTCCGGGTTCGGGGCATGTTCCATGATCAGTCCTCATAAACGATGAGCGAGATCCCATCCCGAAACTCCAAGCACATTTCGTTTCTTGGCTTTTTCGTTCAAGGTCATTTTTTCAGATCTCTACAAGCTATAACCTAAGCTGTAAGCGTTCGTTTTTTAAGCTGGAAATCTGTAACGGGCCGCTGGTTAAATTTTGAAAACATCGTTCATTTTTTTTAAATCAATTTTAGATTTTCACAAAACCATTGATTTAACCGGCACGGACGCTTATCATAAGTTGATATCCATTTGAATGAATAGCTCAGGAGACGGATGTATCGTCTGCTGAACTTGAGCTGAAGCTTCGGAGATGTCGGTTGGTTCCGGCAGCAGTCTGGAGCGATGGACACAAAACGTGTAGTCGATATTTTTCATTCTTCAATTTTGAGGTTGCCATGCGAAAGTTTGTCTATCTTTTCGCCGTTCTTTTTAGTGTTTCGATTCTCGCAGCCGGTTGTGGTTCGGACCATGAGCATCCAGAAGGAGATGAGCATCCGGAACAGGAAGCGGAACATCCTGAAGAAGAGAATAAAGACCAAGAAGAAGGAGATGAGCATCCGGAAGAAGAGAATAAAGACGGTGATGAACACCCCGATGAAGAGGGTAGTGAACATCCAAATTAACTCCGTATAACGGGTCGCATCAGAACACGTTTCAGCCGGTTCCGATCCAATTTGGATTGGAACCGGTTTTTTTATGCATTAATCAACGATGGACATTTGATGTCTTGTTGTTATCGCTTTGGTGTTTGATTACACCTGATTGAGGGGTTTTTTAAGAGCCGTGGAGGACGTGAAAGATGGTTCGGAATGAACGAGCCTTCGATCTGATCCTCTGGGGAGCAACCGGATTCACCGGGCGATTGGTAGCTCAATATCTGGCTGATCAATATACACCTGCCGATCTACGCTGGGCAATTGCAGGGCGTGATCGTGACCGGTTGAACGAATTACGGCAGCAGATCGGGAAGGGACAC
Organism: uncultured Planctomycetia bacterium; assembly: GCA_964594615.1. Classification (GTDB taxonomy): domain Bacteria; phylum Planctomycetota; class MHYJ01; order CAYXQY01; family CAYXQY01; genus CAYXQY01. The sequence goes on from CAZQNZ010000192.1 coordinate 3,966, forward strand.
AGTGAATGGGCGCAGCTTCCCATACGAATAGCAGATGCGCGGAATGCCGGGCAGCTCAATGATCTGGCCGAGCAGACGGACGTTCTCTGTTCCACGGTAGGTCCATATGCAAAATATGGCACGCCCATGGTCGAAGCATGTGTGGATCAGAAAACGGATTATTGTGACCTAACCGGTGAAATTCCGTGGATGCGACAAATGATTGATCGCTTTCACGATACCGCCTGCCAGCAGGGGACGCGGATCGTCCACAGTTGCGGATTTGACGCAATTCCGTCGGATATCGGCACGTTGATGGTGCAGCGGAAAGCGGAGGATACATTCGGAACCACCTGTCAGGCGGTTCGGGGATTTGTGGAGGTTCAAGGTGGACAGGTGAGTGGCGGGACGGCGGCCAGCATGCTGCGGATGGCTGAGGAAGCGAGTAGAAATCGACGTATACAGCGGTTATTGACTGATCCTTATAGTCTCGTCCCGAATCGAAGGGATACGAGGAATCCGGCCGGACGATATGAATCTCCCGGTTACGA
>CAZQNZ010000193.1:0-4487 GCA_964594615.1 uncultured Planctomycetia bacterium
GAGCGGTGTTCATGCGGGTTGGAGAGCTTGCAAAATCCCTGCAACTGCACAAACGTGGCGTAGAACAGACCCCCGACCCACACCGCGGCGGCAAGCACATGCAGGATGACGATCGTGTTGAAATACATCGTTTCCGCTGGAACGGTGTCGTGAATGTGAGCAACGAACGGTCGAAACAACGCTCAAGCAACGGCACCGGCGTATAGCCGGTATCAGGAGCGGATCGTTCCGGCTTGTTCGGCGGAGGTCAAGAGGGTTTTACAGCAATCTACGAGTTGTTCTCCCCTTTCTCATTGAACGTCAACAGCAGGATTGCATCCGTTTCCGCATGGACATCATGCGGGGTGCCACCGGCCATGACGCCCGCCTGATCCGACGAAATCCGGACGGATTCGCCGTCGACGTTCAGGGTGATTTCTCCCTCCAGCACCTGCACCATCGCCGGACCGTCGACCGAATGCTCCTCGAGGTCGTGCCCTTCGTTCAGAAGTACCAGAACGACGGATAAACCGGGTAGTTTCGTCAGGGTCTTCCCGCCGATGCCGTGTTCCGCCGCCTGTTCTCTCAGGCCGTCGATCTCTTCCTGCAGGTTCAGAAGTTCGGTCGAACCGTCCAGTTCACGTGCTCGCAAATATTCTTTCGGCTGTGTCATGATTCAGTGGAACCAGAATGAAATGCAATCGAGTAGATGAAGATGTAGAGTAACAGATTTCGCTTATCGTTTCGGTGCTCCCGGCTGTGCGATGGACGCTCCACCAGACGTGATCCCGATGATGGAGCTGATCAGAAACAACAGAATCGAAATTCCGTTTCACAACGCGCCCCAGAGGCGAAGCTCGTGCAGACCCCCCAGGTCTCCCGTGACACGAACCACCAGAGACACGTGAAGCAGGAGGGTGTGGAGATAGAATATCGGCAAATATCTCATTTTTTTTCCGGTGACGGCGGGAAAGATGATCGGGGCGTGTGCGAAGATCATGGAAAAGACAAATCCCAGGAACACTGAATGAAGAATCGCATCGTACACCGGTCCAGCCGGTGCCCAAACAAACAAGCACAGAAAAACACCCGTGGCAATCAACCAGCCATAGCCCATCATCAGGTTGATGGCGGTAAACCGTAACCGCCCCGGCAGACGGACCGTCCGCCGTGACGGACCCACCATCAGCAACCAGATACCGAGCAACGCGAACCCGGCGCCGGAGAGAAAGCGGGAGATGTCGAGATTCGGTCGCAGCGACATGCACACGAGTCCGACGGTCAGCAGGAGGCTGAACCCGACGAAACTCCAGGTTTCCTTCCGTCCCAGTTTCATCGTCCGCGCAAGTTCCAGCCGCTCCCCCGCAATGGTCAGGACCAGAAACCCGATCCAGTAAAACACCACCCGCGGCAACCCCCATCCGGCGGTCCACAACGCATTTCCTGCAACCCATGCCACAGCACCTCCCACCATGACGTACGCGTGTAACTGTGGATCCAGGGACAAAACGTACAGAAACAAACCGGTGTAACCGATGCTGGCGAGCGTAATCAGGAGGCGTCCCCCGGTCGGTGAGAGGTTCGGGACCACCAGTAGCGCCATCCCCACAGCGGACAGGAGGGGAATCACATAAGCGAACCGTGTTTCCACCGCCACCGCCCGTTCGATCGGAATCAACACCCCCAGAAATCCCGCGATCATGAAGGGCCCGTGCTGGACCACCAGGTCGGGACGTCCGAACACCGGAAACGACCAACCGATCCGGACCAGCCCGAACCAGACACCGGAGAGCATGGCAATCAGTGCCGCGGCGAGCAGAAGATACCGTTCCGGCTCCAGGTTTTCGGTTGTCTGATTCATGGTGGATGCCTGTGACTCATTTGATGACTAAAAACGCATAGTAGACGAGCAATAACGCCGTTATGCGCGAGGAACCGGACGGTTTTTCGAACATCAGTCTCCACATCACCCGGGCATGTTTTCCTATGGTCGAACTCCCGGCGGTGAACGCCGCCTGAACGGGCACGGGAAGATCACCCGTGCCAGGCGGGTTAACCACCCGGCGCCGGGAAACCACATCTTTGAGGGAACATCCGTTCACATGAAGATACGTCGTGACGCGTCGTTCCCTGTGCGCGGCCTTCTAAACAGTCGGTCATAGAGAACCTCTCACCACCGGTAAATGGGTGGCGCTACCGTGACATCATTCCTCGAGCGGAATGTTCAGGCCGTTGTTGATCCGGTTGACCATATTGGCCACCGACACGGTAACCGTCAACTCGACGAGGTTCTGGTCGCTAAATTCGCTTTTCAGCGCGTCGATCACCTCGTTGCTCACCTCCGCTTCACGGGTGAGCTGGTCCGTGAATTGAAGGATGTTCCGCTCCGTTTCGTCGAAGAGGGTGCTCGATTCAAACGTGTCCAGCTGATCGATCTGGTCCTCGGACAGTCCTGCCTCCAGACCGGAGGCGGTGTGATGGGTATGTCAATACTCGCATTCGTTGACCGAGGAGGCTTTCAAATAGGCCAGTTCGACATATTTGGGGTCCAGGTCGAAATGGTCAAGCGAACCCATCGCCGACATCACGCCATCCAGCCCCTCCGGGCAGTTGCCCAGCACTTTGACCACGTTCAGCACCTGACCGAAATTTTGCTCGACCAGTTCGTAAATGTTCTGAACGTTTCCCGTTGCATGTTCGGGTTCAACGTACGATACGTGTGCACTCATGAAAATCCTCCATCATCAATCGGTTAAAAAAGAAACGACGCAAACGGTTATTGCAGGATCGACCGGACCGTCGTCAATCGATGGTCCGAAATCGGGTTCGATTCCTCACCGGTGTCACATCGATCTGGACCCGATGAACGGAGGGGGCCTTTCGACGAACAAAGCTAACACCCGCAGTTGGTTTCACAGGTGGTCCGGTTTTCGTCGAACTCCTCCGCGTAGTCGTAATTGAGCAACGTGAACAGCTCCTGGTCCTCCGGCACCGCGCTTTCCTCATAGATCGCATCCACCGGGCAAACCGGTTCACATGCGGCGCAGTCGATGCACTCATCCGGGTGAATGAACAGCATGGCTTCCGGCTGTTCGATGTGTTCTTCCGCATCGTAGATACAATCCACGGGACAGACGTCCACGCACGCACGATCCTTTGTGTCAATGCAGGGTTCGGTGATGATGTACGCCATGGCAACTTGGCTATGAACGCGGTGAAACAATCAGTTCCCCATTCAGGTAACCTTCGGAAATTTATTTCATTTCCGATCTTCACATCCCCTGCTCGAGGAAGCCATTTTTTCGCGAAAAATAATTATATTATCTAACATTTATTTAATCAAACTCATTCAGCGCGGCTTCGGTCGCCTCCGGTTTACGGCGGAGGAAACGGGCCCATGTCACCGGATCGTCACGAGTGACAGTCCGGTTTCGCCCAGGAGATGACTGAACACCCGTCCGACATGCTCGGGACGGACGGGCTCCGACGGAGTCCGTCGACGGACTTGACTGGTTCGCGACCGCACCGGGCATCCCTCGACAACGTGAACGGGACCGGGAAATTCGGTTGTATCAGCCCGGTCGTCCGATATAATATGCGTCCCGCCGAACGATGTGGAGCTTATCGCGGAGTCGAACAGCATCTATTCGTCCCTTCCGGACAACGAACGTCACCATGATTGAGAACAACAAACAGACCTTTCACCTCGGTTTCCCCGTGGACGATCTGGACGAAGCGCAGGCGTTCTACGGGGAGTTCCTGAACTGCGACGTGCACAGCGTTTCGGACAAATCCATCACCATCGATTTCTGGGGGCACCAGCTCGTGGCCCATCTGGTTCCCGATCAGGCGGGCTCACACGGATACCGCACCGTGGACGGGAACGAGGTGCCGATTCCTCATCACAGCGCCATCCTGGAGTGGGACGAGTGGGAAGCCCTGATCGACAACGTCGAATCGTCCGACGTGGACTTCCTGATCGGGCCGTACGTGCGGGACACGGGAACGCCCGAGGAGGAGGGAAAAGTGTTCATCCAGGACCCCGCCGGCAACACGCTGGAATTCAAGACCTTCAAGCACGAGAACCGGTACACCTGAGCCTTCGCAACCGTGATGAGGTCGTGGTCATCGAAGAATCGGTGGATCTACCGCGCACAGCACAGCGGTCTGCGCAGACCCTTTTCCTGTCTATTGAGCTGACGGTAAACAATTGGAGGTTTCGGCCGTCCCTTGCGGGACTGCAGATTCGGATCTTGCCCCGCAACCCCGGGATAAACCCCGGGGCTGGACTCGTTCCGTCCCTTCCGGGACGCCTGTTCCCTCTGCATTACCGGGTGCCGCCCCAATAGGGGGGGCAAGAGGTTAGCCCCCTGTTTTAACAGGGGGTAGCCGGGGATAAACATCGCATAAGTCCCGCAAGGGACGACCGAATCTGGTGTGAGAAGGGATATGGTATGGATGCGGTGACATGGGAGGAGCGTCCGGGAACGCCCACGTTTGTCGAAGCT
>CAZQNZ010000194.1:0-4480 GCA_964594615.1 uncultured Planctomycetia bacterium
TGGTTCTCGGCGAAACCTGGATTTCCCACCACGGGGATCACGGCTCGGAATCCACCCGCGGCATCGTGCCCGACGACGCCATGGACCATCCGATCACGAATGGTGTGGGGAAACGATCCATCTGGGGACCGACGGACGTGTACGAAGTCTATCCACCGGACGATGCCACGGTGTTGCTGAAGGGCCAGGTGCTTTCGGGCATGTCCCCCGACAGTGAACCCAACCCGGACAAAAACGACCCCATGATGCCCCTTGCCTGGCTGAACCCCTACCAGTTGCCGAACGGGAAAAAGGGCACCTGCTTTACCACCACCATCGGTGCCGCCGGTGATTTTGAAAATCAGGCCCTCCGTCGATTGTTTGTTAACGCGACGTACCATCTGCTTGAGAAGGACGTCCCGACAACAGCAAATGTGGAAATCGTCGGTGAGTATCAACCCAATACATTTGGATTCGGGGACTTTAAAAAAGGATTTACCCCTGCTGATTATCGCATGGAGACAAAATAGGATGCGCTTCCTGAGGGGTTCGCGACGGATTTCCGGGCTGTTCATTGTACTCGAGTTGCCCGGGACTGTGTCCATGGACCTCCGCAGCGGGTAATTCGAAAGAGAAAAAGGGATTAGAGTTGCTTCTTCAAAACTGTCCGAATCGGTTGTTCTGACCGCTTGGCTGCATGAGTGGAATGGTCCTCCAGGTTGTTCCTGTTGTTTTTTAAACGGATTCGCTTTCGTACGATATCCGGGCCCTGCATAGAGGGTTTCGGTTGGGTGGAGGGGGAAGGGGTACGGGCTGGAGAGCCCGTGCCACTTTTACGGCCACGGGGTGGTCTGGCAGGGGAGCGATGTCAGTTCATGGGCATAAGTGGAGCAAGATTTCATCTTGTTACTGTTTTTGTGCAGGGGTTCGGTGTTGTGCGGTGCCTTCTGAGGGGTTCTTCGTCAGAAGCCTGACGCCGCGGACGGTCAACCCGAACATGTGGCGGGAGGAACGCCTTGAAACAACGGGGGGTGAACGGGACAATGATAATTTGCGACCGGTTCCGGGCGGGTGTCGGGATCCGGCATGGATTTTGAACATTTGGTAGCAGGAGTGGACCATGGGGTCCCCGTTGATTCTGGGTCTGGATCCGGGAACGAGTGTCGTCGGATACGGGTTTGTGCAGAAGGAAACGCGAACCTGCAGGGCGTTCGACCGCGGCGAAATCGATGTGTCTGATCTTGAGAAACCGGATCACCTCGTGAAGATTCATGGACAGGTGCAGGACCTGATACGGACCCACGAGCCCGCCGTGGTCTCCGTTGAGGAGGCGTTTTACGGACCGAATGCGAAGGCCTCCATGAAGCTGGGGGAGGCGCGGGGGACGCTTCTGCTGGCCGCCCGCCAGGCGGAGGCGGAGATCAGGGAATATACACCGACGCAGATCAAAAAAGCGGTCACGGGAAATGGCAACGCGACCAAGAAACAGGTCAGTGAAATGATTCAGGCCATGTTGAACCTGTCGGATGGGGCACTCTCAAATCATGTATCGGATGCGCTTGCTGCAGGAATCTGTTATGTTCACCGCTCCTGAGAAAACTGATGCCTCCTCGGACTGGATAGCGTTCGTCCGGGATGCGAGCAGAATTCTACCGGGGCTGATGGGACTGGTCGTCCTGTCGATGATCATGTCCTGTGCCGGATCAGGGACGACCGGGAACGGAAACGGCGGACAATCGGTTGAGGCCGATTCATCGTCGGAGGTACCGGAGGAGGAACTGGACAAACTGCTGGAGCAGCAGCAGAAGCGCCGGCTGAAACCCTCCGACAACTCACCCGGTCCGGTGATGGTCTCCTTCTTTGCAAAGCGGGGTTCTTCGTCGGATGGTGTTCTGAAGAAGGATACTGGAAACGGTTTCCCGAACCGGGAGGGGGCTCCCCGTGAACGGAAGAAGAAGGATCAGAGCAAATATCAGTACATGATCCTGCTCTCAAAGGAATGGGCCTACGAGAACCGGCCCATTCGTGAGGCCTTTCTTGACGTTGCCCGGCCGGACGTCAAGATCATGCGGGACTGGCGGATGAATCGGTTTATCAAGTTCCTCAACGAGAATCGCTTTTCGGATTTCCCGTCCGCCGGCTCCGTTTCACAGGAGCAGATTGAACACATGGCACCGGGCGAGAAGATGATTACGTACTGGGAAGGGGATCAGTATCGCCGAGTGTATTTCCGTGATCAGATGGCACGGGGACTTCGCAATCAATCCGCGTGGAACAACACATCCAGCGAGGAATTCCAGAAAGTCAAAAATCGCCTCATCATCGGGTATCTGCGCGCATTTAATGCGGCGGGATTGTCGCAGATGCAGGTCAATATTGGACCGACTCCGTCCAGAAAGCGTCTCGATCAACTCGCTGAACAGGCCAGTCCGGACAAGCAGGAGGATGTTCAAAGAGAACTGTACCGGGCGAAAACATTACACGAGAACGGTCAACATCGCAGAGCGAGAACGGTGCTGATGAACGTGATGGAGGAGACGCGGGGAACCACCTTCCGGGCGGACGCGCAGGCCCTTTTACAATCCATTCAGCACGCATTGCAAAACGAGTAACCATACATGGTTGAACGTGACACCATCCAGGTGGATGTGCTGATTGTCGGTGCCGGGCCGGCGGGTCTGTCAACCGCTATCCATCTGATGGATCAGGTGGAGGAACACAACGTGGATCCGCCGAGTGTGATGGTCATTGAGAAGGCGGCCGAGGTCGGGAACCACATCCTGTCGGGCGCCATCATGGATCCGAAGGGCCTGGACGAACTGATTCCGGACTGGCGGGACCGGGAATCACCGATCCGCACGCCGGTGGAGGACGAGCAGGTGTCGTTTCTCACAGAACAGTCCGAGTGGGGACTTCCCTTCGTGCCGTCCCCCATGCACAACGAGGGCAACTGGATTGTGTCACTCGGGGAAACGGTTCGGTGGATGGCCGAGATTGCTGAGGAGAAAGGGGTACAGATTGTGCCGGGATTCCCGGGCTGGGAACCACTGTACGGGGAGGACGATCGGATCAAGGGCGTTCGGACGAAAGACATGGGCGTGGACAAGCAGGGGAACCAGAAATCCACGTATCAGCCGGGGGCCGACATTCGCGCCGACGTGACGGTCTTTGCAGAGGGGGTCCGGGGAAGCCTCCAGAAGCAGCTTGAACAGAAATTTGACCTGTACGATCCCCGGAACCCGCAGGTCTATGCGACGGCCGTGAAGGAACTGTGGCGTGTGCCGGAGGAGCATCATCAGGAGGGGCGCGTGCGGCATACGCTGGGGTATCCGCTCGACGATGAGACTTTCGGCGGATCCTGGATTTACCACGCGGAAGACCGTCTGGTGTCGATGGGATTTGTGGTCGGCCTGGATTACCGGAATCCCCGCACGAACCCGCACCGGATCTTTCAGAAGTTCAAATTGCACCCGGCGGTAGCACCGATGTTGCAGGAGGCGGAGCTCGTGGAATACGGGGCGAAAGCGATTCCCGAGGGCGGATATTATTCCATGCCCGAGCTGTTTCTTGACGGGGCTCTGCTGGTCGGCGACACGGCCGGTTTCGTGAACATGCAGCGATTGAAGGGAATCCACCTGGCGATCAAGTCCGGGATGCTGGCCGGAAAGACGATCCGTGAAGCGCTGGAGAAGGCATCGTATTCACGGTCGATCCTGCAGTCCTACCGTGAGCGGTTTGAAGGGTCGTGGGCGTACGATGAGATGTACCGATCGCGCAACTACCGTCAGGCGTTCCGGTCCGGTACATTCCTGGGGATGATCCGGGCCGGAGCCCAGATGATGTTCGGCGGACGGCTGTTCCGTGACCGCCTCACGACGGAGGAAGGCCACCTGCGAATGGAGCAAATTACGTCGTATTTCGACGGAGATCCAGGTGAGAAACCAACCGTGTCGGACCTCGACGTGGAGGAGGACAAGGAGGGGCTCGTCGTGGACAAGCTGGAAGGGCTCTATCACTCCAATACCACGCACGAGGAAGATCAGCCGGTGCATCTGAAAATCCAGGACGCGGACATCTGCCACAACCGATGTACCGAGGAGTACGGGAATCCGTGCGAGGAGTTCTGTCCGGCGAACGTCTATGAAATGCAGGAGAACGAGGAGGGGGAATTGCGGTTAAACATCAACGCGGCCAACTGTGTGCATTGCAAAACCTGCGATATCATGGACCCGTACCAGGTGATAGAATGGGTTCCACCCGAGGGCGGCGGGGGACCCGGCTGGCAGCGGATGTGATCTGGGAGATTTTCTCACGCATGAGATCCGTCAGCAGGGAGTCGTTCAATCATTTTGGTTCTTTTCAGCACGGTTCCATTTCCTGGCCCGCTCCCTGCTGAAGGATGATGCCACGTTTAGTGGCCTCCTGCACTTCAGCGGACGACGTCCAGTCGCGGTTCTGTTTTGAACTGTTCATTTATGTTGTGGATCGTTCGTTCCGTTTT
>CAZQNZ010000195.1:0-4463 GCA_964594615.1 uncultured Planctomycetia bacterium
CCGTTCTATCCCGAGCGACATGAAGTGGACATCGACACGCTGTTCCCGGACGCCACCCTCGCGCAGATGGAAGAGATGACGACGCAGCTTGACCGGACCTCTGTGAGAGGTGGGAGCGGTGGTGGAACATTCGGTAGCGAAGGAGGAGGATCTGCCTCCATGAAACAGGCGGCCTCGGGCGACTTCCTGGGGGAAACGTTTCGCTACCGCATTGACCAGCCGGTCACCGTCGAACAGGACGAATCCACACTGGTGCCGATTCTTGCCTCATCCGTCGACGGAACCGAACGGCTCTATTACAACCAGGCGGTGTCGAATTCACCGATGAACGCGATTCATATCAACAACACCACCGGTGCCACGCTCGACCTCGGGCAGGTGACGGTGTATCGGGAAGACACCGCGCTGGGAGAGTCCCTGGTCAGTCGCATCCTCCAGCCGGGCATGCAGGCCGTCCTGCCGTATTCCGTGGAGACCGCGGTGGTCGTCCAGCTCCGACGGAACAAGGCCCCGGAACCGGTGTCCCGCATTTCCGTGAATAATGGAACCCTGAAAGCGTACAGGCAGGAACGAGTGGTCACCGAGTATCAACTGAACAGTCACCGGGATGAAGAAAAATCCCTCCTGATCGATCACCACATGCAGTCCGGCTACGACCTTGTTTCGCCCGAGACATACAAGGAGAACATCGCAGAAGGATACCGGTTTGAAACGTCCGTTCCGGCCAGCGCCGAGGATTCGTTCACCGTGGTCGAAGCACGGGAAATCTCGTCCACGTATCAACTCATGGACGTCGACCTCGACCGTCTGGAACTCTTCCTGCAAAACGTGGAGCTTACGGAGAAGCAGCGGGAGTTGCTTAACACCATCCATCAAAAGCGGTCCGAGATGCGTCGCATTCAGAACGACATGGACTCAAAACAGGAGAAGCTCTCCCGGATCGAATCCACCCAGAAGCGACTGCGAAACAACATCGAACCGCTGGCACGCGATGGCGAGGAGGGCAACATGCGGACCCGCTTCCTGGAACGGTTGGAAGCGAATGAGAAGGAGTATCGTGACATCGAGGCGGAGCTCGAATCGGCCCGTCAGAAACAGAATCAGCTTCGGAACGAGCTGCAAACGCTGATTGAGGAGTTTTAATAAATCAATATACCGACGCCTTCATAGACCTCGTCTGAAAAGGTGTCGCGCTCTCAGTGCGTCTCATCGTGTGCTCTGCACGGATTTTCGACGAGGAAACCCCGCCGTTCGGATGCCTGCGGTCAGGCTCTGCTACTGAAATCCTTCCCACGTCCACTCCACACCAAGCGCATCGGCCAGGTCTTCCGCAAAGGATCCGGCATGTTGATACACCTTGTCCTCCTCTGTATCCTTCCACGTGCCCAGAATTTTTTCACGTCCCTCCGGCAGGTCCAGATAGACCTCACACTCGTACTTGGGCGGCGAATCGTCGTCGCCGCTCCAGCGGGTCCCGTTCACGATCACCGACCGTACATCGTCAGGAGTCCCGTTTCTTTTGCGGTTACCGATCGTCAGCTCCAGTTGATTGGTCGTCCAATTGATCACAGTTTTCCGGGCCTGGTTCATCAGAGAAAGCACCAGAAACACGAAAACAGCGCAACCCACTCCGCTTCCGAACGCTGCTGTCCACCGGCTGACCTGAAAACCTGCCTCAGAAAGGACGGACTGGATCCATCCACCGGCAAGAAACCCCGCAAATGCCCCTCCAACCACTCCAAACACAAGTGATACCAGAACCAGGTACCAGATCGGATTCGGGGGAATGTCAATCACCACTCGATGTCCCGGGTCCCATTCGAAGGACGGAGTTCGCACAGAGGACTGTTCCGCAAACGCTTCCGGATCGAACGGTGGAAGATCAATCTCGGGCTGTTCGAATGACAGATCCGTGCGATCGGAGTCCGGGTCCGATTCGGCATGTATATCGTCCCGGAAATTCAGGTCCCCGGTGACGTCCGGAATCTCCTTTTCCTCCGACACTGCCCCCTCCTTCACCGCCGATCGATCGGGCGTCAGCCGGATGGTCGTATTCATATGATCCCGACTCGTAATCTGGTAAAACCGCATGCCGGCGATGTCCCCGACTGCACAGGCCAGTGCAATCGCTTCCTCAATCAGATCCACGTGCTGAACCCGGAAGGACGGAGAAACCGTCTCCGTATCACCTCCGTCAGATTGGTACGTCAGCTCAAGCGTGATATCCACGTTTGATTCCTCCCCTCCGGACGTGGTCACCGTTATGTACTCGATGTCCCGGAAGGGAACCGTTGTTTCGCATGTCAGCCAGATCCATTGTCCGTTGAACCGCATGCCGACTTCACGATCCTTCGCAGACACCGACACCTGTTCCCAGACCCCAACCCCCAGGCCGGCAGCATACGTAAATAAACCGACGATCGAATACCAGATCAGTCCAAACAAAACCATCCCGAACATCGCTGCCAGCTCCTCTCCGCCTCCGGACGAGCCACCTGCTGATCCAGGATCTCCGAATACACTAAAGAGAAGGGGCATAAGCGGTCCCAACACAAATGGAAGAAGAAACAAGGTCACCATCAGTTTTTTGATCAGGGAGGACCATCCAATCGCGTTCGCTTCCAGATTGATTCGTTGTCCCGGGGTAAACTCCTGAATAGACAGTGGTTGACCGAGCATTTGTTTTTTTCGATGAGTGCGGTTCGAGATGTAGTCTGATGATCGTACGCGCGTGTATTATAAGATGGGCGATATATTTCCACTTCCACGCTGATTATAGAGGCACATATCGACCAGGCGGACGGTGGGGGTTTCTGTTCGTCGAAGGTTTGTACACGAGCTGTTTCACCCCCTTGAACCACGGTCCTGAGCGACATATAATTTGTACCCCTTTGATGGATTCGGCCAGGTAGCTCAGGGGTAGAGCACTGGATTGAAAATCCGGGTGTCGGCGGTTCGATTCCGCCTCTGGCCATATGGAGACCTCCCGATGGTCCTCACAATCCACATTCCGTGTGTTTATCCTTCTCATTGCCGCCTTCTTGTTCGGGGTGGCGTATGAACAGGGATCCTTCCACCGCTGGTTCAACGCCAGCACCAAGCACGATCGGGCCGTTCGGAAGTATGATCGAGCCCTGCAGTACATCGAGAAGTACCATGTGGACGAGCATGATCCGATTGAACTCACACAGGTGGCGCTTCGCGCCATCTCCGATGAACGGCTCGACCGCTACAGTTCCTACCTCGATCCGGACACGTACAACTCCTTTACCCAATCCACCGAAGGAGAGTACGTGGGCCTCGGCATCAAGGTGAGCAAGAACAAGGAGAACGGTTTCATCGAAGTCGTGAATCCGTTCCGGAACAGCCCCGCAATGAAGCACGATATCAAACCGGGGGATTTTATCACGTCCGTGGAAGGGACGAACACGAAGGACCTCGCCCTGGAAGAGGCAATTTCACGAATCAAGGGGCCCGAGGGATCGACCGTGACCATCACCGTGCGATCCGGTCAAAACGAGCGGACCATCTCGCTACAACGGTCCAAAGTGGACATCCCAACGGTCCCGAAATGGGGGGTTCTCCGGGAGGATGGACGACTCATCGGATACATCACAATCCGTCAGTTCAGCAACAACACGGTCGACGCCTTCCGGGACGCACTGCGAAACCTGATGGACCGGGGAATCGAAGGACTGATCATCGACCTTCGTTTTAATCCGGGCGGCCTGCTCAAATCGTCCGTCAACCTGGCCGATCTGTTCCTGGAACCGGACCGACCCATTGTTACGGTTCGAGAGCGCGGTGGAAAGAAGACAACCCACAAATCCCGTTCCGAACCGCTCTGGAAAGACGGACCCGTGGCGATTCTCGTCAACGAACACTCGGCTTCCGCTTCCGAAGTGTTTGCCGGTGCCCTGCAGGACCACGATGTCGGAACCCTGGTGGGCACCACAACCCACGGAAAAGGCTCCGTCCAGCAGCCCTTCACGTTTTCGGGAGAGACCGATGCGCTCAAACTGACCGTTGCTCGCTACTATACGCCCTCGGGCAAGACGTTTGATCGTTCCAAACCAAAAGCTCGAACGACGAAAGAAAACAATTCTTCATCTCCTGAAAATACACCCGAGGAGGAACGAAACGAAGCTGACAATGCGGAAGCCTATGGCCTGGCACCGGATGTACATGTCGAGATTGCGGAATCGGAAGAGGCACGACGCAAAGCGTACGACCGGCTGATGGAATCATGGCAGGAAGCGGCTTCGACGGAGGCGAAAAAACAACTGACCCTGGACATCCATCGGGATCCTCAGCTCCGCACGGCCCTCGAGGTCCTTCGATCCACGCTTGAGAAGACGAAGTAGGGGATCTGGAACCGTATTGAATGTTGCTGGAGCTTCTGGTTCATAGTAGAGTAGGGAAGGGATGCGCCCAGAAGACTGGGGACATCCTTCCCTCTCGTC
>CAZQNZ010000196.1:0-1236 GCA_964594615.1 uncultured Planctomycetia bacterium
ACCGGTGGTCCGGGTACGGTATTCGGTCTGCGGGTGAACCCCGGCTCAAAACAGTGTCAGATCGGCGGTGCGTATGGGGATCGGTTGAAGCTCTCGGTGTCTAAACCGGCTAAAGATGGCCAGGCGAACACTGAACTTCTCAGGTTTCTTGCCAGTGTCTTCCGGTGTTCCAAACATCACATTGAGATCATTTCCGGAGAAACCTCCCGCGATAAACGTATTCGTGTCCATGGAAGAACACCAGATGAATTACGAGTGTTACTCAACCGGCAGGTCAACAATGAGGACGAACCCACGCCATGAGCAATGAAAAGGAATGGGACGAACCAACGGAATACGAAAAGTGGTATGATTCGTCCCTCGGAAAGGCATACGGAAAAAGTTTGAATCACGTGTTACGGAAATGGTTGCCGGATCATCCGGAAGGACGGATCGTGGACATTGGCTGCGGACCGGGGCTACTGCTCGAACAACTTCTGCCTGACGCACCGAACGCTGTGGCCGTGGATTGCTCCCCGGAGATGTCTCACCGTGCGAAATACCGGTTTGACCAGGCCGCCCTGCCCTACCGGGTGATCACCGCATCCGCAGATACACTACCATTCCCGGATCAATTCGCGGAGATGATTATCACGACGAATTGCCTGGAATTCGTGGATCATCCCGGGCATGCTTTCAAAGAGATTTCCCGGGTACTTCAAACAGGAGGAACAGTGATTCTCGGTGTCCTGAACCGTAACAGCATCTGGGAAACCACCCGAAAGCTGATTCGTCCCCTTTCCAGTGCAGCCTACTATGATGGGCAGTTCTATACGTGCGACGATATCCTGAATTACGCCGAGCAGTCCAACCTGACTGTGGACTCCATTGAAACCGCTGTCCACTTCCCACCCATGTCCCCCGGACCGTTCACCGGCCTGTACGACATGCTGGATCAGATGGAGCCCCCTTTGTTTACCGGAGGTGTGCTGCTTTGCAAAGCACACCGTTAGCGGACGGATGATAACACCCGTACAAACCCCATATGTTTCTGGAGTAAGATCAATCCGTCTGTGTGTCCTGCCCATCTTCAGAATCGAATTGTTCAGAAAGGATCGGAGGCATGGGACATTGGAGAATCGCACAAATCGCTCGTACCAGTTCTCCCTCAGCCACCGTTACCCGCCCGTCCGGCTCGGCACAGACCACACACGCCCGTACCACCTGCTCCCGCTGTTGTTCCTTTAACTGCTGCAG
>CAZQNZ010000196.1:1336-4365 GCA_964594615.1 uncultured Planctomycetia bacterium
GTAGAGACACCACTCGAACAGCTCCACCTGATCGTCGGCATGAACAAGCTCATCACACACGTCAAGGAAAGACGTGGTTTGTTCATCGCTCATCGAACGCAGCTCCTGCATGGCAAGTTCCAGAAGAGGCAGACGGAATTCCTTTGAGACCTCGTCCAGTTGTCTGGTGAACAACTTGACTCGCGTTTCCAGCGTGGTCCCCTCCTGAGTAGAAAGTATATTGAACTGCTTTTCACGATCATGTTTATTGGGCTGCACGAGCAGGGCAAAAACAATCCCACGTGCTTCATACGGTGTGTGAATCGCCTGATACAACGGTCGGGGCAATTCATTCATGATTCTCCTGGCATACGCCAGGTGACCCGCCTCAGGTTGTCCGATGGTGTCAACCTGGCTCTGACCGAACGAACGAGTTGCGTCCTGTTCGGACGTCGTTCCAGCTTCTCCTGCAGCAAAATTCGAGACACTCGGTCGATCCGTGGATTCGAGCTCCCGTTTCATCTGTTGCTCGGAAATCTCCTGTGCTTCCGGAAACTGACCATCCCATTCCGGTTTCAGTTCTTTGATGCGCTTTTCCAGCGGCGGGTGTGTGGAAAACAGCATACGGAAGTCGGAGAAGGCCCGGTTAAAAAACATATGACTCACTTCATCAGCGTTCTCATTGGTTACGGATGATGCCTCATCGTATCCGCCAATGGTCATCAGGGCACCGGCGAGTCCATCCGGATTTCTTGTGAACTGGACGGCGGAGGCATCTGCTAGATACTCCCGCTGACGATTAACGGCCGATTTGATGAGATTACCAAAAAACGTCCCGACGTACCCAACGACCATTAAACCCAGGCCGAGAACGACAAGCGGGAGGGAGGAATTGTTCCTGCGAGAATGTCGATCCCCGCCGTAAATCGACATATAAAACAGGTAGTACCCGAGGATGCCCAGAATCAGTATGCCATGAACAATACCGATCAACCGGATGTTCAAACGCATGTCTCCGTTGAGAATGTGACTGAACTCGTGTGCTATCACACCCTGCAGTTCAGCACGCGACAGTCGCTCCGCCGCCCCTCGAGTCACCCCGATGACCGCGTCGTCCGGAGAATAACCGGCCGCAAACGCATTGATGCCCGATTCATCAAGCAGGTATACAGGGGGTGCCGATACCCCTGACGCAATGGACATTTCCTGTACAACATTGATCAGCCGTTTCTCCTTCAGCCCTCCGGAATCATAGTGGATACGCTGTCCTCCGAGCCGTTCAGCCACATGTTCACCACCACCTCTCAGCTGAAGAATTTTATAAAGGGTCCCCATACCAACAAGAAGGAGGGTAAAAACGGTGACGGTCACGAACAATACATCCTGATTGTTCGAAAACTCGTACCCACCAAACTGCAGGGAGTAGGAAATGACGAAGTAGGTACTGAATATAATGGCAATGACGGCCAGGATGAAGTAAAAGATGAGCCAGTACGTACTGGACCGAGCCTCGTCCTGCCGCTCGAAAAAGTTGGTAGCCATGGATACCACCTGTTAGAAGGAGACGTCCGGGGCGTCTTGTATCTCCTCGCTGTCTTCAAACTCAAGGTGAGAAGCTTCATCGGTATGTCCCATGGCCGGTGCCAGTATGACAGCGGGAAACGATTCCCGGTACGTATTATAATTCATCACAGCGTCGTTGTAGGCCTGCCGGGCAAATGAGATCTTGTTTTCCGTCGTTGCCAGTTCTTCGTGAAGCTGTTGCATATTTTCGCTGGCTTGAAGATCGGGATAATCCTCAACCGTAACCATGAATTGCCCCAGCGCATCCGATAGCATGCTTTCGAGACCGGCCAGATTGTTCATCTTCTCCGGATCTCCTGGATTCTTTGCGGCCTCATCAAGCCCTTTCTGGGCCTGATTACGAGCTTCCGTCACGTTTTGAAGTGTCTCCTGCTCATGTTCCAGATACCCTTTCGCCGTTTCCACAAGGTTTGGGATTAGGTCATGTCGGCGTTTGAGCTGCACCTCGATCTGCGCAAATGCATTTTCATACCGGTTCTCCAGCTCGACAAGCCGATTATAGACCCCGATGACGTACATTAAGACACCGACCACAAACAAACCCAGCACGGCGAGTCCGATAATGAATATTGTACCCATAACCAGAATGTTTCACCCGACAATTGATCAGTGAAAACACAGCTCGAAAACAAAAAATTCCTGCTGCTGTTTCTTTCCGGAAACACAACATCCGTAAAACATGTTTAAAACATACCGCATGGACGTTAAAACGGTTTCAACAAAACATACAGGAGTTTCCCGCAGTTGTGTAACAAATTGGTGAGCTTCAGATCCTACATTATTTTCTAGACATGGCTGCAACCAGTTTATCACCTGCCCGACCACGTCTCATACGAATTTGATACGAGACCAATCCCATTAATTTTTGGCCAATCCGTCCATTTGAACGTCGTGATGCTTTAACTCCTTACGTACGTGGGATTTCATTTGGGAACCGGCCTGTGACATAAAGTTGCTCAACGAGTCCGAAATGCGGCCACTGCCCTCCCACGTCTCCGGCTTTGCATACGGTCCGTCCGGATTGGGCTGAGTATTCCACCAATCCCCCTTAAACGGGGCTTCCCGATGATATAGACGAATTAGAGCGGTCAGAATATGTTTTTGCACTGTTTTTTGATTTGTCTTTTTCAGTTTGTCAATAAGTCCGGAAACAGTTTGTTGGTCATGCATACGAGAAAGGGCAAGCACTGCACCAGGCGTATATTTTCCGCCAACCGCTTCCAGACAGGCCTGACGTGCGTTCAGTTTGACCAGTGTTCGAACGGCCAGCAGCGGGATCACTCGCCCCGGGTCCGGTTGCGCGTGAACTGGTTCTTTGTCCGGCAGTTTCCCATTGTGCCTCTGTGTAAGTGGCAGGATGTCTTCTGCAGCGCCCTTCGCTTTCATTCGTCCGAGACTAATTAACGCCTGAGCACGCACGTCTGGATTCGGATGCTGTAACGCCTGGACAAAAGGTTTGGGCGACA
>CAZQNZ010000197.1:0-4337 GCA_964594615.1 uncultured Planctomycetia bacterium
GCACGAAAAGCCGGCTCGACCACCCTCTACGAACTGGTGGGAACTCATCCAAACATCTGCATGTCCCGACCCAAGGAACCACGTTTCTTTGAGGCGGAATATGAAGAGGGTCCGGCGTTTTACAGGGACAAGTACTTTTCTCATTACAGCGGTGAGAAATACATATGCGACGCCTCCAACCGAAACCTGTTTGTCCCCTTTGTTCCCGAACGCATATACGAGCAAAATCCGGATGCAAAATTTGTGGTCTGCCTGCGTGATCCCGTGGCACGCGCCTATTCCCACTGGTGGGATCACTATTCGGTGGGCTTTGAGTCGCTGTCGTTTGAACAGGCCATCGAGAAGAACCTGCAACAACTTCAGAACGGAACCCGTTTCACCGGTCCGGAGGGGAAACGCCGGTGGAAAAAGAACATCACCCGCAGATACAACAAGCAGATCTGGCTTCGTTACTACGTGGACGCCGGGTATTACGGCGAACAGTTGAAACGATACCATTCCCTGTTCTCAGAAGATCAATTCCACATCATCTTCCTGCACGAACTGCAGGCCGATGTCCGTCAGGTCATCCGTGATATCTGGTCGTTTATCGGAGCACGGAACGACATGCCGCACGTTCTGTCCCGGCTGGACGACCGGCCACGGCATGTTCGGCTCGGAAAAGCGGGTTCTTTCCTGGGAACGATCGCACGGAGCATCGGCCTCTCCGATGTCGTTCCCGATACTGTCAAAGAAATGGTGCGTTACAACCTGAACCGGTTCGGCGACCGGCGCCCGCAGATGGATCCCCATATCGAAGAACGATTGCGGTCACACTATGAACCGCACAATGAAACGCTGAAATCCATTCTCCCCGAGCACGCCTCGACCATTCGGGCCTGGAACGACCCGGACGCGTGAGGACGTACAGGTGACGCATCGTCCCAGAGGCGGTCCGGAACGCATTCATCAACGCCTCTGGTGAAGCAATTTCATCGATCCATTCAAACGTACAAAACTCAATCGTAATCCATTACAATCCGACCCTACCATTACTGGTATCTTGCACCCATTCATCCGACGATTCCCATGTCTCAGGACATACCCGCACCCGGACTCGGTACCTGGCAACTCGAAGGGGAGCAGTGTGAGGAAAGCGTCCGGAATGCGATCGAGTACGACTACCGGCATATTGACACCGCACAGATTTACGAAAACGAAGAGCAGGTGGGCAATGCCATCGCCGCCTCCGACGTTCCGCGAGAGGAGCTGTTCGTGGCCACGAAGATCTGGCACAAGAACCTGACGCCGGAGAAACTGCGGAAAACCACGGAAATCTCCCTCGAAAAACTTGATCTCGACCATGTAGACCTGCTTTACATCCACTGGCCCGCCGGCGAATTTAAACCGCAGGAAACCCTACCGGCCTTCCGGAAACTGCAGGAAGAAGGATTGACCACCCACCTCGGGCTGAGCAACTTCACACCAGCGTTGCTGGAAGAGGCCATCGACATACTCGGTGAAGCTCCCCTGGCCCATCAGGTCGAATTACACCCGCTATTGCAGCAGCGGGAATTGCGGGAAGTCGCCCGAGAACACGACATGTATACGGTGGCCTATTCTCCACTCAAACGCACGGAACTCCTGGACAACGATGTCATTATGGACATCGCACGTGAGACGGGCGGTTCCCCCGCCCAGGTTTGTCTTGCCTGGCACCTGAGCAAAGAGCGCGTTGTCCCCATTCCCAAAGCAACCGGGATGGATCATCTTCGTGAGAACTTCAGTGCCCGGAACCTCCACCTCTCGGAGGAGCAGATCAAGCGGATCGATGAACTGGACGCCGGAGACCGGGAAATTGACCCTCCCTTTGCTCCCTGGTGATCAACGAATTCCAGCTCGGGGCGCCTTCCATCCAATTCCCCACGAGGAATATGCGGTTCCGTACATCCGACGTATCCACCGGGCTGATCGGAAACGAACCAACCCGGGTTCTGTTACTCTTGCTGCTCACCGTCGCTTGCGGTTGTGCCTGCCCAACCAAAAACCTGTCGAAACAAGCAGCGAAACGCGGCGATTCTGTATCGATTCTGCCGGTTACGCCGGAACGGGCGCCGGACGAGAGCCGCAAATCGCCTGATACCCGCTTGTTTCAAATTGCCGGGGACAGCATGGAACCCCGGTATCATTCGGCGAGCGTCGTCCGGATTGCCGAGTACGAAGAAGGTCAAAACCTGAAACGCGGTTCGGTCATCGTCTTCAGACGGCCGGAAGCCGAACGGCGGTTTTTTGCAAAACGCATTATCGGCCTGCCGGGAGAAACCGTGGAGGTCCATAACGGAAACGTGTACGTGTTCAATGAACGCTTTCCGAACGGGGCGGTACTGGATGAAACCGCCTATATGTATGAGTGTGAGCACACCTCCGGGAACCATCGATGGCAGTTAGACGAAGGCGAGTACATTGTACTGGGGGATCACCGCAGCCAGAGCACGGATTCACGGAAGTGGGGTCCGTTGCAAAAACGGCACATTGAGGGGTGGGTATTACAGATTGTAGAACACCCGAGGCCGTAACAGGAAATGGATCCCTACCGGTAAAGGAAGTCAATGCAACAGGCTTGACACTGATTGCGTCCATCACTATAATGCTGAGTTCAATGATTTCGTATCTGTCTGAGACCACCATGGTCGGATCCGGTTTTCCTCTGTGGTACGTATTTGAAACGTATCAGATCTTCTGATACGATCTTGTTTGAATATCTACTCAGCAATCAGCAGCTACGGCTGTATCATCACCATGAAAAAGCACGTTTCAAAATTCGGAAAGGTCGGTGACCGCATCAGCCGTCACTCCTCCATCTCCGCAGTCACACCGTCACTGCGTTCCACTCACTCCTGCTGCTGTCTGTGTTGCTGTAGCTGTTGCTGTGGGTGTTGAACCCACGTAATACCCCCCTCCCACAAAACAGTTCTCTCCTCTTCTTGCTCGACCCGCTTCAGTTCTTTCCTCATGTTCTAGGTTTATAGCAGGTACACCATGTCCACCAAAATGAAACTCGGCGACGAAGAGACGTCCTGGGAATTTGTCTACAAGCGCAACAAAGTCGAACGGTTAAAAAACGAAAAGGACCCGTACAAGGTCATTGATGAAATCCCGGAATTCGTCAAGAAAGGATACGAAGAAATTCCGGAAGACGACATCGTTCGGCTGTACTGGCACGGCATCGTACATGACAAACCAAAGGTCGGTAAATTCATGGTCCGGCTCAAGGTCCCGTGTGGCATCGTCACCCCGGATCAACTCCGAGGGGTCGGCAAAATTTCGGAACAATACGGCGACAACTACAGCGAGCTCACCACACGGATGGGCATCCAGCTCCACGAGGTGGAGCTCAAACACCTGGAAGAAGTGGTAGACGCCATTCAGGATACCGGCCTGACCAACAAGGGCGCGGAAGGCGATACGGTCCGAAACATTACCGGTTGCCCGCTGACGGGTCTGAGCACGCACGAGACCTTTGACGTGCGACCGACCATTGAGGAAGCGCACGATTTCTTCTCCGGCAACCCGGACTACTCGGATCTGCCGCGGAAACTGAAATTCACCATTACGTCGTGCCCCTATCAGTGCAGCGGTCCGGAGTTCCACGGCATTGCTCTGCTGGGGGTCGTCAAGGACGGTCAAGAAGGATACGCGGTGCGCACCGGTGGCGGTCTTTCCTCGACGCCGCGGATCGCGAGGGACCTGAACATGTTCGTGCCGAAGGATGAAGCCATCAACGTGCTTCAGGGCCTGACGGACATCTGGAACGAAACGCTCCGTTACCGTGTCAGCCGTCCCAAGTCCCGCATTAAGTTCATGGTGGACGACCACGGACCGCAGAAAATTCGGGAGGTGCTGGAGAACCGCCTCGACCGAGAATTCGAGGACCTCAGTGCTCCCGAACCAACGGAAGGCGACCTGTCGCACCTGGGTCTCCAACCGCAGAAACAGGACGGTCTGTACTCACTCGGGTACTCCGTTCCACAGGGCTGGGTCATGGGGGATCAGCTTCGTGACCTCGGAAACATCGTCGACGAAGTCGGCGGCCACGCCCGCTTCACCCGGGACCAGAATTTCATCCTCGTGGACATTCCCGAGGACAAAGTCCAGTGGGTGAAGGACGAAGTGGCCGATGTCGGTTTCGACCTTGATGAAGATAATAAGCTTTACGGTCACTCGGTGGCCTGCACAAGCCACGACTACTGCAACTACTCCGTGGCGAAGACCAAGAAAAAAGCGGACGAGATTCTCAAGGAACTGGATGAACGGTTCGGCGACGCCATCGAGGACGGCATCACCATCAAAATGGACGG
>CAZQNZ010000198.1:0-4329 GCA_964594615.1 uncultured Planctomycetia bacterium
GGGCTACTCACGCGTCCTCGAACTGCAGGTCTTCAACGAAGCGGCGGAGTAAGCGATGTAAGCAATTCGTGGAGGCCGGTAAAGACATAGCTTCGAGTATAAATGTCATTCAGACAGAAGAACAGCATGATCCTAATAAAAGACCGGCACACATTATTGAAAGAAAGGTTGACGAATTGTTAGCATTGAATCCACGCCAAACCGGTGTGTTTGTTGTTGCTGACGATCAGTTGCTCCAGCTCTACAATGCCCTGTGCCGACGGGCTATGGAACCCCTTAAAGAATTTTGTCTCATAGGTTGTAACAATGACCCAGCCTATATAACTCAGATGCATCCGCGCCCCGCCACGGTTGATATTAGCCTCAAGGTAGTAGGCTCACGGGCGGTTGAGTAGTTGCTTTGGCGTATGGAGCATCCGCAAGAAAAAAGCCGGACGGAGATTTATATCCACCCGGAAGTGCGGCCGGGCGAAGCGGAAGACCCGAAAGAGGAGAATGAAAAACGGAAAGCGTTTACTGAAAGCCGAAACCAAAGGTCTGAGTACCAATTACTCAACAATTGACCAGACAAAACAACAAAGGAGAAAAAAATGGAAAACAACGTTGTAGACTGGACACCCGTGAGCAAAGAGAACAGCGTAACATCGGCAGAACACCCCCGGGGACAAAAAATCATAGCGAGAAGCAAAAGAAACATTTTCCTCGCGGTGATGGCAAGCGCTCTTATTTTTATTTTTAATGGTTCTGTCGCATCCGCCAGGGGTATCGACTATGTCGATCTGGGAGACCAAGCTTCGGAGCAGGCCCACAACCTGCGCGTAAACGGTGAAAGCAAGGTAACTGAAAACGAAGAAGTCAGAGGAACAGCTGGCCGTCATCTGCTGCCGCCGCCGGAGGGGTACATGGACGAAGAAAACAACAAACTGTGGGGCGGCAGCATCTTCATAACCATGGAAGTTGATCCGGAAAAGCGGAACTACTTCACCGCTCGTTTCTGGGGCGATGAGTTAAAAAAACGGAGCGGGCGACTGGTACTGCTGGCTGATGGGAAACTGCTCACCCAGACGGGGACCGGCAGCTTTGAACCAATAAACAAGACGAATCACCGCTCCTCCGACACGCCGTTCCCCGGGCGTTTTTACTATTCCACCACGCCGCTGCCGCTGGACCTGACCGAAGGCCGTGAAACCGTGGAGCTGGAAATCCGCCATTTCGGGAGATTTTACAGATACAACGCCGGCACGTTGAAACGAGATGGCCTCTATCGTCCTATCGATTCCCCTTCCAGAAATATCTACAAGGCCTATACGCATACGGACGCTTTTTTCCAGCCTCCGGCTCAGGAAAAACAGGGGGAAGCACCTCCTATGCCGGAGCGCCTCGATGAGGAAGAATTCAAAAAGAAAAAAGAGGCGTTCGGAAACAGGATCAGAAAGCAGTTCGTGCAGCGGGTTGAAAAGGAAATTCAGAAGCTGCAGGAGGGCAAATCTTTTAATTCAAACCTCCTGCTCGAGGTTTACGATATCAAGTGGCTGCCGTTCTATCAGGACGAACGGATTGCTGACAACGCTGGACGGTTCGCGCAGAAATTGGACGAACGTATAATAGCTCACATGGAAGCTGGCAACTTTAATAAGGAAAAGGGCGGTCCCGCTAAAGGTTTGGCCCGCATTTTTCTAAATCTCAACGAAGTTATGAAGGATGTTGGTATACAGGACCAATACGGGCGCTTTCTGGATAAGACCGTGGAATTCGATGGCGAGGAAATGAAAAGGCGTGATCTGTACGCCGATGCCTTTGTCAAGGCCCAGAAGGCGGGTCTGTCAGGGAGACGACACTTCACAAATCAGGCCAACTGGGCGGACGGCAAGGTTTATCCGTCGAATCGGGCGCTCCGGATACTCGACGCCGATCGGGCGATGCCCGAACATCTGGCGCGGCGTATAGTGCTGGAGATGATCGGCTTAAAACCCTATTCCGGGAAGTGGGTCAATGGTGGGTCCCCCGAGCGAGAGCCCCCCGAAGGCGCTTTGGAGAGAGCGTCTTGGACATTATACACAGAAAAAGGACTAAGCCGTGAAAAGGGCTATGTCGGCCCTTACGGCGAGATGCAGGGCACAGTGGCAGAACCTGCACAGTATTTCGACCACGATCCGGAGATGCAGCAGAAAATCCTGGATCAGGCGCAACAGGTTCTACAGGCGCGTATGCCTTTCCGCAAGCCATATTGGCGTGAAGACTATCTCGACGTTTTCAACGAGCAAGTGATCGGTTGCCGCCATTCACTTTATCCGGGAAAAGGTGGACACAGTGATGGTTATGTCAGGCTGCCTGATGTAGGAAAGATGCATGGCGGCGAACTGGCTTTGCAGCTTACGCATCGTCTCGCTCTCGAGGGGCGTTTGTTCGATAAAGATTTCGACGGACTAGATGCTTTGCGGGGATGGCATTACTATCAACAGGGGCTGGATCAACTTGACACTGTACCGCCCGCCATGGAACTCCCGGTTGAAGGCGATAATTTCGTGTGGACCGATGAACAGAACGCTGTCGTTGCATTCAAGCACGGCGATGCGTACGCCTGGGTCAATTTCATGTTTGGCCAACCTCATAAGATTGGGATAAACGACGTGACCCGAATCCATTACACCACGCCCGAGATAGATCGACTCGCTACCGTGCGTACCTCCCACAAATTACTGGACAAAAACAAAGCGGGTGATTTTGTTCTTTCCCCGCAAGCACAATACCATGACAGGACAGGACCCTTTGCTACGATCCCCGGTCTGGAGTTATACTGGGCCGGTGAAAAATGGCCCATGGCAAAAGGGCTGGACGGAATGGCCGATTTCTATGAAGGACAATACGGTGAATACTATATCGCCCTGAATACGACCGCTGATCACACGTTCACGTTCCAGGTTCCCGAGGAGGCGCCGGCGAAAACCTACGACATAGCATCCGGCGATGTCCGCGACATCCGCGGCGACATCGAAGTTCCACCGCGTACAACCTACGTCGTAACCTTTGATCCTACTCACGCCCAGCTCTCCCTGGACTGGCGCGGCTACGTTGTTGCGGGTGAGGGCACCACCATCCGCGCCCAACTCGAAAACATCCGTTCGCGCACGCTTCAGGACGTAGGTGGCACCCTGGCAGTGCCCGATGGGTGGAAGACGACGCTCCAACGCGTCGAAGGCCTCGGTGAAAACCATACCCTGGCCGGTAACCAAACTGCAACCGTCGTCTGGACTGTACGCCCGCCGGAGGACGCCACGATCGAGGACTACAGCATTTCGACGACCGCGGAGTTCGACCCCGGCGAGGACTGGGGCGGTACTACTTCGACCACCGCCGAAGACCACGTCGAATGGACGGGTACGGTCCGGCCGGATCCCGACCCAAACGCCTTGCTCGTCGCCGGAACCCAGGCAGACCTGGAATTCACACTCCAGCCCGGCTTCCCCATCCGGGACATGTCGCTCGTACCGTCGGATGACACACAGGGCTGGGACATCCAGCCGGCGGGGGACAACCCCGATTCGATCGAACCAGGAACGAAAGCGACACTGGCCTGGATGGTCACCCCGCCGGCTGACGCCGAGGGCGAGCACTCGCTGTCGCTGTCGTACGTCCGGGGGACCGACGGGCAGACCGTCCGCGACGAACCGCCCCTTACGGCGACTGTGGTTGGCGCCGGTGAGAATATCGCCCCGTTCGGTTCCCCCTTCGCTTCTTCAACACACGGGCGCCACTCCTTACACAATATGATCAACGGCGAAACCAGCGGCAACTGGGGCAGCGCCAACGGATGGAACGACGCGACGCGAGGTGAGTTTCCGGATTGGGTCGGAGTCGAGTTCGACAATCCGGTGCCGATCGACCGGGTCGACGTGTGGACTCGCCATGGAAACGAAAAGTTGAGTGATTTTGACATCCAGGTGTTTCGAGACGGTGAGTTCCAGACGGTGGCGTCCGTGGACGACAATACCGATAAACACGTTGTGTCCCGGTTCGACGAGGTTACGACCGACAAAGTACGAGTGTTTGTGCGGGATGCCTGGGGCTACTCACGCGTCCTCGAACTGCAGGTCTTCAACGAAGTTGTGGGCACTAAAAAGCGATAAAGGATGAAATCAGAAGACGATCAAATTAAGGCACACCCCCTCTGTAACAGTACTGATTCAACCCTGTTCGGCTGGAACGAGACCGAGCAACAGCCTTTTGAAGATCGAATTCTCGCAGAGAATAAATAGAGTAGAGTAGGGAAGGGAAGGGAAGGGATGCACCCAGAAAACTGGGGACATCCTTCCCTCTCGTCAAACTCAG
>CAZQNZ010000199.1:0-4305 GCA_964594615.1 uncultured Planctomycetia bacterium
TTGATGAGGCCGATTGTTTTCTTCATAATACAGTTCGATCAGTAGCGGGTCTTTCGGGAGGAACGATATGAGTGAAGACGCAGACTCCGGTTCGTTGTCATCCGACGGTTCCGGAAACGGAACGACATCGGATCAGCAGCAGTTTCGGCTGTTGATCGGCGGCGGGGTGATGGCCCTGCTGGTTGTGGGTGTGGTGCTGATCATTCTAGCAATTTCCCGGGGAGGCGGACACGGGACGTCGAACGAAAAGGAAAAGAATGTGCTGGCGGACAGCGACAATGAATGCGTCGTCTGTCACCGCCGCAACACCCCCGGCATCGTGGAGCAGTACGGCCACAGCGACAAGGCGGCGGCCGGGGTGAGCTGTCAGGACTGCCACGAGGTGGAAGAGGACTACCCGGGGGCCACGAAGCATCAGGGCACGTTTGTCCTGTCTTCTCCCACGCCAAAGGTGTGTGCTCAGTGTCACGAGCAGGAAGTGTCGCAGTTCAATCAGAGCCGGCACGGGATACCGGCATACGCGGCCATGTGGGGAGAGGAAACGCTGAATCAAAAGCACAAGGAGATGTTCAAAAACATTCCGGAAGCGAAGACGCCCACCAACAAGGCACGGAACATCCTGTTCAAGAAAGAAGGCCGGGACATCACGAAGTTTGCCTGTGAGCGATGCCACAACATCGGCGAACCCCGAAAAGACGGATCGGTGGGACGCTGCCAGAAGTGTCACCTCCGCCATGAGTTCAGCCTGGAGCAGGCGCGCAAGCCGGAAACCTGTAATGCCTGTCACATCGGTCCGGACCACCCGCAGTACGAAATCTACACGAACTCCCCGCACGGCATTGCGTATCACACGCAGGGGGATAACTGGAACTGGGACGCGGAAGCGGGCACGCAGTCGGTGGAGGATTTTCCGGCCCCCACCTGTGCGACGTGTCACATGAGCGGGTTTGGAGGGGTCTCCTCCACCCACGACGTCGGGGAGCGGTTGTCCTGGTACCTGTTTCCCCCCATTTCGACGAAGCGACCGGCCTGGCAGGAGAACCGGCGCCGCATGAAAAACGTCTGCAGCGAGTGTCATAACCGCAACCACATTACCCAATTCTACGAAGACGCGGATCGATTGACGAAACGGGTGAATGAGTGGGTGCGGATCGGGCAGGGCATGATGGAATACCTGCGCAAGGAGGATGTCATCACGGATGAGAAGTTCGACGAGTCCATCGAGTACGAGATGTTCGAACTGTGGCACCACTGGGGACGCACCACGAAGTTCGGGGCATGGATGCTGGGGCCGGATTACACGCAGTGGCACGGCGCCTACGAAATGCTTCGATCCCTGACCGATCTCCGGGAAGATCATGATGACCTGCTCGAAGAACACGGAAAACCGGTGCCGGAAACAGAGATTCCATCGGACCTCGTGGATGAGGAGAAAGAAGGGAATGAAAACCAGAAGGATGAACCCGGCAATCCGGACCCGTCCTCCGACAACGAAGGGCCCCCGGATTCGAAGGATCACTGAAGAATTGGCAATATGACTGATACCGCACGTTTGTTCGATCGATTTCCGGTTGTTCGTTCGTCGCTGGACTGGATTCCCTTTACCCGGGACCAGCTGGTGCTCCTGCTGGTGGCGACCAACGAACTGTTCCTCGGTCTGGATACGTATCTCTCACACCGCATCAGCGGCACGATCATTCCCCGTGAATGGATTCCAATCCTGTTCGGTCCGGTTGCGGGAGTGCTCCTCCTGCTGGCCGGTTTGCTGGCGCAGCGGATGCGCAACCTGGCCGCGTCGATGGCCTCGCTGGTTCTGCTGAGCAGCGCCGCTGTGGGTGTGCTTGGATCGTGGTATCATTTTCAGTACGCGTATCACCCGGGAGCGCCGGAGGGATTCAAACTCACACTGGAGGCGCTGATCTGGGCGCCACCGGTACTCGGCCCCCTTTCGTTCGCCCTGGTGGGATGGCTGGGAATCAGTGCGGTATGGCACGAGGAACCGGTCGGGAGTGGACGGCTAAATTTTCTGGACCGGTGGACGGTTCAGTTGCCGTACAGCAAGTCGCGGGCCTACTACTACATCGTTTCGCTGGGAGCGATGATCGCCACGGTGAGCAGTGTGCTGGACCACGCCCGGCATGACTTTTCGGATCCCTGGATGTGGGTGGCGATGGTGGTCGGTCTGTTTGCCACGTTCGTCGCGGCGGGGCTGGCGTTCCTGGAGACGCCCTCCGCCGGCGATTTCCTTGTCTATGTGGGAGCCATGGTGTTGCTTTTGCTGTTCGGGGTGCTGGGATTATATTTTCACGGTCTGGCCAACCTGACGGCGGACGGCACCTTCGTGCTCGAACGGTTCATCCGGGGGGCTCCCATGATGGCGCCCCTTTTGTTTACAAACATCGGTTTGATGGGGCTGATTGTGCTGTTTCCATCACGGACGTGATGAAGCGTTCCTTTTCACGTCAGAAAGGGCTCCAGTGGACGTGGTGTGACGAAATGAACGGGAAGAGCGGATCATTCTTTCGATCAACGAGTTCATGTTCATTCTCTCGCTGACAGTTGCGGTGTCCCTCCCTCGGTCGACGATTCCCTTTGATTGCATGTGGGGAGCCGCGAGCGTCAGCGAGCGAGTGGTTTTTTACGGGCAAAAGTCGAAAGATGAGCAATCATCGACTCGATGACCGCTACCGCACTTACGTACTGGACATGAGACTCGACCGGCCCACCCGGGTTCAGGTGGGCGCGCTAACGGAACACCGGTTTTCCCCGGGCTGTTATCTGTACACCGGATCGGCCCGTTCCGGTCTCCGGGCCCGGCTGAACCGTCACCTTTCCGATCGGAAAAACAAGCACTGGCACATCGATTACCTGCTGGAGTATGCGGACATCACGACGGTGTTTGTTTCCGGCGTGCCGGAATGTGAACTCAACCGACGGCTTCTGGACCGGTATCAGATGGAACAGCCGGTGCGGACGTTCGGGGCGTCGGACTGTAACTGCGAAGCGCACCTTTCGCTTCTTCCGAGTCCGGAGGAATTCGCGATGGAAGAGCTGACGGCTCTGGAGCCGGAACAGGTGCGATCATGACCGGTCGCGATCCCCATCGTCATCCTCACGGTAAAAGGCCGCGGCCTGCTCCGGTGGAACCGGGTTGATCATTGTGTTGGTGCCTCGTTCAAATCCGCCCCATGACCCCGTTCGAGGATACAGTTCAAGGTGGGCATGGTATGATTCGGACGTGGGATCGTCATGCAGGACGAAATTGAAACTGGCATCGATGTCTCCGAGGCGAGTGAGTGCACGTTTCAGTAAGGGAACGAGGGGCGCCGGGTCGAGTTGAGTCAACGAAGGGACATGGGAACGTGGAAACATCCAGAGCTCGTATTCGTGACGGGAGGCATACGGGGTGAACGCCATGAACTCGTTGTTTTCGAAGCAGAACCGTTGACTGTTCCGTTCGTTATCAATGACCCGGCAAAACGGGCAATAATCGACTCCGGACACGGCTTCTTGTTCCTTCTTGAGCAACACGGGGACGAAATCAGTGGCAATGACCTGAGAATGTGCGTGATGGATCGACGCACCGGAATGGGGCCCCTGATTTTTGAAAACGGTTACGGCTTCCATTTTGTCTTTTGAATAGAGGGTTTGAATTCGATCCGCGTATACGTCAAACACTTGAGTCAATTCGTGATTCGATAAATCGGCCATTTGCCGGTCATGGTCCCGGGTTTCAACGATCACTTCATGGTGACCGTACGCCGGTTGAGGTGTGAAGTACGAATCACCGGAGGCGAATGTCGTTTTATTATCATTAACTGCCGGAAATTCATTGGGAAACCAGCGAACCTGCCACTGGCCGTTGTCATCGGTGCGGCGACCGATGTCGTTCGGGGTTTGGTCTTCCTTGCCCGGGCAAAAAACACACGGTTCTGTGTGCTCCCGTTCCGCTCGTTGATCGTACTCGTCAGGGCGTTCGGCACGGTGCGAGGAGACGAGCACCGTTCGGTCAAGTATGTAATCCGTTCGACGTTCTAGCATTCGTTCTACTTTTAATTATTATTTGAAGTGTCCGAACTTCACGTGATGTTCACGGGTTCGGGGCAGGCAAAAAAAAGTGTTACGGGTCGTTAAGATCAAAAATGGTCATGATGCCATCCGAGTCCGTAAATTTCTTAATAGCGAGGTACCTGATATGATACGTAATCACCGGTTGTAGTTCGAATTCGATTTTGCAATTCCTGACATTTACTGAGGAATGATGTACGAACAGATCCTTGTTCCCACGGACGGAAGCGAAACAGC
>CAZQNZ010000200.1:0-4303 GCA_964594615.1 uncultured Planctomycetia bacterium
TCCGTTCCATCAATTCTGTACATGTTCTGGTACCCGAACGAGGTGTTTTTGCCCGTACATAAATTTCACCAAACAGCTTCCAAGTCTACATAGAACCACGACCGCAGGGGAGAGGGGAAGAAGGATCACATTACTCTTCTTCCAGTACTTCTTCGAGCCGTTCGATGGTGCACTCGATCCACATAATGTGACGGGTGAATCTTGTTCAGCTCCGGACTCACTCCCTCACGGTCGCGGTTCTGTTCACAACATTTGTAGATCGTGATTCCCCCTGTTCCTTCGTTCATTTTTCACCATTCTTTTCATTCGAAAGGGAATATAGCCATGAGTGACGTAAAGACACCTGATCGAACCATTGAAACCCGGTACGGTCTGTTTGCTGCAAAGACCCTGATGAGTGCGGTCGAACTGGATCTCTTTTCCGAACTGGACGAGGAACCCCTCTCCAAAATGGAAATTGAAGAGCGGCTCGATCTTCACCACCGATCCTCCGAAGATTTCCTCGACGCCCTTGTTGCACTTGGCTTCCTCGAACGAGAAGACGACCTGTACAGCAACACACCCGAATCGTCAAAATTCCTCGTCCGCGGAAAACCGCATTACATGGGGTCCCTGCTCGAGATTACCAATAACCGTCTTTACGAATACTGGGATTCCCTGTCGGAAGCCCTCAAAACCGGTGAGCCTCAGAACGAACTGAAAAACGACGAAGAAGCGAACTTTTTTGAAAAAGTATACGCAGATGATGAAAAGCTGGAGGAATTCGTCACCGGCATGACCGGCCTGAGCACGGGAAGTGCCATAGAGCTTGCCGACCGCGTGGACTGGGACGAATTTGACACCGTCTGTGACATCGGCACGTCGGAGGGCGTGGTCCCCGTGACGCTGGCACAGGAACACGAGCACCTGAACGCTATTGGATTTGACCTTCCGGAGGTCGAGAAACACTTCAACGCATACGTTGAGAAAAACGGAGTTTCGGACCGGGTCTCCTTCCAGAGCGGTGATTTTCTGGAAGACCCTCTCCCCACAGCGGATGTGCTCATCATCGGACACGTGCTCCATGACTGGGGATTTGATGTAAAACGTTCCTTACTCAAAAAAGCCTACGAGGCACTTCCGGAGGATGGGCTCCTGATCGTATACGGATCCATCATTGACGACGAACGCCGAGAAAGTCAATTTGGTCTTCTCAAAAGCCTGAACCTTCTGATCGAGACCCCGGGCGGTTATACCTACACCTCGGAGGACGGTCAACGATGGATGGAAGAAGTCGGCTTCAAAAACCCCAGAACGGAAGACCTCGGGCGGGTAACCAAAATGATCAAAGCCCGAAAATAACCGGTTTTTTCGAAAAAACCAGCAACATCCCCATTACCTGTCCAGCTAATTTTTACCATCCCGGAATACGTAACCCTTCCGGAGTGCTCAAAAAGGATAAGAAATGGACCGTGTACATGATTCCGATGACATGAACAATTAGAATAGACGGTTCGCTCCGGTGGGTCGTTTGATCCGAGAACGGTAGACCCTTCAGATTCAATTGTTCCGGACCGTTGAACAAAATGAGTGAGATCGTCTGGGAGCCATCGGAACAGCTGATCGAAGAGGCCAATGTGACCCGGCTGATGGACACACACGGGATCACTTCGTACGAGGAACTCATTTGCCGATCCACGGACGACATCGGCTGGTACTGGGATGCGGTTGTCGACGATCTGGACATCTCATTCTTCCGGGATTACACGGAGGTGTACGACGACTCCGACGGAGCTCCGTGGACCGACTGGTTTATAGACGGAAAAATCAACATCGTCCACAACACCCTCGATCGGCATGCAACCGGTGAGCAGGCCCAGTCCCCCTGTCTCGTCTATGAATCGGAGCACCGGACCCGGAAGCGCTGGACCTACGAAGAGCTCAATTCACTGGTCAACCGGATCGCAAACGGCCTCCGGGACAGGGGTATTTCTAAAGGAGACCGCGTCGCACTGTATATGCCGATGGTGCCGGAAGTGGTTGCTCAGCTGCTTGCCGCGATGAAGATTGGCGCGATCGCCGTTCCTGTATTTTGCGGATTCGCTCCGAAAGCCGTCAAGGACCGTCTTCAGGACGCCGGACCCAAACTGGTGTTCTGCGGAACGCATGGGATTCGACGCGGAGAGGAATATCCGATCAAAACCCATCTGGACCGTGCCCTTTCCTCGCTGAACGTGGTGGAGGACGTGGTGGTGTTTCCCTACAACTCCTCGACGGACGTCCCGATGAGGGAAGGGCGCGATCTCTACTGGTCCGACTTCCTTTCCGGTACGTCTTCGTCCTGTCAGACGGTGGCGCTGGACGCGATGGACCCGGCGATGATCCTTTATACCTCCGGTACCACCGGCAAACCCAAGGGAACGGTACACAGTCACGGCGGAACACTGGTCAAGGTCGCGTCCGAGCTCGCCTATTCGTTTGACGTCAAATCCGACGACGTGTTCTGGTGGTACTCCGACATCGGCTGGATGATGGGTCCATGGATGATCATCGGTGTTCATCACGCGGGCGCCACGACGTTTATCTACGACGGCGCGCCGGATTATCCGGACGCAGGACGTATCTGGGAAATGATCGATCGCCACAATGTCAACACGTTTGGCATCTCTCCCACCGCGATCCGTATGCTCATGGAATACGGCACCGATCCGATCCAGGAACATGACCTGAGCAGTTTGCGGCTGCTCGGCTCAACCGGGGAACCCTGGGATGAAACGTCCTGGCGCTGGTTTTTCGACGAGATTGGCCGGCAAAATTGTCCCATTATCAACATTTCCGGAGGGACGGATATCATGGGATGTTTCCTGGCCCCGCTTCCGATCAACAGGCTGAAACCGTGTACCCTTCGTGGACCGTCCCCCGGAATGGACGTCGACGTGTTCGACGAAGAGGGCTCGCCCGTGCGTCAGAAAGTAGGTTACCTGGTCTGTAAAAAACCGGCCCCCTCCATGAGCCGAAGTCTCTGGAATGATGACGATGGATACATCGACGAATACTGGTCCCGCTGGGAAGACGTCTGGAACCATGGAGATTGGGCTGAGGTGGATGAGGATGGATTCTGGTATCTGTACGGTCGCGCGGATGACACGATGAACGTCGCCGGCCGTCGGGTCGGACCGGCGGAGGTGGAAGGAGCCCTGATGGAACACGAGGCCGTCCGTGAATGCGCCGCCGTGGGCATCCCGCATGACGTGAAAGGGGAAGAGATTGCTGTGTTCGTCGTGCTTGAATCGGGTTCATCACCCGATCAACAACTCAAAGAAGACCTCTCAAAACGGGTCTCGGAACGCCTGGGCCCCGTGGACCGCCCGGGGGTGGTTGAATTTGTTCCCGATCTTCCCAAAACTCGAAGCGCAAAAATTATGCGACGCGTGATTCGGGATCACTACACAGGCACGTCCGATCTCGGTGACCTGTCAAGCTGTGAAAATCCTTCATGCATCGACGACCTTCCCGTTCAGTCCACTAATTCCTGAAACCTGTTATGAACCTTATTCCCGTTCGATTTTTTCCATTCGCTTCTCTGGTTCTCGTGCTGCTGGTGTCGTGTCAGGCTCCTGAGCAAACGAACGACACAAAACAACGCCCCCGTTTCCCGGATTACCGAACGGAGACCGCCACGCAAACCCCTTCCTTGACCTCCGACGATAAAGAACTGGCAGAACGGATCCAGAATCATCAATCCACTGATGTCACTCCACTTGAGGAGATCGAGCGTCAATCCGAGGTGGTCCGTTATCTGGAATCGCTTCCGCCCACCGCCACGGCCAAAAAATTGTCCGGTACCGGCAAGACCATTGCGGACGGCCTGAAGAACCGATCTCTGCCGGATTCATACTTCGGACGCTGGTACCGACTCCGCGGGACGCCCATTTCCAAACCGAACGAAGATCCCTTCCAGGGTCATCTTGATACGGATGTATCCGTTCAGCAATTTACAATGAAAAACCCGGCTGACTACGAGGCCCCGGAATATACCATGTATTACGTGATTGTCTCCCTTGAGGACCTCCCGACCTCCAAACCGACGGATACCATCCTGGAGATGGAGGGAGTCCTCTGGACCACATGGTAACTCTCACGCAATGGCCCCAGCCGTACCGGAGACACCCCACAGACGGCCATTCCGGTTCTGTTTGTCAAGAATTACCGTATCGTTGAGAGGTAACATGTCTGAGGAAAACGACAAAAAAGATACCATCTGGGCGCCCTGGCGCATTGATTACATCCTGTCAAGGGATGAATATACGGAAGGCTGTTTTCT
>CAZQNZ010000201.1:0-4279 GCA_964594615.1 uncultured Planctomycetia bacterium
CAGGTGCCGGAGGGCAAACATTACTCGTGCACGGAAGCGGCCAATGGAGAACTTGGCTTCTACATTATCAGTGACGGTAGCGGCATTCCGTACCGGGTGCGATGCCGTCCGCCATGCTTTCCGTTGCTGTCCTCCATGGAGGACATCACGGAGGGGAGTATGGTGTCGGACCTGATTGCCACTCTCGCGAGCCTGAACGTCATCGCGGGTGAGCTCGAGCGCTAACCGTGCGTGCGGATCGGTTCGGAAACACCTCCGTGACCCATTTTCTTTGGCTCGAATTGCTTAATGAACAGGTATGACGACGGAAACTGCAGAGGTTGATCAACCACAGACCACCTATGAGTGGACGGCGGAGAACGAGGAGCGTATTCAGGAACTGAAAGATCAGTATCCGGATGGGAAGGAAGGCTCCGCCGTACAGGAAGTGCTCCGGATTGCCCAGCATCAGTTCGGTGAAATTAACGAGGACATCGAGCTTCTCGTGGCAGAGACCCTGGATATCAGTTCGATTCGTGTCCACGAGGTGGTGCAGTTTTACGAGAACGTCTGGGAGGGGCATTTCCCGGAGAAACGATACGAGGTGTGTACCGGCCTCAGCTGTCAGCTGGCCGGTGGAAAGGAGGTGGTCGAAAAAATTTGTGACCATTATGACGTATACGAAGGGGAAGTCAGTGAAGAGAAGGACGTGCTGGTCAAGGAAATGGAGTGTCTCGCCGCCTGTGACGGAGCGCCGGCGATGCTTTGCAATGAGGAATTGATTCCGGATCTGGATGAACGGGATCTGGAGGAGTTCCTGGAGAAAATGGACGCCGGTGAACTGGATCCGGATCCGATGGATCAGGCCCCGCAGAAACGACCGGGATCCTCGGCCGAAATCCTGACCGCCGGAATGGACGAGGACGATTCCCATACGTTCGATTTCTACCGTTCCAACGGCGGGTATGAAA
This sequence comes from uncultured Planctomycetia bacterium, assembly GCA_964594615.1. GTDB lineage: Bacteria > Planctomycetota > MHYJ01 > CAYXQY01 > CAYXQY01 > CAYXQY01. Next base: position 951 of record CAZQNZ010000201.1, read on the forward strand.
CGGCCCGAGAAGCGTTGAATGAGATGTCGCAGGAAGACGTGCAAGAAACGGTGAAGGCCGGGGGAGTGCAGGGCCGCGGTGGGGCGGGCTTCCCGACCGGCGTGAAATGGAGTTTTGTGCCGGATCCCGAGGAGATGGGGAAGCCGGTGTACCTGACCGTTAACGCGGACGAAAGTGAGCCCGGCACATTCAAGGATCGCATGTTGATGGAGGAGAAACCGCACCTGCCTCTGGAGGGCATTATCATTTCGGCGTATGCCGTCAAGTGCCACACGGCTTACATTTATATCCGGGGGGAGTTCGGGAAAGGGTACGAACGCATGAAACAGGCCGTTGACACGCTGTACGAACAGGACATCCTCGGCGAAGATGCGCTCGGCACAGGATACGAGCTGGACATTCACATTCACCGGGCCGGTGGGGCCTATATCTGTGGGGAAGAAACGGCGATGCTGACGTCAATGGAGGGGCACAAAGCCCTTCCAAGAAACCGGCCGCCGTTCCCGGCGGTGAAAGGCCTGTATGATTGTCCAACGGTGGTGAACAACCTGGAAACCCTCTCCAACGTGCCGGGCATCATCGAGAACGGACCGGACTGGTACAAGAACATTGGGGACGACGAAGACAACCCCGGCACGCGCATGTTCTGTTTGAGTGGTGATGTGAAGAACCCGGGGGTGTACGAGGAACCACTGGACATCAACGCGGAAAAACTGGTGTATGACGTGGCAGGGGGGATTCGGAATGGAAACGACATCAAGGCGTTCATTCCCGGCGGGGCGTCTTCACCGGTGCTCACACCGGATGAGATGGATGTGAGTATGGGCTTCACAACGCTGGATGACGCCGATACGATGGCGGGGTCCGGCGGGGTTATGGTCATCGATGAGACCCGATGTGTTGTGGAGGTGCTGGAGAACATCGAACACTTCTTCTACTTCGAATCCTGTGGACAGTGTACGCCGTGCCGTGAAGGAACCGGATGGGCGGAGAACATCATCGCCCGCATCGAAAACGGAGAAGGACGGGAGGAGGACATGGAGTTGCTGGATAACATGGGCGATCGCATCCAGGGCAAAACCATCTGTGCGCTGGCCGACGCGGCCGTCATGCCCCTGCGTAGCTTCACCAACAAGTTCCGAGACGAATTCGAAGCGCACATCGAAGCAGGCGAGTGCCCGATCAATAATTGATCGGAATCTCGACGGGTGCAGTAGACGAACCGGAAGAACAATGGCTCGACCTCAGCGGTTGCAGAGATTGCTCTAGTTTACCAGATCATTCAACCCCAAAGATTCCATGATTAACCGTGCTGAATCACCATTTCGCGCCGTACATGTCCTTTCATTATTTATTCTTTTTTTGCTCCTTCAGCCGGTTCAGTCCGACGATGAATTACCATCCCGGATTATTGATCGATCGCCAGAGGTGAAGAGTGTTGACGGCGGGGTTGAACGGGGTCGGGGGCCCTCCGCTCTGGATGCAAAGAGGTCGTTTCTTCGGTTTGTCGGGGACGGTGCTCAGGTGAAGATGACCCTGGATTGTTCGCCGGAGAAACCGAATTACCTGACGGTCAAAGTATGGGGGAATTCAGGGTCCGGAGGCAGTCACCTGGTACTCAAGGACAGTCCGGGAAGCGGGAAGTTGCTTCATCAACGAAAGAAAATCCCACTTCCCGATCGATTTTATTACGCCACGTATCCGATTCCGACGGATCGAACGGAAGGAAAGGACGAGGTGACGGTCACCTTGACGCACAAGGGATCGGAGGATGGTCCTGCAATTTATCAAGCGTACACTCATCTTGGCGGATATTTTGTCGCTCCGGAGAACGAATTGCAGGGAACGCCGTTTGAGCTGGGCCCGCCGCGTCCGGACAACGAACAGGCCGTATCGGAAAAGGAACTTTACGAGCACTGGCAATCCGAAGCAAACGAAGCGGTGAAGGTTGCAATGAATCACCAGATTTTTGGGGAGAAATATCAAAAACAGTTCACGGACGGAACGCTACCGGAATGGACAAAGGGGGCTATCATCGGAAATCAGAAAGCGCACCCGGGTGGAAGTTACAAGAAGCATTTTGACAGGGAAACGCAAACATACGGCGGACACCTGATGAGGCAGGCCAAAGGAAACATGGGGGCCCTGCGGCACATCGAAACCATTGCCCGTGCCTACCACGGTGAGTGGTCCGAGTACCGGAACGACGATGAAATTCTGCGTCGCGTCGTTGCGGCGATGGATTTCTATGTACGAGCCCAGGGGAAAAACGGTGGGTTTCTCGGGCCGTCCCTGCCCGGAAAAAATGTCAACTGGCCTACGTGGTTGGGAGGACCAAAGCGTGAATCGGGCCACCATGGTCTGGAACGAGGACAGGCCAATCTGTACCGGGCGTTTTACCTGTTGAGAAACGACATCAAGAAGAAGGGACTGCTCAAGAAAACGATTGATCACGATTTAGACCCGGATACCCCGCCGGTTCCACGCAGCGAAGCGTACGCTGAAATGGCGAGACGCAGTTACAAACGGATGAGTCGCCAGATCGTCAGTCGCCACGTGGCCAACCAGAGTTTGCACAATTTTAAGGCAGCGTACCGCATTTACGAAGTGCTGAAAACCACGGATCCGGAGTGGGCAAAACAGGAACGAAAACGTCTGATCCGTCTGGCAAAAATCACGTCCGGTGTGGTTCGCAACCCGAATACCGATCATTATCATTTTTCCCCGAAGGGGTTGTCCAACGAAAACAATTACTCCGCCGGTTACGGGGCTGGAAACCCGGGCAACCTGGCGATCGTGGCTGAAATGAGTGACATTCAGGTACTTAAGGACCGGTTGCCGAAGGCCTATAAGGCCTATTCGCATTTTCTCTATCCGGGCAACAACGAGGAAGGATACCGCCGGTTGAACAAGGTCGAGTGGATCAGCGGACGGTCCTACAAAGGATTTCCGGGCACGCGGCAATACCTGCGGAACCATTACGCCGCCCGCGAACTCGGCCTCCCGTCGGTCCGTCGTCATTTTGAACTGTTTGAAAAGCACAATCTCGGACGAAAGGGCATCAATAAGGTTCCGTACGAGAAGATTTCCGGACACCCGGAAGTCGCGGCACTCGGTGCGGTTGAGCGGGTTGACCGATTGGAAAAGAGGGTCTCCAGACAGGCAAACGAATCGGAGTTACCTCCCTCAAATTATCGTCTTCCGTACGAGCGTGGAGGCTCCACCGCTTATGTCGACGAATTCCTCAACGCCGGTGCGATTCGTCACGACGGAACGACGCTGTTCTTTCAGGTGTGGGATGACCACGTGGTGCGCCTGCGACACATGAC
>CAZQNZ010000202.1:0-4260 GCA_964594615.1 uncultured Planctomycetia bacterium
TCAGGCGCATCCAGCTCGGAAAACGAAACCACTTCCGGCCAGACCTCCTCCGGAGGCGCGTCAATAATCATCGAGGAGGTGACCTCCAAACGTGGGGCTTCCGGTGCTTGATGTTTTTCAAAGCCAAATAAAAACGGCATGGACAGAAAAAGCAGAATCATCATACGGTGAACAGGGGTGCGGGACGAATCGATTCCTTTCTGAACCAGATAACCGACGACCCCACCTAGAACGCCAAATATTGACGCCAGTGGAAATAATATGACCAGACAGAGCACTCCCTCCAGTGCAAGCCCAACGAGAAAAAATGCGAGCAGAAACTGTGAAACAAACGCCACCACCATGCACTCCCAGAAGTACCGCTCCTCGTTCATTCCATACAGAAGAACCGAACAGCAACCAACCACAAATGGAATGCCCACGAATATTCCCCAGCCATAATGCTGTAATACACTGGTTGAAATCAGGAGAACCGGAACCGCCAAACTGGCGGGAAGGAAGGTGCTGACCATCATGCTCCCACTCTTGCTCTCCGGCATGAACCGGGTGAACGTCCATTGATGTTCATCCCAGCCTCCGGTGGCCCGTTCCTCCGCTGGTGGAACAACACAGAGCATGATAAAAAAGAGCACGTTTACAAACGGTACAAAAAAGAGCAGGGAAAGCAACAAATGTAACCCGGCACTTCGCAATCGCCGAACCGTCAGCATGATCCCGATGTAAACAAACGGGATGGATAACACCAGTAGAACAAGAAACAGATCCTTCTCCTCCGGTGAAAGGTGTGCCAATCCATTCTGATACGTTGGTGACAGGTACTGCAATGGCGTCCAGTATCGATCAAAATAGAAGGAGGCAATAAACCGATCCAGGTTATACTTGACGAAAAACAGCACCACTCCGACCAACCCATAGTGCAATCGTCCCAGGGGCTGAGTCCAGTTCACAAAGAACAAGAACACTGCTTTAAATGGATTGTTTTTCATGAGTTTTTTCTAAGACAAGCAGCTTTATAAGAGCACTTTACAACTGTATTCGAGCCGAAGTTCGACGAATCACGTTCCGTATATTGTCCTCCGGACAGCGAAGATCGGACACCTGAAACCAACGCTGGTCCGGGAGAGCTTCCTGAATCCGTTCGGCCGTGAACCGACGATTCGGGGATAGTGGCTCGGGCAATGGCTCACAGATTCCGTTCGGCAACGGGTCTACCACCCCCTCCGACAGGATCTGAACCTGAGCCAGCGAGGCAGGGGGTTCATCAAAGAATAGCTCCAGTACACCGGCATTGATGTATTGGAGAGCAAGAGGCATTCGAACGAAATACGGGTCGCGCCCCAGTACATCCGCCACCCGTTTCACAGCGTCTTTCAGGTACATCTGTTCCGGACCGGTTACTGCGACGGTTGTGTCCGTTACTCGCCCGTCAACCAAACTGGCTTCCAGCACATCCACGACGTCATTCACGTGTACCGGAGCCGTTTTTTGTGGCTCACGACCCACAAGAAAGAACACGGGCATCATGGATAACACTTTCGTCAGGTGATCCACCATGTGATCCCCTTTCCCATAAATAACCCCCGCTTTCAAAATGGTGTGTGTACAATCTGATGTGCGAACAATCTCCTCTGCCCGCCACTTCGAATCATGGTATCCCGAAATGTCATGGGGCCTCGCACGGAGAAAGCTCAGAAGTGAAATGCGGTCGACGCCTTGAGACCGAGCAGCGTCTACGACGTGTTCCGTCCCCCGCACATGGACCTCCTCAAAATCCTGGTTTCCCGATTCACGATTGATTCCGGCCAGGTGTGCTACACCATCACAGTGTTCGAACGCCGTCTCGAGCACTCCGCGAGACGCAACCGACCCGCGAACAAGATCTACGTCCGGGTGGTTCTTCATCCATGGAGCGCCCGAATCGACTCCTCGAGCAATGATTCGTACCGTGTGATTCATCGACGTCAGCCGCTCGGCCAGATGCCGACCGACAAATCCCGTTCCACCGGTTATCGCCAGTTTCACATCAAATCCATTGTCGCAGGACAATGCCTCCGTAAATCAAAATGAAATACAGAATAAGCGAACCGCTTCCTGTAATAGATAAAGCAAACCAAACGTAGCAAGCAGTAACCGATGTCCCATCTTCAGCTGCTCGGCGTAATGCAACTTCCGAACAATCCCGAAGATCGGCAGAGCGATTGAACGGGTTTGACGAACACCGGGGAAACGAAACCAGGTACTGAACACCATTTCCATGACCCAGGCAACGGCCGTCAGCAAAATGAACACGTTCATGACCGCCCTCCGTGATCAATCAACCCTCCACGTATACCGATCAGGCCTCCGAGCATGAATCCCATTCCGTTCAACACCCCGTGTGTCACCGTCATCACCGGAATAGACAGAACGGGCGTCCCCAGATGAAGTGTCACCTGAAACACAACCGCCAGCACCATTCCGAGAACAACACAGACCGCCCCCACCCTCAGACACAGGATGTACAACAGATGTTCGATCCGTCGCGCCGACTCAAACAACAGCACCGCTCCGAAGACGGTGGCGAAAGAAAGAAGAATGACACCCGTGGTCTTGATCATGTCCGCTCCCATAAATCCAATCGCCACCATCGGAATGCCAACGAAGACCCCCACGGCGGCAACGACGGTCCAAAACGCACGATTCTTCCGTTTCGTCCGAAGAAAATGCGCATGAAGTCCGGCAAATAACACGGGCAACCCGAACCCGGTGAAATGAAAATGCACACCCGTCAGCAACCGAATCGGTGCCGTAATCCCCATAAAGGCGATGCCCATCTGATCCATCATGAGCCAGAATCCCCCCACCTGAAGAAACAGGACCGGAACCACAATGAGCACATCCGTCCATCCATCGATGTGGCCCTTCCACACGTATAACCCCTCTCCGAGCAAAAGTAGCCCACAGAATAACAGCCAGGGAATGGTGAAATAGACGGTCAACGCAGACAGATCCGCAAGCCCGCCAAGCGATGGTCGTCGAACCGCAAACACCGCAACCAGCACGACCGCCGCAACGGGTTGCCCCCCGACCGCGACACGATATAACAGACCCTTTCCCCGCTGGCTGACCTGTAAAATAACCCACAGCGCAAGCGGTACAACAACAAGGGGCGCCAGCAAAAAAAGCCGCTCGATCCATCCACCCCGTACACCATTACTCAGTATATCCAGCACAAGGTACACGCCCCACAACATCCCACCGACCCATGCACTGAACGTCGCGATCATTTGAGGCTTGAATTCACGAAACACACGATCCATAAAATCGTTCATAAGACCCCCTGAAGCTGCTGAACGAACAACCAGAAGAACAAAACCGTCAGATAGCCAACGGCTGCGGTGAACATCAGATGAACCATATAAAAACGCTGTTTCAGTGTCGGATCGTAATACGTAAGCTGAATGAGAAACCGAAGCCCCCAGAACAACGTGAAGAACCCGCACAGCACCGTTGCCAGTATGCCTCCCTGCACCAGTTTACCCGGTAGAAAAAAGCAGAGCCCACCGATAAACGCGACCATGAGAAGGATATACGCATTATGAACGTAAAACACCTGCCGGATAATAGGATCCGTTTTTTGTAGATTGCTGTCGTATTCCAGCAACCCGGGAAGAAACACATTCATCACCAGAATCCCGAAATGAATACCACCGGCAACGTAAAGGAACAGATACGGCATGGTGATTATCATTTGTTTTAGTAATTTCACAAATAAGTGAAACTTACAGGATAAAAAATTTTGTGTCATTAAAACAGCATCGATTTGACGTTATCCCACATGTTCACCAGCTGCTTGATCCGTTCCGGTGACATGTCGCGTATCTGGTCACAGATATCGGATCCTTTGTCCAGAAAAGACTTCAGCTCCTGCATCCGTTCACGGGCATACTCCGGTGTTTCATCCTCTGCTGCATCGTCGATGCAATCCGACAGATTTTCCATGAGCGGATCCAGTTCACGACGTTTTCGTTCCGCAATCACCACCCGGAACATTTCCCAGAGATCCTCATGGGTTTCGTAAAAATCTCGGCGGTCCCCCATCTTCTGCACTTTTTCAACGAGATCCCACTGCTGTAACTCCTGCAATCCATTGCTCACATTTGAACGGGACACCGATAATGTTTCGGTGATTTCCTCCGCGTGGAGAGGTTCGTCGGAAATCATCAGAAGAGCATGAATCTGTGCAATTGTACGGTTGACCCCCCACTTGGATCCCATCTC
>CAZQNZ010000203.1:0-4233 GCA_964594615.1 uncultured Planctomycetia bacterium
GCGTTTCCCTCAACCTTCCATTTGAATTCGTTGCACACGTCCTGGCATTTGGTCAATTTCGCCCTCACCGTCGTGGTGGCGCCCGGGCACACCTTCCCTTTTTCCACGTTCACTTTCGTCTCGAACTCTTTGATGCGAATCTGCTTCGTGTCCTCCTCGCAGTCCGAGCACCCGGCCGGTTTGGCACGCACGGTCGCGGTGGCTCCCGGTTCAGCCTTCTCTTTCCCTTTCACATCAATCGATTTCTGTCCGTCGGTCTCACCGACGAGTCTGATGGGAGGTTCCGTTGTGTCAATCGACCAGTCGAACCCGTTCTCACACTTCTCCGGGGGGTCCTGGCAGTTGTACGAACCCTCCAGCGTGGTCTCGCCGGTCGGACACAGTTTGGTTTTTCCCGCTTCGATTTCCGCACCGCACGGTTCGATGGACACATCGTACGTACCGGTCTCGCAGTCCTCCGTGCACCCCTTCGGAGCGGCTTCAATCGTTGCGGATTTGTTCTCCGACAATGAGAGGTCGTTCGGCACCTTGATATCCACGGATTGTTCCCCTTCCGTCCCGGATTCGAACTGAATGTACTCCTTGCCCGAGGTGACGGACCAGTCGAATCCCTTCTCGCAGTCGTCCAGTTTACAGGTGTAGGATCCGTTCAGCGTCCCCGTATCGCCCGGACAAAAGGTGTTTCCCTTGTCCTGAGCTTCATTTTTGACCTCGACCTTACACGCTTTTAGCTCCACGTCATCGCTGTTGGACTCACAGCCACAGTCGGATTCGGCGTCAATGTCCACCGTTCGGTCCTCTTCGTTCTCCGGCAGGGACGTTTTCGTGGTCTCGATTTCGAGTTCCTTTGTTCCCTCCTCCCCGCACGAGGAGATGGTCACCGTGTCCTGCTCGGAGCCGTCTTTTTTGAAGACGATGTGATCCTCGGAGGACAGTGTCACATCACACGTGTCGATCTGTTTGTCTCCCGAGCAACTGATGTAGACCATGGCCGTGGCGGATCCGTTCAGACACAGCGGTCCCTCGGTTTTGATGTCCACCGAGCACGCACCCCCACCCCCTTTCCCCGGCGAACCGGGACACTGCGGACATTCGTCGGCCGAAAGGACGACGTACGGAAGTGTGCCGGCAACAGAAATGAGAAGACCGATTACAAGGAACATGAACCATCGTTTGTTGATCGACATCGTGACGTTGTTCATGGGGGTTCGCATGTTTGAGTCAGGAAAATAAGACAACATATTAATAATCGAAAGGCTCGGGGATGTTGGACGGTGATATACCGTCTTTTTCATAGAGCTTACGAATCCACCGGCGGCGAAATCCGTCGCCCGGATCCCGCTTTCGGTTCCGGAGCCGCTCCAATGCCGGCAGCGCCCAGAGGTATTCCTCTCGGGGGATGGGTGCACGCCTGCGATACTGATCGAGTGATTTCAGGTGTGCATAACGCTCGACAAGCCGGCTGCGGTAACGTCGATGATCGTACACGTACCGGTACAATTTCCTCGCCTGTGGTGAATTGCTATGTAAATATGCGGCAAGTCGCCGAACCATGAGGGCCCCGATAAGATACAGGTCCTGCAGAATCAGATGACGGCTGCTGGCCTGGGAATTCAGTTCCAGCAGCATGTGGGGGGCGCCCATGTACCGATGGATAAATCCACCCAGCCGGCTCATCATCCCGCTGACCTCCCCCTCCGCCGTGGCCGAAAACCCTGCTGATTCCATCCGTTTGACGAATGCGGACAGGAACGGCCCGGTGTGCCGGTGATGTTTGCCCCCCGGAAGATACCCCGGAAAGAAATGAATGTCCCGCTCACCCCCCTCGATGTTATGCATATTGACGACCATGGTGAGACGGTTCCCTTCCGTGGCCCACTCCCGGAACCAGGACACGTATGCTCGCTGCGTGGCCGGATGCTCGACCTCGCGTGGAGCGTCGTTGAACTTTCGCGTGATCCGTGAATAGTAGTTGCGATCCGTGCCGAGAGGGTCCAGCTGGGGGATGATCAGGAAGGTGGTGTTGCGCAGTGATTCATTGGATTTGCGCAGGTCCAGCAGTGCGTGAATGGTCTGAAAACCAAACTGTCCGGTGAGATGTTCGTCCGGATGTTCCTGGCAGACCAGCACGACGCACGGCTGCTTTTTGGCCGCCTCCCCGCGGGTACCCCCGATCTGTGCAATGTACAGCGGGTGATCTTCCGGGGAGGTCCCGACCCGGTGCACGCGCACATCTCGTTTGACCTCGCCCAGCTGTTCCATCACCTGCTCGTTGAGGTCCGACGTGTACGGGACCCGCATGGCAAAGTACGTGCGATCGCCCTGGACGCGGGCGTAGGTGGTCAGCGTATTTTGCTCCGGTTTCCAGCGCACGTCCTGCATGTAACGCCACTTCTGTCCATCCGTCGGGGGGAGCATGGAGCCGTTTGATGCTTCCTCAAGTTTCATGGGCCGTTCCCGCCGCTGGAAGCGAAAATGCTCCGGATCCGACAGGTCCTCCACGCCGGGTGCCGAAACCACCGGGTTGACCGAGTGCCATTTCTCCGGGACATTGACCAGATCGACACGTACCCGTCGGGGCCGGTCCGGAAACCCCTCGAAGGCCCACATGAACCATCCAACCGCGTCTCGTCCGCCCTCCTTCATTCGCACACGAAAATGCTCCGTCCCTTTTCGTGTCACTTCCACCGGCTTCTGTGAGGAGGCGTAGTTATTCCCGGACGGAATATCCGCCACCAGCGCCGTCTCGTTGATAAACTCGTTTCTCCGTTCCTCCCGCAGTTTTTCACGCCAACGACGTCGCTCCCGCCGTCGCTTCCGCTTGTAACGCTTGTGCATTTTGCGACTGATGCGCCGACTTTCCCGTTTTTGTTTGCGAATCCAGTCCGCACTCTCGTTGTAAGCAATTCGTACCTGATCCCGCTTGATCAATTCATCCCAGGGCTCCGGACGGGCCAGCTTTCTCCTGTACCTGACGTAGACCTGCTGGGCTTTCTCGTACTGCTCACGGTCCACGTACTGCTGTGCGATGTTCCGGACGCTGCGATACAGTTTGCCGGACGCTCTCTTGACTCTTCGCAGGACCGTTTGTGCCTTCTCTTCCAGAAAGGTGCCCGAAAGTCGATCATACAATGCCTTTGCGTGATCGTGGGCTTCCGGAAACCTGTACAGGTTCATCTGCTCATTCACCTTCCACAGGCGATATTCAAACAACAATTTCATGTAGATTCGCCTGCGCATGTCCGCCGGTTGCAGGAGATGATCCGCCTGGTTGGGAACCGGATCCAGGATGATTTTACGGACCTGCGGCATCGGGTCCGTCTCGCTGAGGTCCAGCGGGGGCTCCTCCGACGCCGCCGTTTCGGACGTGTTCGTCTCCGCCGTCTGCCGGCCGTCCTTCGCATCTTCGGACGCCCGATTCGTCGATTGCTCGCCCGTTTGCTCCTCTTCACCGCCATCGATCGACAGGTCCGGCATCTTAATCTTCAGGGATTCAATGGTTAGACCGGCCGCCGAGCGGGTAATGGACGTGGCACTCGGCTCGCTGGGCTCCTCCTCGGACTCTCCCGATGACGTGGCCTCGTTCACAAGGCATACACTGAACAGAACCACCAGGGTCGTGAGGACCGTCGTGACGGCCCATAGACGGTGAGGGTTCTCCGTTTCGAGGGTTCGCAGTAAGATCATCGAATTCATTCGGGAGTTCGCATCACAATTTCGTACCATTCCGATCACGTCCGGGGAGATCCGGTACCATTCGACGGTTCCGCCGGACCATGATTTGTTCAGTACTCACGTTGAATTATTCACATTATAATCTGATAAAGACCTTTTCAAACAAAGAGCCATAGTATTCTTATATATGTCCTACAACAACATGAACCAGCACTTCAAAACCGGTGGAACCCGGATGATGCAGGAGTGCTTTTCAGACACGTACACCTCCGCAGGAAACAATCAACATCGACGTGATCGACAGATGTCACAGACGATACCTCGTCCGAGCCGGTCAAATTGGGAGCACATCATCGTGACTTCAACGCTCGGTCTGGTCCTGTGCCTCCATCCGGGTGATACACGGTGAAATGAACCGGATTATCCGGAGGGGTGGTGCGTTCCACACGATCCATCATGCACCTGGCGGTGCATGATCCTCCTTCTACTTTGATCATTTTCCCCGGGGTTTCGCTGCGCTCAACCCCGGGCTTAGATATCGCACCCACTACGGGGTGC
>CAZQNZ010000204.1:0-4232 GCA_964594615.1 uncultured Planctomycetia bacterium
ACGAGGGGGATGGCGGCCACGCCTTATGGCGTCGCCCCATCTCTACTCTACCGGGGAATCCCTTTCGTTCCGAACGGTTTGCCCCCCGGTTCCGCTCGTTTTCACTCGCTAAACCGGGGGCTCACACTGTGACGCCCGCTTCCGGGGCTTATGGGACGGTCTACCCACTGTTTGAATTGATTTCGTCCAGGGCTCACACGAATGAATCACGACCCTGGACGTTCTGTTCTCAGCAAATCGGGCTGAAAAATCATCGCCTAATTCACCGACATTGGGTATGGCCCCTCTGTGACCTTCGGGGCTCTGACATAACCGGCTCTGCTTGAGGGTTGCTCAAGCTGTTCGTCATCTTCTTTGATCTGCGTGCATCTGCGTCCTTCCGTGGATCGTTTTTATTTTTGATGTTGTTCCTGCAACTCCCGGTATTTGTCTCGATATTTCTGTTGCACCTCGGCCTGACCGATGTCGCTGAAAGTGGTTTTTTCGGTGACATTCATCTGCATCTCTTGTTCTTCCTCTCCCTGGTTTCCGCCAAAAGACACTGTGGTTTTGAAGGTCATTTTCTGTCGAATCAGTTGCTCAGCCTCTTTCGCGACCCAGAAGCTTACCCCGGTCATTTTCACATCCGCCCGTTCGACGACCACGTTCAGTTTCTCCAGCCTCTGATCGATGAACCCCTCCGCTTTCTCCCGGTCGATTTTGCCATCAATCTTGTGGCATGGAACTCCATCAATCTCATTCTCACCCACAATGGAGGCATCGGACAGAAACGATAACACCTTGGACGGCTCAGGATCCTCATTCTTTGTGGTGTCTAACAGATCTCCGACTGAATCTGGCATCCCATCCAGGTCTTCAAAGCGTCTCCAGTTGCCATCGTTTCTCTTTACAAAAAACGCCTCCCCCTTCTTTCCCAGGATATTGATTGACTGTGCGAGCAATGACTGATCAACGTTTTTCTCCGATACGGTTCTGATCTTTGTTTTTGCAAGCAGAAATTGAGGATCAATGCTCGTTTCCTGAGTGACTTCCTGTCCGCTCACCGAGCCTGAAAACGCTGAATCCATCTCATTCTTAACGACCTTCCGTAGCTTATAGGACGTTCCGTTTTCCAGATCTTTTTCGAGTTGTTCGACTCCTTCTGACAAAACTATATAAGCCTCATTCTTCGATTCCTGTTCTGATTGAGCAGTCAAACTTGATGCGATTGATAAAAGAGCTAACGTCATCACTGCAGCAGATAATCTACCGTTCATTGTTGCCTCAAGCTGAATGGATGAGATTAATCGTTTATCACGAACTCTATATCAAGTCCTTGAGCGATTTCAGTTCCAAGCTCTTCTAACTGATCGGATTTTGATCGTTGTATCTCATGTCGATCTCCTCTCGAATCAACCAGGAACAATTTGAATGTTCTTGAGTTGGTCCAGTTCTCCCTGACGTTCATGATGATCTTGTCCGGGTCTAGCGTTGTGGAATGTTTCTCGTAGAAAAAGATATATGTGCTTTTTATAGCGGTGCATTCATCATAACGAATGTTGTATACATGACCTCTAAAACTGAAAACTGCTGCCACAACATTGCAAAGTATGATCACTATGGGGACAATATCGTAGGTTAACATGGAAGCCAGTAATATGGTGATCAGAATGCCTCCGATCGAAAGACTATGCCCCGGACTGTGTCCAACTACTCCCTGAGTGACGAACATTCCGTTGTTTTTATGTATATTCTGTAGGTTATCCATAGTTGTCACATCAAAAGAAACCGACAATCGTCTCGACAGCATTCTTCAAATTTTCTAATCTCTGCTGAATTGTTTTCAATCTTGGTTTTTTCTTTGCAAGACATCGTTCTGTCAATGACTTTACTTGATTATTGTGATCTTTAGACCGGCGGGTCAGGGGACGATGGTACAGCGTTCCATGCGATCCATTCCCTCGCGTTCGCTCGGGAATCCGTTTCTCTATTTCCTTTTTTATACCCCGGGTTTCGCTCGTTTCACGTCGCTAAACCCGGGGCTAAGATATTTCGCCCCATTCGGGGCGTCTACTTTTGCTCGTTTCACGTCGCTAAACCCGGGGCCAGGATCTGTCGTCTTTTCGAGGCTTTCATTCTCGCTCGTCCGTTCGAGTAACTGTTTGTACATCAGAGCCATCACGAGCAGGGCGGATCGAGCCGGAGGGCGCTCAACTGTTGAGATTGAGGAGGAGCGCCTCAAAAGTGGTAATCCAATCTCTCAAGAAGTATGGCAAGCAGGTTATAGGTTCCGTGCAGACCCACGGCCGTGAACAAGTACGGGAATCCATACGCGAGTTGAGCCGGTTTGTATTCCTCCCAGATGTGCTCCCATGTGTTCAACAGCCCCAATCCGGCGATCAGCGAACATCCGGTGTGAAGTGCGACACACACCGACCAGCGCCAGTTGATAACGGCCTGTGAAGCATTGGGAATGTACACCTGCAGGTAGATCATGTTTTCAATGATGGCGAACCCCAGGCCGCCCGCCGCCGCACAGAATAGAAGCTGAGCACGGTTACGAAACCAGAAGGGACGTGTTTCGATCACATACAGTGCGATGCCCACTTTCATCACCTCTTCGATAAAGGGTCCAAAAACCACAAGGGAGAGAAGAGGAAACACCGACTGCTGACCCCCGAGTAACGCGCCGAGGACCGCCCAAGGTGCGGAGAACACGGCGATCAGAATGGTGATCATCCAGGTTCTCGTCTCGGAGTGCTGTTCCCGACCCTCCCTGAGCCACGTCTCGTACGGGGTGTCCGAGGGGGCCGTCGGGCCGGCCAGTTGTTTCGACATGCCGGGTTCGCTCCAGACACTCTGCTCAGCCCGTTCTCGTTCGGACCGGTTTTCACCGGACACATCGACCTCGTCCTCGCCGGGATCGGAGTCGAACGACTCCTTCTTGCGATGAGGTTCATTCTCGATGGAGTGCTCATCCGGCGAGTTGCTCACGGTGCTCTTCTTCGGAGGTATGGTACGCCGTGCCGACGACGATGATCTCCGCGATCTTCATATCGTTTCCCTCTGTCGAAGCGGCTGATCCTCCCAGGTAGGTGGTGTACATGCGCACATTTCCAACGGCATTGTATCCGTTTTCCTTTGCCTCCTCCACGATTCTCAGTAACGCTTCTCTGCGGGCTCGGGTGATCATCGTCTGGTAACTGGTCAGCTCCCCGCCGAGAATATTTTTGACATACATCAGAAATCGTTTCAGATAGTCGCTTCCGATCACGACTTCGCCGTATAGGGTGCGAGGAGTAATGGACGAATCACATCCCCCGGGAAATGACTTGACCTGGGTGACCGTCACATCCGAGGTTTCTTTCTCGCGCCGGTCCAGATCGTTCAGGTGCTGTCGCTCGATATATCGTCCAATACCAAACCCGCACACCAGAATCAGAAGAGCCGGTAAGACGACATATATTACAAGAAAAACGAGGAGCGAGGTCATGACAAACGTGATTCCTGTAGAAAGAGATTATGGCGTCGATGGGATCGATTCGTCCGCAGGGGGGTCTTCGGTCTCTTCAATCTCCTCCGCGACGACAGCGGTTCCGTACGCGTAAATTTCCGCTCCTCCCTGGGTGACCGCACTGGTACTGAACCGGAGGTTGACCACGGCATCTGCACCCAGTTCCTCCGCCTGTGAGAGCATACGTTCAAGAGCCTCACGGCGGGCTTCGGTGAGCATTTCTGTATAGCCTTTTAACTCTCCACCAACGAGGTTCTTGAGAGAGGCGGCAATGTCCCGTCCCATGTGCTTGGCTCGAATGGTGTTTCCCTGAACGAGCCCTTTGCTTTCTTGAATCGAATACCCGGGTATGGTCTCGGTGTTAACTACGATCATTCGAAATACCTGTATAACAAAATGAACAACGAAACCGATTGATGTTTGATCTCTCAGGAAGAAAACGGACATGATAATGCACGAATTCAACAGAACACGATCTCACGGTAACAGAACAATTTACGTGAATCAACGTAAGCATGGATGCCGTAAAGGTGGTGAAGAACGTGAGGCTCGATGATTTTGAGGTGGGCCCTGACGGTGCTGGTGGGGTTCGTCCGGGGCAGGAATCAGAAGGGGTGGCGGTTCGCGATGACGATGGAGCCGGTCGTTCGACCGGCAGGCCGGTTGCATAGGCCAGGAAGCGGGGGAGGAACAATAGGAATATGGATGTTCATGTTTGTTTCTCCTTCCGGTTTGTTTG
>CAZQNZ010000205.1:0-4226 GCA_964594615.1 uncultured Planctomycetia bacterium
CGGCCGTGATGAGAACCAGTCCAAGCAGTGTCGGGCGAATCCAGGTCCCCGGATCGCCGATGAGATTCCGGTACAGAAGGACCCCGAACGCAAATAAACCGGTAAGTTCCTGCAGTGTGAACGCCCACATCGCCCACGTTTCGTGGTGTTCAATGGCTTCATGCGATACGCCGGCCATTCCTTCAACCAGCTCCTCCGCGGGTTCCCCGGTCAGGTACACCGGAATTGCCAGCACCGCGATCAGGACGAACCACCAGAGGGCGAGGTACTCATACCCTTTCGATGATTGCGTAAACATCACGAGGAGCAAAAGAATACCGAGCATGGTGCCCACGATCGGAAAATGGTTCAACATCAGGTGCCAGTGCGCGCTGTTCTGTGGAATCATGGTTCCTCAACATGGACTTTAACAGTTCAGAAGCGGTTCATTTCATCGAAACATCCCGTCAATTTCGTGATCGCCGGTTCCGTGGTGTTTCCCGTACTGTTCTAGTATCGGCTGTGCTGTGGTTAACAATTTCGAAGGTGCGCAGGCTGAAATCTGGAGACTTTAGCCGAGAATGCCCACGCAATTCCAGGCAGCTGCCGGTCGATGACCTCTGACGTGCCGTCCGCCGTGAAATCCCGGATAAACGGCATGATGTCCGAACGCACAAGAGGTTCGCCTCCGGTGATCCGCACCTTTCGAATACCCAGCGTCACGGCCACCCGCAGCACCCGCAGAATCTCCTCGTACGAGAGCACCAGCTCCTTCTTGACGTGATCAATGCCCTCCGGCGGCATGCAGTATCCGCAACGAAGATTACACCGATCCGTCACGGATACCCGCAGATCATCATGAACCCGACCGAACGGTCCTTTCAGTTCCGATTTTTCCGCGGATGCCGAATGGGAGGTCGCTTCGTCTTCGGACGTCGGGTGAACGGACATGATCTATTCAAAAGATTGAAAACGGCTCCAGAACGGGCTGCAGTTTATTCGTTGCAACAATTATTCCAGGGACCGCCCCCGGAACCGGTGGAAGCAGGCCGTTTTCGTGCCGTTACCGGGGACGTGCCCGGCTAACGGTTCAAGACAATCAACAACGGAGTAACAAATGTTGCGAATCTGCGACACCGGAGACGCACGTACGTTGTCGAACTGCACCGGTTCGATCGTGACGTTTGAGGGTTTCGTCGTCCGGTGGGAGGTCGATCCTTGGGGGTCGTGCGTCTTCGACAATGGGGGTGGGATGAGGGTCCTCGTATGATCTTCGAAAAGGGAAGGGCGGAAGACCGGTGGACGTCAATCCGTACCGGCGTGACGGTCTGGCAACCACTTTGATTCGAGGGACGCCGACCCCGTTGATATCGGTCCGGATCGGGCCCTTGTTCCCGCCGCTCTACCGGTGATCCCGTTCGTTCGTCCTTTCCCATACATTTATATATAGTGGGATGTACCTTGAAGGAGATATGATCCCTCATTCCATCAGGTAAATGCCCGGTCGCTTCCTCCGGCTTATATGATGACCGGGCAGGATCCGTGGAAGGTGGAGCTTCACGGATGATCAGCCGGTGTAAATGAATGCTCTACGTTCAGGGAGGAGAGGTGAACTGTCCAGCCGCTTTGATCAGGGAGCGATTCAACGGCTCGCATGGAGGTGCAGGGCTCGACAAGGTCGGAGTTAATCCACTGTTCCCCAATCGACCGTGAGGATCTCGTCGGCCGGCAGACATTCCACCGGAGCGGTGCCTTCGCTGGAATTCGGCGTATCATCCCCTGCGCTGAAGGGCCTGCTGACGCCACTGGTTTCCTTTGCCCGGATCTCAAACTTGTTGCCCGTTTCATTCACGGCATACGCCATGGTGCCGGTACTCACGTACAGGGAGGGAAACGCGGACACACTGAACCGGTTCTCATTCGTGTAGAGAGCAGACGCATCGTTACAGGTGGATCCTCCACTGGCATCACCGCCGGCGTAACAGTCTCCCCCGCTTGTAAAGCTACAGGAGACGCCGCTTCCGGTTTGCCCCACGAACATGGCCACGTAATACCCGCTTTTCGGCGAGGCTGAATTCATCGTGGTATCCATCGAAAACCCCGCAGCATTGGCATCGATCGTGGTCAGTTCTCCGGGGGCATCGTAGTCGGACCGAGCGAGACTCACCGGAATCATCTGAATCGGCTTCTGATCACCGCCTTTCATACCAAACAGTCCCCAGACGTTCTCCACCCAGAAATCATTCATGCCGTTCTGGTCCAGGTCGTTTGATCGAAACTGCAGGTTCATCTTTGTAATGGCGTCAAGAGAAGCAATTGCTGAGGTTTGGTTTGCGGAAATTCGCGATCTCAAAATGCTTGGAATGGCTATGGCCGCGATGACTGCAATAATGGTCAGGACGATCATCAGTTCGATCAGGGTAAAACCACGGGATTGCCGAATCATCTCCTGCACCTTCCTGGAATGAAGTCCTTCTTCGTGTCGGAACGTGCATATTCTTAAAGCAAACGGTATAAATCAAGGTACAGTCTTCTATCTGCCCCGGTGATTCCAGAAGTTGCGTTCAGTTGCTTTCGCGAACAGATCGGCTGAGGTCCGGTGCGGACGGAGCTCGTCCGTATCGCCCCGCTTCTTTTGAGCCGGGACGAGGTCCATGTATCGATCCGTCGAGGGGGCCGTCGTTACGGTGACGGAACCTCGGAGAGAGCTGGAATCAGCAGAGAAAACGGGGGCACTTAAACGTGTTAGACGTTTCACGAAGCGGGCTACGTATACGTGTTCAGGTGAGCAGGAACGTTCGTATTGTGGAATCGGATGAACTCGACCCGGCCAGGGGATCAAATGGGACAAAAGGTTGTATTTCACAGAGAACAATTTACAATAACCTTCTTAAAGATGGTGTGTTGAAGAGGTATTGCATTCCGAGGCATGGCAAAGGGAGATCGAGGTGATTCCAGGAAAAAAAGACATCGAACGGTCCGAGCGTTTTCAGGAGCCCGGGCATTGGAACGGGTCCTCTGTCACAGCGAACCAGGAGGAGGAGAAACATGAGTAACGACCAATCACTCGAACCGGTGCTGGAGGATCTGCGGCAGGGCAAAATGGTTTTGCTACAGGATGATCCGACCCGGGAAGACGAAGGTGATCTGGTGATGGCGGCGGAGCATGTCACGCCGGAGGATGTCAACTTCATGGCCAAAGAGGCCCGGGGATTGATGTGTGTGCCCATGAGTGCGGACCGGGCGGACTCCCTGGAGTTACGACGCATGATTCCCGAAAAGCGAGATGAAATTTCGGAGCCGGGATTTACGGTGTCGGTGGATGCCCGGAACGGTATCACAACCGGTATTTCCGCACAGGACCGGGCAAAGACGGTCCGGGTACTTGCTGACGATAGCAGCCGACCGGACGACCTGAGACGGCCCGGCCACGTGTTCCCGCTCATTGCACGGGAGGAAGGGGTGTTCGTACGGCGCGGACAGACCGAGGGATCGGTGGATCTGCTCAAACTTGCGGGGGAAAAACCGATAGCCGTCATCTGTGAGGTCATGAACGACGACGGCACGATGGCCAGTGACGAGGATTTCGAGCGGTTCTGCGACGAACACGACATCAAACGATGCCGGATCTCGGACATCGTCGAGTATCGCACCCACCATGAGCCCATCCTGGATGAGAAAAATCGCAAAGAGATTTCCACACAGTACGGAACGTTTGAACTGCGTACGTACGTCTCCCGACTGGACGAATGCGTTTACCGAACGATCATCGCCGACGAGGAGAACACCTCCTTTTCGGAAAATGGTGATGTTCCCCCCGTCCTGATCCACAAGAAATGTATTGAGGGCCATGTCTTCCAGTCCGACGATTGCGACTGCAGACAGATTATGACCGGGATGCTGCAGACCCTCGGAGAGGCCGGGGCGGGGGCGCTGGTGTGCTGGAGCAAGACCGAGCGACAGGTTCCGGCCGATCCACACGCTCCCCTGGAGCGGTTTACCGGAACGTCCGAGGAGTGCAAGGGCCGGACGTGTGTGCGGGAGGAGATCTTTGACGACCGATACGTCTGCTGGAACACCGCGAAAATCCTTCAGGAAATCAACATGAACCCGGTCAAACTGGTGACCGACCGGGCCTCCCATACCGACCACGTGGAACAGATGGGGGTCCAGGTGAAACAAACGGTGGACGTGGAACGGATCAAGCACCCCACACCAACGAACGTTTCCGACCCGGACGCCGAACT
>CAZQNZ010000206.1:0-4215 GCA_964594615.1 uncultured Planctomycetia bacterium
AACATGGGCCAGGTTGGAAGTAACTTTTCTCGACGAACAAAACGTTATGGAATCGTCCCGGAGGATGGGAGTACCTGGCAATTCAACTGGGCACGTTTTTACGACGATGGATTTGCGAATGGCACAATTGATGAGTTTTACTGGGTAAACGAGGCCTCGAAAAACCGTGTCGAGCCGTATAATGAGAACCGATATGTGCATTCCGATCATCGAACGGTACAGTATACAGGTTCTTTTCAGGGGCTATCAGATTCCGGAGGGGAACGGAGCCAGCGCAAGTGGACTGAACCGTTTGATGATTCCACTCAAACCGATCAATCCGCACACATAAAAACGCGAGACGATAGGGAGGTGCTGCGGTTGGAAGAGGGAGGACCAGCTCGCATAAGCAGAATAGCACATACCCAGTACCGTCCTGAGGATGGAGCTCGTGGTCGTGATTACAACCAGGCAGGAAAGAAGGTGGTATCGGACGACCTTCCGGAGTTGGAACGGCCTTACTTTGAGATGACTTTCGGAAAAAACTCGGATACCTGGTGGAACATGAAGCGGGAACGTACTCGAGTTGCTCCTCGTGGTCGCTGGTTGGGGGAACCCGTGAGGCCAGATGACCTCTTTGGCCACGAGATATTCATTCAGGAGGGAGAATCGCTCTCGTACAGGCTGCGAGTTCAAAACCCAACCACTCCGATGAATGTCACACCCTTTCTTGAGGATGTGACCGTCATGTATGAGCACGTCCGGCTGAAGGGGTTGATGTTCTATACGCCCTGACTCCGGGGCTCAGAAATCACTGCTGACGTCAAACGAATCTTTACATGTGATTTGGGTTGATGTATTTTGAATTCATTGGCGCCTGTTATATGCCTTCCTGATCTGCCTGTGACGCTTACTGATCATGGCCGGTTTGAACGGCCACCGGTGATTGCAGTGTGATGTTTCGAACGGAGTACCTTTTGGCATCATGTTTCGTTGCATCAAGCGATGAACGAGAACGATACGCAAGATACGAAGAGCGTTTTCCGGAATGTTCCCGGTGTCTTCATGAAACCTCTAGGGGTGGGACTGGTGCTTCTGCTGGGGTTGATGACGGTTCTTCTGTGTCCTTATCAAACGGATCGAATCCAGCGAGAAAAAGAGGATCCTCAACAGTCCGGGGCCAAAACACACACGGGAACGTCCGGACAGGAGGAGGGACGGTCTCCGGAGTCGGAAGAGGGGTCCGAGAACCCATCTGCATCTCCCTTTCGCGTCAATCGGTCTCGAGACGGACGGTATACATTTTATCTTTCCGAACAACTGGAACATGTGAAGTCCGGACACCGGGTCAATGTGTCGCTCCACTGGCAGGACCAGTCGCTTGATCGGTTCGACAAACGAGTAACTGTGCACCCGAAGAAGGGGATACAACTTGAATGGACCCCCGGCGGGCCTCAGGAGCAGATTCCCCCTGGTGTATATCGGATCCGTATATCGGGGTCGGATCTGCTACGGAAACCGCTAGTGCTCTCAAGGTTATCCGAATATCTATCGAATGAGGAGTCAAAGCAATCAAGCGTTCTGATGATCAGCGATACGGAGGCACTGGAATACGCTGTATCCGTCGGAACGCGACAGGATCTGGTCACATTTTACAAACGAAACCTCTGTGAGCTGACAGAGCGGGGCCGTTCATTGATTTCCGCATGGAAAAGCTGGTTGAAATTTGCTCGATCATCGTACGAAGGGGATCGTGATAAAGCACGGATTGCAAAGGAACTGTTTGATCGTTTTATGAGGGTAAACGATGCGGTTCAAAATTTGAGAGGTTGGATAGAGGAACAGGAAGGACGGTATGCATTACTGCCTTACCGGAATCTTCGAGGGGAGCTTTTGAAGCTATCGTACGTCCTTGCGAAAAAAGTCAACGCGTTGTCGATGACGGTTCTCAGGCAGGTTGGGGTGTCTCCCTTGTCCTGGCCGAGAGCGTATGTACAGAGGGGGTTCGGTCAGAACATCAATGTCCTGAGGCATATGAGCCAGTACGATCGAGAAACCATCAAGGATGTTGAAACGGCCATTGACAACGCCCGTTTGAGTTTACCGTATCATGATCTTACCTCGTATGCTCTGTATCGATTGAAGGAGGTGGTTCAGTATCTCCATCAATTCCAGAAGTTTACATCTCATCCGTATCAATCGATTCTAGATTTCCACCTGTCCGGCAA
Organism: uncultured Planctomycetia bacterium; assembly: GCA_964594615.1. Classification (GTDB taxonomy): domain Bacteria; phylum Planctomycetota; class MHYJ01; order CAYXQY01; family CAYXQY01; genus CAYXQY01. The sequence goes on from CAZQNZ010000206.1 coordinate 2,208, forward strand.
CACTGACATGGAGGGCTACAGATTTCAATCATTACACAAGTATGTGAAGAACGTTATACGAATGAGAAAAAAGCCGCTGAATGAGCTTCTCTCGCAAATGAAACCGGAACCGATTCGGACCTCATTTGAAGAAGCACTGGGTTTACTGCCGGCGTATGCGGATGTGACATTTCGGGAATTGGCGAAATCTTTAGACCTGAACCCATCATGGGGCTCCTCCGGTATGGACGAGCATGCAGATGCGTCTGTGCGATCAATCCGCGGTCGAATCGAGGAAGCGATACGTCGGATTGAATCCAGTGAACACCTGAGACAGGACGTGGATATCAGCTGTAGATAGACCCCGTCCGAAAAGAGGGTGCGTACTCAGCGTCCGTTTTTTCGCGTATACCGGCGTCATTTCTCATCGACATGATCGTTCGTTTGTTCGGTTCAAATTAGAAGACCCCTGACAAATCTTAACGTCACTGCGGATGCATTGGTTCGGTGCGCACGGAGAAAAGCACAGATGCACAAAGGGAGCGTCGAGCATTTTCGACGCAGCGTAAGCGGCGAATGCACCGCATTCGAATGAATGGGATCGTCGTTATTGTTCATTCATCCCAGAGAACAATACGTTATACACACTAATTGAACGGTCCAATTTCACGTCGCATCTCGGCGTCACTCTGCGTCGATGATGCGCTGTTGGCATAGACTTCTACTCGTTGCTTGACCTGCTTGGAAATTGAACCACTGACGATACGGGGGGGTTCAACTGTCTCTCAGGAACGGATCAAACCATCCTGAGGGTGGGATCTCCTGAAGTCGCTCAATGAGGTCTGTTGTCAAGCGAGGGGGTCAGAGGCAGGGAACGTCTTTGGATGAACGATCATTCACAACGACCGTATGCGCTGTTAACTCGTCCAGTACGACGGAAGAAACAGAACGCAGGCGGTCATAATTTCCAGGCGGCCGAACCACATGAGCAGAATCAGGATGATCTTGGACACCGGCGAGTACGCATTGTAATTGTTCATGGGACCAACAAGCCCGAATCCGGGACCGATGTTGCCAAGACAGGCGGCGGTGGTACTCATCACTTCCAGGGGATCCGATTGCAGTCCAACTCGAACATCGTCCAGATAAATAATACACGTCCCACACAAAAACAGAAAGAAATAAAACAGGACAAAAACAACAATACGACGCGTTGTTTGATCCTGTAACGTGCGATTGCCAACGGAAATCGGTCGTACAGCGTTCGGATGAATGCTCATAAACAGTTCCCGGGCCACTTCCTTAAATCCGACGATCCATCGAATGATTTTGATCCCACCCGTCGTGCTTCCGGCACAGCCCCCAAGAAACATCGCCAGAAACAGAATGGTTGTGGCCATTCCACCCCACTGGTTAAAATCGGTACTGGCATAACCGGTTCCGGTCAGAATGGTGAGCACCTGAAAAATCGCGTGACGCACCGTATCCATCAACCCGGAGGTCAGGGAATTCACCCAGAGCACAATCCCCAGGACACAGGCAAACACAAAGATCACCCCCGTGTATGCCTTGAATTCCGTGTTCTTGAGGACGATTTCGGGGGTTCCGGACATACAACCCCAGAGCAGGGCAAAGTTGGTTCCGGCCAGAAAGATGAACGGAATGATCGCCCACTGAGCGTAAGCGGAAAAGGCTTCAATGGACCGGGCCATTGGCGAAAATCCCCCGGTCGGCATCGTGGTGAACCCATGTGCCACGCTGTTATACAGGTTCATGCGCGGCGCAAGGTCCAGGGCAAACAGGGTGTATAAAATCAGGATTTCGAGCACCGTCAGTCCAATGTAGATCACCCAGAGTCGCCGCGCGGTGTCCGCAATACGAGGAGCAAGCCGTTCGACGCCGGGACCGGGCGCCTCCATGGCTACCAGCTGAGCTCCTCCGACATCAAGTCGAGGAAGAATCGCGACGGCCAGAACAATGATCCCCATTCCACCAAGCCACTGCATCAACTGGCGCCACATCAGCAACG
>CAZQNZ010000207.1:0-4213 GCA_964594615.1 uncultured Planctomycetia bacterium
GTCGGCTCGCCCGGGAAGCAGCATCCCCATTCACCGATGGGTCATGCTTACTGTTCGATCTCCAGGACCGCTTGCTCAACGCCGGCACGTTGAAATGTTTCCGTGATCTGTTGTTTGAGGTTCCCATCAAACTGATTCGACTCCGGGATCTTCTGCGAAAGCGTGATGTTAAATTCCCCTACCAGATCCCGGATCACCTGCCCGAGCCGCCCCTCCATGCGCGCACTGAGTTCGTCGATCGACTGGCCCGTTTCGTCATCAAACACACTGAATTTCGACGTGTTGTTCAGAAGCACGGAGCGCACGGAAATTTGAGCAAGCGCGTATTTGTAGAAGGACAGGAAATAATAGGGAGCCATTTCCCTGTTCTGCTGAATCGCCTGTTCCTGTACGTCGGAATGGCTGCTCAGATACCGCAGAACCGCTTCGACCTGCATCAGCTTACGCAGTTCCTCCCTGACGACCGGTTTCAAAAATTGAGCTGGATTGGACGATTCGTCCTCCCCCGGTAACCGGTCACGAAGTGCCTGGAACGTCTCCACCAGCGAACGAATGGCCGACATGGAGCCGCCCGCTCCGGATCCGGCGATCCGACGGAGATCGGAGGGTATGTCCATGTCCTGCTGTTCTCGCTGTTTGATCATGAGCCGGGCCACGGCACCGGCGAGTTCATCCGTCAGTTCCAACACCCGCTCCCGAATCGCTGGAAAATAAAACGTCTCATATGAATCAAACTCCCGCAGTCGCTTCTTTAGTTTACGGGTGTTCTGATAGAGTGCCCGGAATTCCTCCCGGAGTTGAGGGTGGTCCGGTTCCCGGTCCGACAGAAACGGCTTCACGCTCTCCCATTGCTCCACGATTTCCTGCAGAGCGGCACGGAGCTGACGGCCGAAATTCTCACGGTTTTCCTCCACCTTCGACTCGGACGTCGGTAAAGCCGCAACCGTCACGAACGTCCAGAGGTCCCCGTTCAAGAACTTTTCAAAGTGCGGTTGATCCGTCGGCCCATACTCCTCAAGAGGATACACAAACGCCGAGGGAACCGCTGGAAGCGACGAACCCGGGCTCTCGTTAATACGACAGATCAGCGCATAGACCCCCGGCGCATACGCGCCCGCACCAGCGGTGGACAGCGCGGAGATGCGCATCACACCCTTCTCGTTGATCCGACCCGATACCTGAGAAACGCTCGCCCCTTCAAATTCAATCACGCACTGACAGTCCTGCTCTGCGAGGATTCGACCGACGTTCGCTTCGAAGGTCAACAGATTCTCCGTCTTTTGCTGAGCGCTCTCCGGCTGTTCCTCCCGATCCGGTTCACGCTCCTCCCCACCGGCGGTCTGACGGCGTGACGTCGCCGCAGGTTCATCGGATGTCTCGGTCGTGGTGGCCTTGGTTGCGGCGGTATCGGAGGGCGTCTGCCCGTCACCCGAACCGTAAAAGGCGTAGATAATGCCCGCGGCGCAGAGAATGAGCACCCCGGTGACGATCAGGGGGCCCGTGTTGCCAAACCGGTTCTGCCACTGTTGTGCTTGCTCCCGCCGATCCATCGCGGCCGATAGCACTTCACGTTCAGTTGTCGGGTGCAAAATCCCGCGGTCTCGCAATTCGTCCTGCACCGCTGATCCACCGGGCCCATCCGTCTCTCGATTGCGGGCTTCCTCCACGACATCAGGAATCTGAGCTCGCTCGATCCGACCCCGTTCCACAAGTTCCTCAAGGACGTATCGGTCCAGCTCCGTCATGACCTGAGATCGAGAACGCGACGGGTCTCCACGGCCCTCCCGGGATTCAGACGATGTGGATTGTGATGCCGTGAAGGATTCCGGTAGGTCTCCCCCCTCCTCGATCCGGTCCATGAATCCCTCTTCGGAAGACGATTCCTCAATCTGAAGTTCCTCCGGCTGAACAAATCCCTGCTCGACGAGCACTTCTCCCCCGGTTTTGGTGATGCCCTGTTCCTCCAGCTGTTCCTGGATCTCTCTCATGCGTTCGTAGGTTCGGTCGGAAATAACCCCTTCCTCCCTCGCCCGCTCCGCTATCTCTTTCTGGGTCAGGAAGGGATACTCAAACCGGGCCGGCATCAGGGCATCTCCACCTTCCGTTTCCTGTTCGACCAGGGATCGAAGGGAGTTCAGATCCGAACGGGAAAGCAAGTCTCTCTGAAGCAAGAGATCCACGATAGATATCTTGATATCCTGATCACGCAGGTTGGATTGCATATCGCGCACAGCCGCCACGTTCTCCTCGGACACCAGGTCGGTGTTCAGCAGCAGCTTCGCGAGCAGTGCATCCTCTTCTTCAGAAAGTTCAGACATGAGCTCACGTCCTCAACAAAAGACAAAAAACCCACGCATCGAAGCTTCACGCACAGAGGCAATACCGGTTTTAGCATCATCGGTGACGGCCCCAATGCAAACGCCCATTACGGCATGAATGGAACGACCGTCCGCGGATGATGAATCCATTCTTACTCCAATATTATACAGGCACGTTGTACAACTTACGGAAAACCCCCCGTTGAAACAACCGATTTACCGCAGTTATTCGATGAGGATTCTGGGCTCGGCAACCGTTGACCGGATGGGACCGATCATGAAAATGTCTCACCGGATTCTCCCACCTTGCGTGCGGCGTGCCGATGACCTGACGTCCGGTATGAGATTGATTTGTTAAGGGAGAGAAGTATAAAATGCCAATTCCTTTCGTTAACCGTGCCGAACGTGCCTCTGGAGGTAGCATGCAAGATTGGGTGATTCTGTTTCTGTGCGGCGGTGGCACACTGCTTGTTTCCTTCTTCTGTTCCATGTGGGAAGCAGCACTGTACGCTGTGTCGAAGAGCCGCGTGGAAGTGCTGAAGAAATCGGGATCCCGAGCGGGCAAAAAACTGGCTGACCTCCGTCAGAACATCGGTGAACCTATTGCTGCGATCCTCATCCTCAACACCATTTCACACACGGGGGGGGCCGCGGGGGTGGGAGCGGCATCGGCGAACCTGGCTTCAAATTACTTTTCAATGCCTCAGTCCTGGGTGGTGGGCGCTGCCAGTGTCGTGTTCACCCTGCTGATTCTTTTTCTCTCCGAGATCATTCCAAAAACGATCGGGGTCAGCTATGCAAATCGCATCGCCCCCCTCTCGGCTTACCCGATCCAGTGGACGATCTGGAGCATGTATCCGCTCGTGAAGTTTTGCCAGTTGCTGACCAACTCCTTTTCGTCCGGCGAAGACCCCGGCCGTGTGACGGAAGAGGAAATTCACGCGCTCGCACAAACCAGTGCCAAAACCGGCACCCTGCTTCGCGAGGAAGCCCGGTGGGTAAAAAATGTGCTCGAACTCGACGAAACGCATGCCGCGGACATCATGACCCCCCGGACGGTCATGTTTCTGAAAGACAGCAATGAAACGATCGAGGACCTGCGTGAGGAGGCTTCGGAATGGATCTATTCGCGTATTCCCATCGCACCGGATGAAAATCCAGATAAAATCGAAGGTATCGTGATGCGTCGTGAAGTGCTTGAGGAACTTGCCGAGGGCGACACGGACAAACCACTGCGTTCCCTCAAGCGGGATGTGCAGTTCGTCGACGAAGACGAACCCCTCCACAGTCTGCTTCAAACCTCCGTCAAGGAACGACAGCACCTGTTCCTGGTGCGGGACGACTACGGAGGCGTTGCCGGCATCGTCACGCTGGAGGATGTGTTCGAAGAAATCATCGGACAGGAGATCATGGATGAAACCGACCGGCACGCCGACCTTCAAAACCTGGCCCGGCTGATTTACAAAGGGGAAAAACGGAAAGAAGAGGAACCCACCACACCCGTGCGTGAATCAGAGGACCGATCACCGGAATCGGCCGGATCGACCTCCGGTAACGTCCATGCCGACGAACCCTCCAGGGTAGAAGAAACCGCCGATGAAACCACGGAACCCGCAGAGGACTCGGCCTGACGACGAAAACGGCAAATAATTTGGTCCTTCCGCTCTCTTCGCCCGCTCCCTAACGGTCGCGGTTCTGTACTCCTGAGATAATATTAACGCTTTTTCACACATTTTGATGGGGACGTCAAATGGGGTGATATGATCTTTCTTACGATCGATGTCAATCCTTCGGGAACGTACACGCTCATATCACATCACTATACAGAACCGCGACCGTTAGGGAGCGGGTGCTCGTTTCTTAATGCACTGCCATTGGCACCCTTGCTTTCACAA
>CAZQNZ010000208.1:0-4204 GCA_964594615.1 uncultured Planctomycetia bacterium
TACACGCTGTCAGATGCATTCCCTTCCTGACCGCTCCATGTCTGGGGCGATCTTCTCTGCGGAGCAACAACGGTATGAGAAGATTCAGCTACAGACTGGATGTCAAAAAATTGAACGAAGCCGCATTCCTTTCTCACAGGGATGTGATTCGGGTGATTTCACGAGGGCTCATACGCAGTAGTTTACCCATTCATACGAGTGGTGGTCACAAGTGGCCCTCCCCGAGAATCTCTGTGTTAAACCCCCTACCGACCGGTGTGGAATCGGAGCATGAGGTTGTGACATTCAAACTATGCTCGTATTTCCCACCGTCCGAGGTCCGGCATCGAATTGAACCGTTCGCGTTTCCGGGCCTGGATATCATTGACATCACTCCCCTTTCCGGTTCGTCTCAACCGGCGATTCAGCAGATGACGTTTCGTATCGAGTTTGAGGAATCGCTGCAGGAGTCCTTCACCTACAACAAGGAACGTCCGGACGCATCGGAAAACGGGAATAGCAAACATTCGAGTGCTGTACCGGAGCAACTGCTTGAACTCACGTGTTCAGATCAAACCTGCGTGTATCGAACAGGAACGGACGGACGTCAATTGCACCCGGAATCTGTGCTTGATTGGCTACGTGAACACCATGATGTATCATTGCCTCCGGTACGAAACATGATCAAGACGGATATCATTACAGCGAGGTAAACACACATGTCGAACAATCGAGGTAACGGATCGCGCATGCTTATCAATTCCCTCGAACCCGAGGAAAATCGTATTGCGATCCTGGAAGACGATCGGGTCGAGGAATTCTACATCCAACGATCGTCCCGCAAGACCCTTGTGGGAAATATTTACAAAGGCCAGGTGATCAACGTCATTCCGTCGCTTCAGGCGGCGTTCGTTGACATTGGACTGGAGCGAAATGCGTTTTTGCACGTTTCGGATACAGTGCCCGTCGGTGAGGATGATGAGGGAACGTCCGGTGGCTCGTCACAAAACCGGCAGAATAACTACGACATCCGGGACATTCTTCGACCCGGAGACGAACGACTTGTGCAGGTGACCCGGGATAGTGTTGGCGAGAAAGGACCCTCTCTGACGATGGATATCTCCATACCGGGACGGTACCTGGTGCTTACGCCCCGGTCAACCGGTGTGGGTGTATCTCGAAAAATAAACGACCGGGACAAGCGAAAAAAAGTTCGAAAGCGATTCAAGTCACTGAATCCGCCGGAGGAGCTTGGATTTATCATACGAACGGCCGGTGTTGAAAAAGATTCGGAGGAGCTTCAGGGGGATCTTGACTATCTCCTGAGATTATGGAAAGCGGTGATCAGTCGGGCTCGCTCTTCGTCGTCCCCCGTGCTGATTTATCAGGAAAGTGATCTGGTCATCCGAACGATTCGTGATATCTTCACACCGGAGATTGAAGAAGTCATTATTGATTCGGATGAGGTGTATCAGAAGGCTCACGGCTTTTTTGAGTCAATTATGGACAACATGACCAATCGGCTCAAGAAGTACAACGGCAGTGAGCCGATGTTTGATCATTACGATGTCGAGGATCAACTGCAGCAGATTTTCTCCCGAACAGTTGAGCTGGATAGTGGGGGCACGATTGTACTCGAACGGACGGAAGCCCTGACGGCGATTGACGTCAACTCCGGAAAGCTGGTACGTGTGGATGATCCTGAGGAGATGGCCCTTCAAACAAACATGCAGGCCACCAAAGAGGCTGCTCGTCAGCTTCGTTTGCGGGATATCGGTGGCGTGGTTGTGATTGATTTTATCGACATGCAGGACCATAAGAATCGCAAAAAGGTGGAACAGAGTCTGCGCGATGAGATCGAAAAGGACCGGGCGCAAACGAGCATCCTGAAGATGTCGAAATTCTGTCTTGTTGAACTTGCCCGGGAGAAGATCCGTCCCGGGGTCCGACAGATTTCTCACAAACCCTGTAATGTCTGTGGTGGGTCCGGGTATGTGAAAAACGTGGAAAGCATGGGCTTGATGACCCTTCGTGAGATCCGACGCAATCTTTCCAGCAAGGATACCTACGCCATACATTGCATTGTTGAAAACTCCGTTGCAGGGTATCTGAACAACCAGAAACGTCATGAAATTAATCGGATCGAGGAAGATCACGGCAAGAAAATCTTTATCCACGGCCGGGAGCGGTTCAATCCGGAACGCATCGAAGTGCAATGCAAGAATGAAGAAGGAGAAGTGCTCGAACGGTATACGAATGATGCTCGATAATTCCTGGGGAATCGGGTAGAACAACGAACCGAGACCAAAACGAAATTGCCTGCACAGTGTTTCCACGGAAAGAAGTATGGTCCCCAACGTATCCGGCTTACCTGAACTGAAACGTGTTGAATTATTTCACGTACGCCTTCCTCTGCAGCATCCGTTTCAGACTAGTTTTGGCCGGGAAACACACCGGGAGAGCATTCTTGTGCGACTGCGTACGGAGGAGGGTGATGGATGGGGAGAAGCTCCGGTGGGAGAGTACCCCCGGTACACGCACGAGTCCTCCGAGACGGCATGGTACATTCTTTCGGAGTTTCTCGGTCCGTGCCTGATGCAGGTACAGCCCGATTCCCTGGAGGACTGGCATGAACACCACCCGTTCATTCGCGGGCACTCCATGGCTCGGTCCGCGGTCATCATGGCCCTGATGGATCTATCCGCCAAACAACAGGGGGTGTCGCTTGGTACGTTCTACGGGGCGGATCGTAACGAGGCGTATTCCGGCATCAGTATCGGACTTCAGGATCGTACGGACGAGTTATTGCAGCGGGTGGATGAAGGGCTGAACCGCGGGTATCGACGGATCAAGATCAAGGTTGAGCCGGGGCGTGACATACAGTTGTTGGAGGCAGTTCGGGACCGGTTTCCCGACATTGACCTCATGGTGGACGGGAACGGAGGGTACGGGGAAACCGAACTTGAGACCCTTGTGCGGCTGGATGCATATGATCTGATGATGCTGGAGCAGCCGTTTCCTCCCTCGGCGTTCAGGCTGCACGCTCAACTGCAGGAACGAATCGATACGCCCGTTTGTCTTGACGAGAGTATTGAGACGATGGACGATGCGGAGCGAGCGTCTCGGGAAGATAGTGCAAGGATCATCAACATCAAGCAGCCTCGAGTGGCCGGACCCGCAAATGCCCTGCGAATGTATGAGTTTTGTGTGGAAGAGGAGCTTCAGGTGTTTTGCGGTGGCTTGCTGGAAACGGGTATCGGGCGAGCCCATAATGTGGCGCTCGCCAGTCTTCCGGCGTTCAACATGCCCGGGGACATTTCGGAAAGTAAACGGTATTTTCCGGAAGATGTGGTGGAACCGGAATTTACCCTGACGGATCGAGGCACATTAGCGTTGCCGGAGGCGGGAGAGGGCATCAGTGTTTCCCCGAAAATGAATTTTATTCGTAACAAATCGGTAAGAACCGACCGATTCTCCTCGTAGATCGCCGCACTCCGTGTATCCTCAATTCGGATCCTTTCGAATGAAACGGTCACATCGAACATCTGCTAGCAGGACCGGCGGTTTGATTTACCCTCTGTCTTATCACAAATTGTAAGCAGCTGTGAGTGTGATGAACAGGATCGGTATTGTGTTCCCCGAAAACTGGGTTTGATTACTTGGGTTTTGTTATGAGTAACAGGCGTTTGTTGAAAATATTGGTTCTTTTGGTGCTGGCTGGTTGGATGTACGGGTGTTCTAGCGAGTCCTCGGTAGAACGCGCGGACCGGCTGCTGGAACAGGAACAGTCGAATCAGCAAACAACGGTTTCACTGGAGGAGATTCGAGGAGAAGAGGGGCTGCGGACCATCGGATATCTGGAAAAAGTGGAACTCCCTTCGGATACCCCGTCGGAACGTCGCCACATGTTTTACGTGTACGATGAAAGCGAGGAGGTCATGAAAGGAATGATCCTCGATAACGGGATGTCGTATCGACGTTCGGGGGATGATTCCCTTGAACAGATCGGGGTGACCGGGGTATATGACGGTGTACGAACGATCCTTTCCTACAACGGACAAATTCAGTTTTACCAGAATGGACGTCGGATCTCGCGTGGTTCGAATTGATGTCGTTGCCGATGGACCGTGTAACCGGGTGCGGCAATGGCGATGAATTAAGAGCGGTATTTAGACCTCGTCTGAAAAGGTGTCACGCACTCAGTGCGTCTCATCGTGAGCTCAGC
>CAZQNZ010000209.1:0-4188 GCA_964594615.1 uncultured Planctomycetia bacterium
TTTCCAGTGAAGTCAGCAGAAAGCTCAGTGCGGTAGATCCGCACGCTGAGTTTGATGAGAGGGAAGGATGTCCCCAGTTATCTGGGCGCATCCCTTGCCTACTCTACTCTTTGTAGAAAGGAATAATAGACACCGGGAACAACACATCAACCGGAGGGGCTGAGGAATCGCGATCTCAATAACAGCACATTTCCTTATTAGAAATTGGACGACACGCTGAAGCCCTCTTGAGCACGTCTACTTACTCACCACCCGAATCACGCTCGATGTTCTCCGTGTTGATTTCCACACCGGCTTTGGCTGCACGAGCAGAAAGGATGAGCCCATGATCAGAAATCAGCAGAAAAACCGGCGATTGTGGATTGGGAAGAAGATACGCAAACGGTTTGTAAGACCCCTTATTCAAAACCTCTCCGTCGCTCTGCGAGAGGACGGAAACGGTACTGCTGTCTTCGTGCTTGGCATATACCTGATCGTTGTTTCGGAACAGAATAGAATTCGGACCGTTCTCGCGTCTCCAGTTCACCTCCCCGGAGGACGCGTCAACCGCTGAAAACCGATTCTTTTCATCGTGCACGTAGATGGATGAATCGGCAACCTGTGGTTCTTGACTGATCGGTGTTTCAAAATAACTGACCCAGTTGTTGTTCCCCGAAAACCGGTTCAAACTAAACAGCTCCATGCTCCGGGAGCCAAGGATCACATTTCCCTCGTGGACCACCGGCCGCGCCTGAAGCTCTCCCCCGGTTTCCTTTCTCCAGACCCACCCCTCTTCCAGGGAATATCCATATAACGTGCCGGAGGAAGCAGGAAGAAGATAAATGTTTTCGGTCTGGTTCATACCCACTTCAACGGGAGAATCAAGCCGGACGCGTTCGTCGAGATTTTCGTTTAGCGTGTCATGCGGAAAGAAATGGACAAAATTTCTGCGATAGCCGGCAATGACCAGACGGTTCGAAGAGGCAAACGGTTGAGCGGAAGGGGCAAATGTCAGCGTTTTCTGATCGACCTGCGTACCGAGCTTTCGATCCACCGCATGAAGCGTCGTGCCCGCGATAACGTATATTCGATCATTCTCACGAAGACTATTCAGCTGAGACCGGAGGTCCTCGAGATTCGTTTGAAGTTCACTGAGCCGTTCCTCATCGGGAGAGAATTTAGCCTGTTCGGTGGACAACTGCTCATTTACCTCCCTCATCTGACGTTCAACGTCGCTCACCCGGGACGGAAGATTCGAAACGAGCGTGGGGGGAAATTTCAGGGGGCTTTTCAGAGAATAAACCCACACCGCATCCCCGGTCCGGCGACTGATGGCCCAGAGGTCGTGTCCCTCTGTCTCAAGATACAGATGTTGCGCCCCGGCCCAGGCATCCACCACCTGACTGTCAAGAGCAAGGTGGTTGGCCCACTGAAATTGCTGAACGGGAAGATTTCTCTTGATTCGTTGCTTAGCGGCTCGAATTTCCTCAAGCTCCGCCTGCGATACGTTCGCCTGGTTCGCATGTTGGCTATCCGACGCACCGTTTGAGGCCCGGTGGGCCGGGTGCGAGCATGTCAGTGACGTGACGGTGGCAACCAGCGGAAGAATGAGAAAAAACGCGAATCCTGGACCGTGTTCCTGTCTCATGTCATTCCTCACTTAGATCAATATAATTTGAAAGATCAATGGCCTGCTCGTCTTCCAGTTCTTGAAGTTGTTCAATGCGAGCGAGATCATCCTCAATACGATTGTTGAGTTTGAAGATATAGGGACGACCTTCCAATCGATCCTGAAGATCTGCTTCCATCGCCTCCCATGAACCATCGTACAGTTCTTCACGAAGCACAATCAGCGTTCGCTCCTCCTGCGTCAGCTGTTCGATGGCCTCTCGAATTTCAGCGTTGATTTTCCCGCTCTCTTCTTTATCCAACGTGTTGTTCTTCAACTGCTTGCCCGGAAAGAAGTTCCCCCTCCTGTGAAAATACACGTTTTAACGTTGAGCGCATTATAAACACGGGTTCTCGTCAGTTCAAATCCTGAGCATTCAATGCCTGAAACCTGCAAACAGTCAGAAACGTGTACTGCTTTGAACAGATGTCTGCCAGGAATGTTTGTCAAGATATGACCACAACGATCTCCCCCTTCAAAACTGCTTCACCCGTTGTCTCATTCCGATAATGTTTAAACTGTTCTTCAGATTTAAAGCCCGTTCCCAAAATCGTAAAATACATCCCTCTTTTCCGGGCATTTTGGTTCTACACCTAAACGCAGATCATGTCTTCAGCTTCATCTCACCCGTCCCCCCAACACCTCGCATCGGACATCGGGGGCACATTCACCGATTTTGTCTGGCTTGATCGGAACGGTCACCTCCACACCGAGAAGCGGCCCTCCGATAACAAACAGCCTTCGAAACCTGTGAATCAGTTCCTCGACGAACATCCCCCCTCCATCCACAGTCACGGTACGACGGTGGCCACGAATGCCGTTCTCGAACGCACGGGATCCCGGGTGGCGTTCGTTACCACGGAGGGATTCCGGGATCTTCTTCATATCGGTCGGCAGGATCGTCCGGATCTCTACGATCCAGAACAAACACGAACCGAACCCCTCCTTCCCCGCGATCACGTATTTACCATCTCCGAACGAATGGATCCGGAGGGGAACGTCATAACCCCTGTTGATTCATCGGATCTCGAGGTACTGGTCGAGCAGATTCGGCAGATGAACCCGGAATCCGTTGCCATCTGCCTCCTGCATGCCTATGCGAACCCGGAACATGAACAAAAAGTTGCGGACGCTCTCAGAACAATCGATGGGTGTTCCGTACGGTGCTCCAGTGACGTTCTTCCCGAATTTCGAGAATACGAACGGGCAAGCAGCACCGCCGCCAGTGCCTATCTCGCACCGGTGGTGCAGAGTTATGTGAACCAGCTCCAAACCCCCGGCGACGAGGAACTGTTCCTGATGAAATCCACGGAAGGCGTCGGCGCCACCTCCCAGGTGCTCGAACGTCCGTTGAACCTTCTGCTGTCCGGCCCCGCCGGAGGCGCCATTGCCGGAGCCCGCCTTGGCGAACGTAAGGGTGTTGAGCGCGTGATCAACATCGATATGGGGGGCACCAGCGCGGATATCTCCCTCGTCGTGGACGGGGATCCGATCTGGACGTCCAGATCCACCATCGATGAATTACCAATCGGTTTACCGATGATCGACATCGAAACAATTGGAGCCGGTGGCGGTAGCATCGCACGATTCGATGAAGGGGATGCACTTCAGGTCGGACCTGAAAGTGCCGGCTCCGATCCGGGACCGGTCTGCTACAATCGGGGCGGCACCGAACTGACCGTCACGGATGCCCATTTTGTACTCGGTCACATCGGTCCCCATACCACACTGGCCGAACAACTTTCTCTGGCCCCCCAACGAACGCTCGAGGCGTTTGAGGATCAATGCAAAGAAACGTCGATGTCCGTTCCCAAACTGGCGAATGGTATCATTGAGGTCATCAACTCAAGAATGTCTCGAGCGATACGCAGCACGTTGATGAAACACGGACACGATCCGTCCGAATTTTCACTGGTGGTTTTCGGAGGGGCCGGTCCGCTTCATGCCTGCGACCTTGCCGAGAAATTACAGATTTCGACCATTTATGTACCTCATCACCCGGGCGTCTTCTCCGCCACCGGTGTTCTGCAGGCCGATCAAACGGCGCATCGCAGTCAGACCATCCTTCAGGAATTTCGCGGCATGACGGAGGAGATCCGGGAGATACTGGATCGCCTTCAGCTTGAGGCCAGAAACGAGCTGACGGAAACATCGAGCGTATATTCCGGCCGGCCGGCGGTGGAATCCAGCCTTGACCTTCGTTACCGCGGGCAAAGTTACGAGATCACGATGCCTCGCTCCGATGTGTCCGTGGATCAGTTTCATCGGCGGCATGAAGAACTGTACGGTCACAGCGTGCCCGATGAGCCGATTGAAGTGGTTAACGCAAGAGCCCGCGCCCGACTGAGCGGCTCCAGTTACAACACGTCTACCTCAGAAACCCCGGACGGAGATGCGCAGACCGATTCCCGGTCTCCGCTCTACCACGATCCGTTTAATTCGTTTGACGTCTATCAGCGAGCGGATCTGGACGCCGGTAGCATCATTGGCGAGCCCGCAATCATTGAGGAGATGTCCAGTACGACGCGGGTCAAATCAGG
>CAZQNZ010000210.1:0-4119 GCA_964594615.1 uncultured Planctomycetia bacterium
TCTCCTTCCTCGTCCGGGCCGGGGACGTACGTATATATTCACGCTTCGTACGAGCACAGCCACGCCGGGTTCGTGTCGTACGGTCATCCCGGAAAACCGGCCGAAGATGTCGGACGAGAGGCTGCAGAAGCCTTTCTCCGCTTTCACGAATCGGGAGCACCCATACAGTCTCAACTCGCCGATCAGATCATGCTTCCGCTCAGCCTGGCCACGGGTCCCTCCGTCTTTCGGGTTTCGGACGTCACCGGTCACGTGCGTGCGATTGCCGGGGTGGTGAGACAGTTGACCGGAACTCAAATACACATCACTGAGGCAGGAGAGGAGAAAACAATCCAGATTCAGTGACGGTGAAAAAACGTGTGTTTTGCTTTACTGCTGTCCTGATCTTGAATCTTTTATGGTTCGTTTTGACAGCATATCAGAGGTCGAAAAGGTGTTTTGACCAATCGCAGGGTTCCAGAATACCACCGCAGGAAAGTGTTAAATTGAAAAATATATGCTAAAAAATTATTTTGGTGAATGTTTGCCTTCGTTGATCATCGGTAAAAGTACCATCGGGTGCGTATGACTTCCAGCGGACCACAAAGTGATCGCCGGTGGTTTGTAGCGATAACCCTTTTCTTGTTGACAATTCTTCTTTGCGGGTTGTGGCCCGTTCCCACCTTTGCACAAGATCAGGGAGGACCGCCCAGCGTCCCGGCGGACTGGTCCGTCGAGACCGTGGCTGAGTTTCCGGAGATTCGTTATCCATCCGTCGTGGAGGTGGCGCCGGATGGCCGGGTCTTTGTGGCGGAAGATCCGCAGGACATGATCGGGCCGGTGGGCGACCCCCTTGGACGCATCGTTTGTTTTCATCCGGATGGCCGTAAAACGGTGGTGGAAGAAAATTTCCATGCCGTGTTCGGCCTGTTATTTGTTGACGGCAAGTTGTACGTCAACCATCCGCCGAAAGTAACGCTTCTCAACATCGAGGGCGGAAAAGCGACGCACCGCAAAACCCTGATCGAACGGCTCGGCAAAGATCCCTGGCAGTGGGGGTTCAATGATCACATCCCGTCGCAGCTCAAGCACGGGATGGACGGATACATCTACATGAGTGTCGGGGATAAAGGTATTCACCGGGCGAAAGGAACGGACGGATCCACGGCAACGCTACAGGGGGGCGGACTCCTGCGATTCCGTCCGGGCGCCACGGACCTCGAGGTATTCACCACCGGCACGCGGAACCACCTCGATGTGGCGTTGAATTCGGAAGACGAGAAGTTTGTTTACGATAATGATGGTGGAGCCAACGTCTATCAGACGCGCGTGATGCACCTGGTGGACGGGGGATACTACGGTTATCCGTATGAAGTGAATCCGACCCCCCCGTACGTGCTTCCGAAAATTGAAAGTTACGGTGGTGGCTCACCGACCGGAGCCGTCGCGTATACGGGGGCCCGGTTGCCCGAGCGGTTCCACGACAATCTGTTTATGCTGGAGTGGGGCAAGTCAGCCGTTGTGCGGTTCGTCGTTTCTCGTTCGGGAGCGACGTATCAGATTGATCAGCGAGAACGATTCTTTGAGAGGAATAATGGGCCTTTTAAACCGGTCGGAATTTCTCAGGGCGAAAATGGCATTTCCTTCTACGTTACGGACTGGAACTTCAATGGCTGGACAGCGGACAAAAAACGGGGGCAACTGTTTAAGATGACGTATACGGGGGAAACCCGTGATGTAAAGATTCCGGAGTGGTATCCGGACGCTGGAAACGGTCATTCCATCGACGTGTCCATCTCCCGGTTGATTGACGAGGGACTGAAGCATCCGGCGAAACGGGTTCGAATGGTGGCACAGCGGCGTCTCGCCGACCGGGGGAAGAAGGCCATAAAACCCGTGGTTGACCTTCTTACCTCCACCCATGCCCCCGAACATGCGAAATGGCACGGGATATGGACGCTCGATGCGATCGATGAGGCACGTTCCAGCCGGGATGTGATCATGGACCTCACTAAACCAAATCATCCTGAATCGGTCCGTCGTCAGGCCATACGTCAACTTGGTACAAGAGGGGTCCGTGAGAGCCTGGATCCATTGACGGAAGCAATCAAGGACGAAAATGCTTCGATCCGGTTTCAGGCGGCAACGGCCCTGGGCCGTATAGGTGATCCGGAGGCTGTTTCCGGATTAAAGACGTTACTTGACGATAATGATCGATTTGTTCGCTTTGCCGCGTTTACCGCTCTGAACCGCATCGGACGGTCGAATCCGGAGTCATTTCATAAAATTGCGGAGGGGCTGAATTCCGACAAAGAGACGATACGGAACGGGACCCGTTTTGCCCTGCGGGAAACCTATGTGGTCGAAAACGTCCGGGCACTGTCGAACATCGTAAAACAGGGTTCGTCACGACCGGCACGCTCCGCGGCGCTGCGACTTCTTATCCCCCTCATGAAAAAACGAGCCCCGTGGGATGGCGGATGGTGGAAAACCTCGCCGGCGGATGAGAAACCCCGACCGAGAACGGAAAACTGGAACGGAACAGACATCGTCCGATCCACGCTGGAACACGTGGCTAAGAGCGACTCCAACACCCTGAACGCATTGATGCTCAGCCGGATCTCATCGCTGGAGCACAACGAGATTCCAACCGCTCTGGTTGACACGTTGCTCCATCTTTACGAGCAACCGGCGATGCGAGGTGCAGCGAAAAACGCTCTTCTAAACGCACGGCATAAAAAGGCGCTACCGGTGTATCTGGACGGACTTACCTCCAAAAGCAAGCCGGTCCGAAAAAAAGCAAGAGAGGCCCTTGAATCGATGTCCTCCGAGCTCCGTGAGACGGTGTTTCAACAGGTTCGCAGCGGCTCGCTGTCCAACGAGGCACTCACTCAGCTCGCTCAGGTGTATTCAACGCCTGAACCGTTACGAAACTGGCAAATTGTCGGGCCGTTCAAGCGGGATCGGCAACGACCATTTGATCTGAACGACGGCTCTCTTGAACGGACCTTCGAAGGAAAAAACGGCACGGTGAGCTGGACGAAAGCAGAAGGAAACAAGCAGCACGGAAAGGTGAACCTGGAACACGTTCTGGGAACGATCGATCACGCCTCCGCGTTTGCTCGCACAACGCTTGAGATCGATCGCCGAATGAACACCCAGTTCCTTCTGGGAAGCGACGACGGACTTCAAGTCTGGGTCAACGGAAAACAGGTGTTCAAGGACCTGGGAACCCGGGGATGGAAACCGGAACAGTTCCGGACGTCCGTCACATTGCAGGAAGGAAAAAATGAGATTGTATGCCGGATCGAAGAGGAGACCGGGAGCTGGCAATTTTCCCTGGAGTATATTCCATCTTCGCCTGACGTGTTCCGGAATCGAGTCAAGAACGTTCAGGAAACAAACAAAGATCCATGATCCAATCGGATACTGCAGAATTGTTCGTCGATGTTCCAGAACCAAACAAATTTTCGTCTTATCACGTTATAAATTTGAATCAAAAACCATGAAACGCTCAGTGACCGCACTCCTCGTGACCCTGTTAATCTCACTTGCCACTACTCTTTCTCTAAGCGCGCAGGAAGACCCGCCAAACATCCTCTGGCTGACGGCCGAGGACTTCAGTCCCACACTGGGAAGTTATGGAGACGACTATGCTCACACGCCCAACCTGGATGAATTTGCCGAGGAGAGTGTGCGTTATACGAACGCATTTGCTACGGCACCGGTCTGCTCACCGGCTCGTTCCACCCTTATTTCGGGACAGTACGCATCGTCGCTCGGGACCCAGGACATGCGCTCCGCACTGCCGATGCCCGACCATGTGCGAGGGTTTCCTTCACATCTGAACGACAACGGCTACTTTACAACAAACAAGGGGAAAACGGATTACAACACCTCCAGCGAACCTCGAATCATAGACGCCTCCTGGGATATCAACGGGAAAAAGGGACACTGGCGAAAACGAGAAGAGGGACAACCGTTTTTCAGTGTGTTCAATCTGTGGGCCTCTCACCAGAGCCGGTCGATGGTCTGGCCGCGGGAGAAGTTCGAGAAGAAGGTTCAGAGCCGGTTGGATTCGGACGAAATACATGATCCAGCAAACGCCCCGGTCCCTCCGTATTACCCGGACACGCCCAT
>CAZQNZ010000211.1:0-73 GCA_964594615.1 uncultured Planctomycetia bacterium
TTACTCGTTCAACAGAACCGTCTCGACCACGGTTTCGGTGGTCAGCGTTCGATGCACCGGGCATTTTTCTGCG
>CAZQNZ010000211.1:101-4116 GCA_964594615.1 uncultured Planctomycetia bacterium
TGTTCGGTGAGATCGCCTTCGAGTTCGATGGTTCGCTTCACTTGATCCACCTGACCGCTCTCCGTTTCACACTCATGGCAATCCTCCGCGTGAATTCGCTCGTGCTCGACGTCCACCTCGACTCCTTCAAGCGGCCACTCCTTTCGGTCGGCGTACATGCGAAGCGTCATGGTGGTACAGGCACCAAGACCGGACACAAGAAAATCGTACGGCGTCGGCCCTCGATCCGTCCCCCCCGACGACGCCGGTTCGTCGGCCACCAGCTCATGAGGCCCCGCGTTGATTTCCGTGTAGTAGTTTTCTCGACCGGTGTACACCGTGACTTTGGAACGATCACGGCTTTTCTCACCGGTCTCTGATTCAATGTAACGGTTGGCCCACGACGCAATCATATTTCCGGCGAACCGGGGATCGTCCTGACCGGAGAGCAAATGGTCCGCTCCATCCAGACAGACAAAACTTTTCGGGTGCCGTGCGGCCTGATACATGGCCGTTGCACTGTCCAACCCCACCACCTCATCCTCCGGTGAATGCATCAAGAGCAGGGGACGATTCAGCTCACGAAGCTTTTCCGTCAAATTCGCCTCTTCGATCGATTTCAAAAAGGGTCGCCCCAGTTTGTACTCCGTTCCCCCCAGTTGAATCGTCGCCTGTCCGTGTTCACGAATTTCCTCCATCGCGGACGGCAGGCGATTTTTGAGATGAGCGGGATCGTCCGGTGTCGCAATCGTTGAGACGGCGTTCACGGACGGAAGTTCATTGGCTGCAAACACGGACGCCACGCCACCGAGCGAATGCCCGACCAGCAACTGCGGAGCCAGACGATGTTCCTTCAGATACTCGGCCGCAGCAATCAGGTCCCGCACATTGCTGAACAGATCCTTTTCAACGAACTTCCCCTCACTGTCCCCGATTCCGGTAAAATCCAGACGGAGCACGGTGATGCCGTGTTGGGATAGAACCCGTGATATGCGACGATGGGAGGCGAGGTCTTTTCCACAGGTAAAGCAGTGTGCAAAAATAGCACACGCTCGTTCACGGCCCTGGGCCAGGTCCAATCCTGCACTCAGTTTCAGTCCATCCTGATTTTCGAACGTAATTTTTTCCGTTTTCATATTATGTACCTCGTCCAACCGTCATTGGTTTATGGGGCGTTCCATTCGATCCACCCGGCTTCTCATGGGAGAAGCCGGGTCCATTTTTGTTTTCTATCGATGATCCCCGGGGTTTCCCTTCGGTCAACCCCGGGCTAAACTTATTTGACCCATTCCATGGGTCATGTTACGAAAGGTTTGCCGGAACTGTGAAGTTATTCGGTGGGGCAGATGGTGTCCCGATAGAAGTAAGATCACGTCATCAACTAATGTGCCGGAGTTTCGTTCATTTGCAGCCTTCCTACGAACCGGGGAGGTCCTTTCGGTCAATGTCGTAACCGATGGTGTTTTCAATCTTGTTCAGTGAGCCGCGATCCTGCGACGTGACCAGTGTATACGCGGCGCCTTCTCGTCCGGATCGTCCGGTTCGTCCGAGACGATGTGTGTACACGTCCGGGTCCTCCGGAATGTCGTAATTGATGACGTGAGAGATGTGATCCACGTCCAGTCCCCGCGCGGCGACGTTTGTTGCAACCAGTAACTGAAACCGCTCCCGACGAAACGAGTCCAGCGTGGCGTCCCGTGCGACGGACTCCATGCCGCCCTGCAGACCACAGGCGTCAAACCCATTGTCACGCAGGTAATTGGCAATGTTCTTCACCGTCTTCCGCATGCGGCAGAAGATGAGCCCGGACTGGATGTCGAGGTTGTTCAAAAGGGTGGTCAGCGCGTTCTTCTTCTGGTTCTTGTCCACGTTGATCACGTAATGCTCCACCGTGTCCGTGGGCGCCTGACGTCCAACCGATACCTTTTCCGGCTCTTCCAAAATCTTGTCGGCCAGCTTCTGAATTTCGGGCGGGATGGTCGCCGAGAAAAACAGGTTCTGGCGGTCGCCCTGAATCCAGCGCATAATCTTCTTGATGTCGGGAAGAAACCCCATGTCACACATGCGGTCGGCTTCGTCCAGAACAAGAATTTCCACTTCTCCCAGATCGATGTTGTTCCGACCCATGTGGTCGAGCAGACGACCCGGACAGGCGACGAGAAGATCCACCCCTTCTTTTAACCGTTCCTTCTCGGCGTGAATGTCCGTCCCGCCGTACACACTGTCGATCGTCAGATCGAGGTGATGGGACAGGACTTTCGCCTCTTCCGTAATCTGTTCGGCCAGCTCATGCGTCGGGGCGAGGATTAATCCACCCGGCTTGGTCGATTCACGCCCGTCCAGCTGCTGAATCATCGGAAGAAGAAACGCAGCCGTTTTTCCGGTTCCGGTGGGAGCGGTTCCTACCAGGTCGTTGCCTTCAATAATGCTCGGAATGACCTGTTCCTGAATTGGACGAGGAGCCGTGAACCCGGCTTTCTCGACGCCCTCTTTCAGCTTAATGTCCAGGCCAAGGTCCCCGAACGACGTGTCCGTGTCCGGAGCGGACGCCGTCGTGTCTTGAGAAGGGTCCGACGTCTCCTGTTCATCTGATGTCGTTGTATCTTCGGCCGCCCCATTTACCAGCTGCACCTGCTGCGCGGCGAGTCCGTCGTCCGTCTGTTCCGCGCTGAACTTGACCGGGTCCCCTTCACCCGGATCCGCCTCTCCGTTAATCTGAAGTGTCGAATGATGAAAGAACACGTCCTCATCCTCGTCTTCCTGCTTGATGAAGCCGTATCCCTTGCTGCGATCAAACCACTTAATCGTTCCTGTGTTCACAAAAATACACCTACAAATGTACAAAATACAAAACCAATCGAACCTTAATTATCGGTTACTTCGGGGTCAGAAGAAAGGCGCAAGGATAATCGAACCAGATCCGGGGACATTTATACGGTATCGCATCCTGGCGAACGAAGCGTAGTGTCACCCGAAAAAAGAAACCGACCATTACAATATTTGAGCTCAGGAGATTGTTAAAAAAACCCCGTAACGTCAGTGCGGATGCATTTTTTCGGTCCGCACTGAGAAAAGAATGGTGCGTTCCATGACGATCCATTCCCCTCACTTTCGTTCGGAAATCCGTTGATGGTTCACCTGTATTTAACCCCCGGTTCCCTGCGCCTTCGGCGTCGGTCACCGGGGGCTACAATTCTTTCGCTTCCTCTGGAAGCTTACCAAACAGAACACTCCGTGGGGCGGGCATCCTTGCCCGCCCAGTGTGATCCGTTTCGAAAAAAGTGCTCGGGCAGGGATGCCGCCCATAGATATTCGATTTGTAAGGAAATCAGCCCAAACCGTGAAACGGGTACCAGAATCGTAGAGCGGGATAAACCCCGTGAAAAGAGGTAGAACCCCGTGTAAAGGTGATCTTCAGAACATACGAACCCCTGTGAGGGTGAAAGGAAAACGATGAACAATCACGTCAACGATCCTCGCCCGACGACTGATGCCGAACGATTTCGCCCTCTTCCATGTAGATGACGTCCTCGGCAATGTTTGTGGCATGGTCCGCGATGCGTTCAAGGTACCGGGAGGCGGACAGGTTCTGAATGGCCACCTCCGTTACGTTTGAATCCGCTTTGATCTCCTCGGTCAGAAACTCAAACATTTCTTCGTGCTGTCGGTCCACTTCGTCGTCCATCTCCCGCACCTGCCAGGCCTTGCTGGCATCCCGATCGATCAATGCACTCAAACTGATTCGAATCATTTCCTGAACCCGTTCGGTCATGTCTTCAAACCGTTCCCGCAGGTCCAGTTTGTTGTGGGAGGAAATGTAAATCACACGCTCACAAATATTCGACGCCAGATCAGCAATCCGCTCCAGATCATTGTTGATTTTCAGTGCGGACATCAGGAACCGCAGGTCGCTGGCGATGGGCTGATACAATGCGAGAAGTTTCAGGCATTCTTCCTCAATCTCGATTTCCGTATTGTCAATCACCTGATCGTTCTCGATGATTTCCCGGGCCAGTTCCTCATCTCGATTCAGCAT
>CAZQNZ010000212.1:0-4102 GCA_964594615.1 uncultured Planctomycetia bacterium
GACCATCCAGGGTATCGGGGTTGAAGTTGTCCCTGAGCAACTGACGGTACTCCTCGAGTTCCCCCTGCTGGCGCAGCTGGTGCAGGAACATGCCGATCGGCATGTTGGTGATGGTCAGGAGATTGTGGAACTGAATGTTGAACCGTTCACTGAGTTCTTCCTTATACTTCTCCTCGAGTTCCTGCTGCTCGGGGGGAAGGTATGCGCCCACCGGATTGTACACCAGATCCAGTGGAAGGTCCGGATCCACACCGTATCCCGCTTCATTCAGCATCTGCAGCACACGGATGCTATCGTTGTACGTGCCCTCTCCCCGCTGTTCGTCCACATTGTCTTCCTCGTAACAGGGAAGAGAAGCAACCAGCTGCACATCCTGATCACGGAAAAATTCGGGCATGTCCTCGTATCCGTCCTCAAGCATGATGACGAGATTCGTTCGTACCAGTACATCAACGTCACGATCTCGAATTTTTTTCACAAACCAGCGAAAGTCGGGATGAATTTCAGGAGCCCCTCCGGTGAGATCTACCTGATCCGGCTCCACTCGATCCACCAGATCAAGCACCTGATGCATCGTTTCGCGCGACATGCTTTCCGTCCGGCGCGGGGAAGAGGCAACATGACAATGCTTGCATTCGATGTTACATTTCAGAGTGATGTTCACCTGAATCTTATTCAGGGTTTTTGCATCGAGGGGCTTACCAATTTCCTGCTGGACGTATTCGTCAAATTTGTTCATAGCCGGGTAGAAGGAATATTGTGCAACGTTTCATCAGGGCTGTTTCCTCATGCTTCCCGCCTGGATCATAGAACTCGAGCAGTCTATCGGATCGGCACACGCACTTCTGGCTCGACATCTGTTGTTCAATCTTGATTGGATCGCTCATGTTTTGCAACATTCAATTCTTAACGCATGTACAGGCACGCATCAAGGAGGGAAACGGGCTGCAGAGACGGAGTGGTGCTCTGCAGCCCGTACGGAGAGCGGTTGCGGGTGTGTCATCAGAAATAATTTACGTCGACACATTACGGAACAACGTCCCGGTTCGTTATGCCGATTGTGACGTTTCAATCCAGAGCGGATTGAAAACACCAAGAATAGAACCATAGATCAGATGGAGAACCAGTGTGGAAATGAGATATTTTGGGCCGGGTTCCAGATACAGGTTGGCGTCTTTCGCATAATCCGTCCCACCGAAGCCGAAAAATCCCCAGCCAATCATCGGACTATACACCACCATCATAAATAACCAGAGTCCAAGCGCGAGCATGATGCCCCAGTACAAACTCATTTCGTCCCGGAACAGAGCGTAAAATACGACGGACCAGAATGCGCCGTATCCAAAGTGCACGATCAGGGGCAGCGGTCCCACGTGTAAGCCTAATTTTTCGAGAAAGGCGGCGGATGGAGGGATGTTGAACGGAGCGATTCCCGTAACCTTGATCCCCACAATCATGAGAATGAACATGACCAAGCTTCCGCCGATTCCCACCGACGCTGCCTTTAGATACTGAAATATTTGATTGTTCATGACTAAGACTCCAGTTCTGTTCGAAATTCGAAAAGAAGACTGTTCTCACCTCAACTGCTCTCCTCATCTCTCATGTATTAAACGTGCATCTCGTTCGAATTATTCCATGCGCTGAAATCGGTTTCGGACAGCCCACTCCCATTGAGGGGTTGGAATAAATTGAGACCTGAACTCGTTTGCAACAGGAGACGGCGGAACAACGCACCATTGTACTTTCATTCGCAAATATCTCTTTGACAATCCTTGGAACAAACAATCATGCGCAATGTCCTGATGTCCCGCATTCGTACGTTCCTTCCACAATCTGTACTGATATTACTTGTATTCATGGTCGCGTGCCGATCGGATGCGCAACCGGTCAAGAATGGGTTTGACCTGAGTAACAGCCTTGTCCCGGCTGATGACATCAGATCCGGTGGCCCACCGAAAGACGGCATACCGGCATTGACCGACCCGAAACTGATATCCGCCGGAGAAGCATCCTATCTCGATGCATCCGATCAGGTGATTGGCATCCATATAAACGGAGAGGCAAGAGCATATCCGTTGAAAATCCTGGTGCATCATGAAAATGTCAATGACGTGGTCGGAGGCCAACCGGTGGCGGTTACGTACTGACCGCTCTGTAACTCCTCGCTGGTCGTTGACCGGCGCATAGATGGTGAGGTTCGAGAATTTGGCATCAGCGGTCTGCTGTACAATTCCAATGTGCTGCTCTATGATCGACAACCGTCCAATGATCGCGAAAGCTTGTGGAGCCAGGTGGAACGACGGGCGATCGCCGGACCGGCCGCTGACAAGGGGTTAACACTGGATCTTCTTCCGTTCGAACAACGTACATGGGAAGCCTGGAAAACGAAACACCCGCAGACCCGCGTTCTGTCGACGGATACCGGTTACCGCCGTTCGTATGAACGCAATCCGTACGCGAATTACTTCGGCTCCCAGCGGTTGATGTTTCAGGTGAATCAGAAGTATCCGGATCAGTCCGATCTCAAAAACAAGGACATGCTTCTGGTTGTGCATGTGAACGATGCGTTCAAAGCGTATCCACAACGGCGGGTTTCGAAAACAGCGAGTTCGAACGGGTCAATCACGGATACGGTGGGAGGCAAACAGGTTCGGATCGAAATCGATTCGGACGGAAATTTGTCCGCCCACTACGCGAACGGATCCGGACAACCCCCTGTGTCCTACATGTTCTGGTTTTCGTTCCAATCTGCTTTTTCCCCGGAGGATGCTGCTCTATTTGAACCGGGTCGGTAGACCACGTCTGAAATGGTCTCGATGATGTGACCTGCTCATACATCTCTGCGCGAATCGGCGGACAATCCCGGTCCGCAGATACAATCGAACATCCTGAGTGATTCGTATCTCTCTAAATTGCACCCACTTTCCACAGGACTCATGACATACACGTATCCACGGAAAACGAAAATGATCTTAACAGCCATCGGTCTACTCTGGTTCTTCGCCGGCACCCTTTCAGCGGCACCGGACGCGGATCTCTGGTCGTACTGGAAAACCCATAATTCTGAATCCGATCGCACCGTTGATCACAAACGATGGGCAAACTGGCTCGACAGCTGGACGACTCAACAGAACAATGGAATACGCCGGGTCAAATACGGTGCGGTGGATCAAAACGGTAACGAAAACCTCGATACATACCTCGATCACCTGACGTCCATCACGGTGTCGGATCTGAACCGTGACGTGCAGATGGCCTACTGGATCAACCTGTACAATGCCCTGACCGTGGACGTCGTTCTCGATCACTACCCGGTCGATAGCATCCGGGACATCGACATCTCTCCGGGTTGGTTCTCAAGCGGCCCGTGGGACAAGAAACTCATTACGGTCGAGGGAAAGGAGCTCTCCCTGAATGACATCGAACACCGGATTCTGCGACCGATCTGGAAGGACCCGCGCATCCATTACGTCGTAAACTGTGCATCACTCGGATGCCCCAACCTGGCGGGCAAACCATACACAGCCGAACGGCTCGACTCGATGCTGGAAAACGAAGCCGTTCAGTACGTGAATCACCCCAGAGGTGCACGGGTCGAAAACGGCTCACTGATCGTTTCCAGCATTTACAGCTGGTACATGTCCGACTTTGGCGGGACCGAACAGAAGGTCATCGCCCACCTGAAATCCCATGCTGACGGGGATCTCAAACAAAAGCTTGCGTCACAGAATTCGATTTACGACTACCGGTACGACTGGACCTTGAACGGGGTGAGCCAGAAGTGGAATCCGGAGGAGTAAGTGTAACATAGACATCTGTCCATGATTTTTTTTACCCGCTCCCTCACGGTCGCGGCTCCCCTCCTGGTATCGATGTGGACCGTTGATTGCAGGCGGGGAGCCGCGACCGTGAGGGAGCGGGCTTATAGGGCTCTGACGGAGGAATTACCGTGTCCACTCCAGGTATTTCTGCCCCATTGTGCCCAGGAATCCATCAAACACCATTTCTCCAAGGTACTTGTCAACGCTTCGCTTCACCGACTGCGAAAGCGTGGGATACACATGAATCGTGCCTGAGATCTCTTTCGCTCCCAGACCGT
>CAZQNZ010000213.1:0-4088 GCA_964594615.1 uncultured Planctomycetia bacterium
AAATGTTACTTTTTTCATGTTTTTTGGGCATCTTTATTTCGATGAATCTCTGTGTCATTTTTCGTCAGCAATGCACTTTTTGGCATTGCTTCCTCAAAATTCCGTGACCTTCACCGAAAGACGAAGTCATTGATGATTTTTGAAAGTGACTTAATGTCACTTTCAAAATATCTTGATGCTGAGGTTGCGGATTTCTCGCGTTGTCATGCTAACACCAGTCAAGAAAAAAATCGCTGAATTTATCTTGATCAACTCCCCATTTTCAGGCTGCTCCGTGTGTCTTATCCGTGAACAGTCAATTTTAGCGACGATCGGGTTCCCTCTGAAACCCCCCTGCTCGTTAGCGGTTCGGGAACAAGATCGATCAATCAGGGAAGAACGCAATGCCTGCAGCGTCCCGACACGATAGTAAAAATCCGCTGCGTTTCTTCTTTGTTTGTACTCATCTCTCCTTCGTCCGCTTGCATCACATCCGCTCGAAAGACGGGAGTTCGTAACGGTCTACAACGCATCCCGATGTCGTATACAATGATAATGCATACGTGCATTGCCTTCACCTGCGAGGGAGTATCCAGCGCAATTCCGCATGATCAAAGAACGACTGTATTCCTCCGTTTACCGGGCCCTTCGAATCGGACTTGATGTAAAACGAGGTGAAATCCCGGCCCTGTTCTGGTCCTTTATCTATTTCTTTGCGCTGCTGACCGGATATTACATCCTCCGTCCGATTCGGGATGAAATGGGGATCCAGGGAGGCGTGGAGAACCTGCCGTGGCTGTTTACCGCCACGTTCTTTGCAACTGCACTGGTGGTCCCTCTGTTCGGATCGATCGTGTCCCGGTTTCGGAAACGTGACATCGTCCCTGTCTTCTACGCCTTCTTCCTGATTCAACTGCTGCTGTTTTACGTGGTGTTTGCCGTAGACGCGTTTCCCACGTGGAGAGCGTATGTGTTTTTCGTCTGGCTGAGTGTGTTCAACCTGTTCGTTGTCTCCGTGTTCTGGAGCTTTATGGTGGACCTGTACCGCGAAGAGCAATCCAGACGACTGTTCGGCTTCATTGCCGCGGGAGGAACCGCCGGTGCCATCGCGGGACCGGCAATCAATGGAACGTTGGTTGAACTCCTTGAATTACAGGATCTGTTTCTCATCACGGCCGTTCTGCTGCTGGTGGCGATGTTCGCCATTCGCTGTATACTACAGCGTCCACCGAAAACCGATAAAAACGGTCAATCCGATAATGAATCCGATTCGGAACAGAAGAAGCCCCAGTCGGATCCAATCGGGGGGCATGCCCTCACCGGAGTGACCGATCTTCTCAGCTCCCCGTATTTGCTCCTGATCGGACTGTTCATTGTTCTTTATACGGTGACATCCACGTTTGTCTATTTCGGACAGGCGGACATTGTTGCAGCAGCACTGGACAGTTCCACGGAACGCACTCAGACGTTCGCCCTGATTGATTTTGGCACGAATGCCCTCACGCTTGTGTTTCAGTTGTTACTGACCGGCCGTCTGATGGAATGGTTCGGTCCCGGTCCCGCCCTGCTTTCCCTCCCCCTCACCACCTGTGCTGGTTTTATCGCCCTGGCGATTTCACCGGTACTGCTGACCCTGATCTTTTTTCAGGTGGCCCGCCGGGCCTCCAACTACGGCCTCTCCCGTCCGGCTCGGGAAGTGCTTTATTCTCCATTGGAAGCTTCCGAAAAATACAAGAGTAAAAACGTCGTGGACACCGTCATTTACCGCGCGGGGGATGCGGTTACGGGCTGGATATTTGATGGTCTGAAAGCCCTCGGGATCTCCCTGTCCGGAATTGCAATCATCGGGTCCGTGCTGTCCGCCGGCTGGATCCTGGTCGGGGGTACCCTGATCTACCTGTTCCATCAAAAGTCATCGGACGACGAGCCCAATCTGATCTCCCGCCTCACCCGGATGTTCTCATAGTATTGTACTTTGTAACCCGACCGGTTACTCGGCGGTCCCGGATACTTTGTCCGGCGGCGGCTGTTTGAATTCCACCGGTCGTTTCCGTCCCCGAACCTGGAGATTAATCAGCTCCACGAACATCGAAAAGCCCATGGCAAAATAGATGTACCCCTTCGAAATATGCTGACCCAGGCCTTCCGCAACCAGTGTCATCCCAATCAACAGCAGAAAACTCAGTGCAAGGATCTTGATGGTGGGGTGGTTCTTGACAAACCGACTGATCGGACCGATGGAGATCATCATGATACTGATGGAAATAAGCACCGCTGCAATCATGACCCCCAGGTAATTCGTCATCCCAACGGCCGTGATCACGGAATCAATTGAAAACACCGAGTCCAGGAGCACGATCTGAAAGATCACACCTCCGAACGTTGCTGTACTCTTCTTGTCATAGGGCCCCCCTTCAGCCGGTGCCTCCAGCTTCTCGTGTATTTCATAGGTGGCCTTCGCCAGCAAGAACAACCCTCCTCCTAAGAGTATCAGATCTTTCCCGGTGAACTGATTTTCTACCACCGTGAACAGCACCGTTTTCTCAAGACTCAGCACCCAGCTGATACAGAATAAAAGAGCAATCCGCATGCCCATGGCCAGAGCCAGTCCAAGCTTCCGAGCGAACGGTCGCTGTTTCTCTGGAAGGCTCTCGGAAAGAATAGAGATGAACACGATGTTGTCGACCCCCAGCACGATCTCCAGCAGGGTCAGGCTCAACAGGGCAATCCAGATCTCCGAACTCATGATCCATTCCATGGGTACGACCTATGAAAATGCAATCACATTCAGTATGACAATCTTCAATAGGATGTTTGACGTGTTACCAGTTCATGTTCGCGGAGCTACTCCCCTCAAACCGTTTTCAGCTCCCTCATACCATGAGGGACGGTTCACAGCTTGTCACGGTTCAGACCCTTTGAACGATACTTTAGTGTTTATAAGGTGAGCAAGAATCTGAAACAAACGAGGTCCGGGGTTCGCTCGACGGAGGGAAGGTGGATTTGTTTCCCACAGTATCACATATCATGATGAACGTTTCTCGCGATTCATCCGTTACACCTTTTTCATGTTCTGACCATGTGGAACTTCATGGAACATCTGTTGATGGAATTTCAGGCACAGATCGTCTCCGTCCTGCCCGGTCTGATCTTTGGACTCCTGTTTCTGATCATCGCGTACCTGGCCATAAAAGGGGTTCGCATGACACTGAAATCCAGTCTGAATCGATTCTTTCAATCGGACGAGAAATTGATCGGAACGTTGATTGTCACCTCGACCAGTGTCATGCTGTGGTTTGGCACCCTCCTGGTCTTGTTCAATATCCTGGGCATGAAGAACATCGCCACGAGCCTCGGCACGGCCTCGGGCTTTGCAGCGCTGGGGTTTTCCTTTGCCCTGTCCAACGTCATTTCCGATATCGTGGCCGGTGTATATCTGATCCAGGATCCGGACTTCTGCTATGGGGATCACATTTCAACGGGATCGGTTTCGGGCACAGTTAAATCCGTTGAGCTCCGGAAAAGTCGAATCGAAACGGAGGAAGGGGAAACGGTCATCATGGCGAATTCGGAGGTGGAGAAGATGTGGAGACGTCATCCGAAAACCGCCTCGGAACCATCGGAGGGGGATTCCGGTGTTCGTTCTGGCACCTGAGCGGCGAATGGGTTGCGCGGCAAAATTCGATGCACTCGTCCGGTCGGCAACGCCTTACCCGACCCGGACCTCTGAGCCATTCACAAGCCAGGACATCCCGGCGGTCTGAAGATGATCGATCAGCGGCATTCCGATGCCGGATGCAGGCGTCAGAACGCCACCGTTCACCGGCGAATCTACGTGCTTTCGGGCCAGACACACGGCTGCTTCCCCAAGTATCCGGGCCGTCGATCCGTACCCGGGATCCAGATTTGACGATATGTTCCCCCGAACCTGAAATGAAGAACCGGGCGTCCCCCGTGTTCCCCGCCCCAGGAACGACATCCGAAACGATCCTTGCTCGATGTCCCCCCGGTCCGGTCCCTGCCCCGGCACAGGAAGAACCCATGTCTTCAGAAGTTCACGAATCGGTCGTATCCCCAGCCCTCGTTTAAGCAGTTTCAGTCCGATCCTC
>CAZQNZ010000214.1:0-4080 GCA_964594615.1 uncultured Planctomycetia bacterium
CTTGCCCTGGGCTAATAAGTAACGGCCCGTTGGGCCGTGGTTATATGAACAAAATCGGATCGAATATGTAGAATGAGGATTTAACCAGAAGGGTCTAACGAGCCGAGTGCTCGTCGATTGCGATTATGATAATGATCAGGATCAAGTCACGATTGATTTGATCCCGGTCGAAAAGAGCTGGCACTAAATGGGTTTCAAAGGACGGCGTGTATGGAGAAGAGCACCGGTGAACATAAAAGCAGGCCCCGAAGGGGCCAAACTTTCTAGCCCAGGGTTAAGCCGACGAAGTCGGTGCAACCCTGGGGAATGAAACGTGTCAATTGTTACCGCGCCCTGAAAGGGCGCAACTGTTTTTCATTTCACCTTCCGTTATTCCACAACCCCTCAACCTCACCTGAAACAAACGAATTGAGGACCGTTCTGTATCGAGGAGTGAAATCGGATCGGGAGGGAACGTTGACGTATGAGTGTCATAAGTCGTGCCCTTTCAGGGCACGGGGGTTATGAGGGCTTTCTCATACCCAGGGCGGCGTCGGCTTTACGCCTCCTTGCCCTGGGCTAATAAGTAACGGCCCTTCGGGCCGAACAAAATCGGACCGAATATGTAGAATGAGGATTGGATCCGAAAGGTCTGGACAGGTTAGCCGTCTCAGACGGCGCAACCCTGGTGAATCAGACGTGTCCATAATAAACGCGTCCTGTAAGGGCGGGACAATTTATAAATCGAAAATCCAACTTATCCCAAACGAAGTTCAGTCCGCTGAGATTGAGTTTCACATTCCGAAGCGGTCTGCAGGTTTCGCACGTTGTGTTACTCATCGTCCGGAACAAACGGGTTTCCGGCCATGAATGCGTCCAGATCGATGTCGGCGTTTGAATCAAGGATCATGTTGCGCTGATTCTGTCTTCGTTCGTCGGTAGCGGGGGTTTCATCCGGACCGGCAGACGGGAAAAAGACGGGTCCGATGGACCGGTCAATTTCATCGAGGACGTCGTACAGCAGTTCGTCCGACGTTTTTCGTTTCTGTAACAGTTCCGGGTCGGCGAGGAGCAACTTCAGGCTCCAGTACGTGCGGGCGACGGTCATGAATTCGTCGGAGGCGTCGGGGTAGGTTTCCTCCAGTGGTTTGCCGAACTTTTCCTCAATCTGTTCCGGATCCGTGAACGTTTCTCCCTCCGCGGCCGCGTGAAAGAATCCATGGACCCCGTATTCCAGGAGTCGTTTCAGCATCTTCTGGTCACCGGTGCGGGATTCGAGGTCCTCCCGGGGCCGTTCCAGCATTGCGCGTTCGCGTTCGGATAGTTCACTGCCCCGGTACGCTTCCACCAGGGAATTCAAAGCGTCCAGAATGTTCTGTTTGATGTCCATGAGTTTTTGATCGTATGGATAAGTGGATGAAAACGTGGTTGAGAGTTGATGGGGTTCCGCGAGTTCAGACGGGACGGCAGATGATTACCCCGTAAAGTAGCTGAAAATACCGATCAGAATCAGCAAAATGATAACGGAGTGTGTAACGTCCACCCATGTCCAGCTGGCCCTTGAGGTTTCCTGATCCTCGGCCGAGGTGGTGCCGTACGTCAACCCGTCCAGCTTTTCTTGAGAAGGAATGTCCGTACACAGGCTGATCAGACACAGGCTCAGGAGCGACAGGACAAAAAGTATAATGGCAAAGTAAAGAAAGTTGATCGAAGCCACGTAATAAGACGCGCTCGACAGGGTGGCAACGAGTTCATTGGAGTAATAACTCATTTCGTACAGGTGATCTTTAAAGATTTCGGCCGTAAAGCGAAGCATCCCGGCGACAAAACCCCAGACCAGGGTCCGTACCGCGGCCGTTCCGTTAATACGGGATGAAAACACACCGAGTAGAAACACGGCGGCGATCGGTGGGGCGATCATCGCCTGTACGGATTGCAGGTAGTGATACAATGCTTTTGGCATGCCCCGAATGATCGGGATCCACAGTAGACCGAGTATCGTGGCAACCACCGTGGCGATTCGTCCCACGTACAGGTAGTGAGACTCCGACGCATCCGGCACGAGTTTTTCGTAGATGTCCACCGTAAACAGGGTGGAACAGGAATTGAATACGGACGAAAGCGAGCTCATCAGTGCCGATAACAGACCGGCGGCCAGCAGTCCACGAAGTCCAATCGGGAGCATGTGCTTGACCATCATCGGAAACGCCTGATCGTTTGGAAAGGGACCGATCTTACCGGACTTGGCAAGTGCATAAGCGATAATGCCCGGGATGATAAAGATGAAAAAGGGAAGAATTTTTAAGTATCCAGCGAATATGGTTCCCCGGCGTGCCTGCTGTTCATCCCGCGCCGCGAGGGTGCGCTGAACGATGTATTGATCCGTACACCAGTACCAGATCCCGACAATCGGTGCGCCGAAAAGCATTCCTGCCCACGGGAAATCGGGATGGTCAAGGGATTTCCACATGTTAAAATGTTCGCTTCCGGCAATTTCGTACAGCTGATGCCATCCACCGATTTCGGCCAGCCCAAATCCCGTAACCGCAATGGAGCCCAGGATGAGTACGACACATTGCAGGGCATCCGTGTAGACCACCGCCCGGAGACCGCCGGCAATGGTGTATGCACCGGTAAGCACCACGAGAATGATGGCCCCCCACCAGAAGTTCAGATCGGTGAGGGCACCGATGACGATTCCCCCCGCGTACAGCGTGACCGCAATTTTTGTCAGGATGTATCCGACCAGCATCACGACGGACAAAAACCAGCGGGAGGACGAGTTAAAACGCTTCTCCAGGAATTCCGGCATGGTGAACACCCCGCTTCGCAGGTAAAAGGGGACAAACACCCAGCCCAGCAGCAGTATGATCCAGGAGTGTAGTTCGTAGTGTCCCATCACGACGCCCGTATTCGCACCGGCTCCCGCCAGACCGACCAGGTGTTCCGAACCAACGTTGGATGCAAAGATCGACGCCCCGATCACGAACCATCCGGCGTTTCGTCCGGCCAGGAAATAATCCTCCGTGTCATCCTGTTTCTGAAGTAACGTCCACCAGACGATCCCGCCGATAACGAGGAAATAACCAATGATGACGAACCAGTCCAGCATCTGCAGTGATTGTTCCATGATCCCGATCCGAGCTCCTGATAACAGAACAAACAGCCAATTTTGTGTTCAGTCAATCGGTTCGGGCATGGTTATATAAGAAATGCGTTTGAATTTATAGACGAATAGTGGTATGATTACTGATTCTAATGAGTAGTTTACATATGACCTACCGACGTGACGATCGAAGGTCCTGAATTTTCAGGAGCGAAATATCTGAATTCCGATCCTGCCTGTATCTGTCAGACGGTGCGACGCACCGACATTCAGTCCTGATCCTCCAGTTTCTGGAACGATCCCTGCCTGATCCGAATTCGACGACGATTGCTTCGAGGCGAGGTATATGTGCATTTTTGACTTATATTCTACATGGAGTATTTACCCATGGCAGACGGCGAAGTAAAGTGGTTTAGTGACGAGAAAGGATACGGATTCATCGAACGTGAAGGCGGAGGAGACGACGTGTTCGTCCATCACTCCGAGATTGAAGGTTCGGGATACGTGTCACTGCGAGAAGGCCAGTCGGTCGAATTCACGCTTGAAGAAGGCGACCAGGGTCCGAAAGCAGTAAACGTCACGACCAAACAATAAATTCTGACGGATGTCAGAAGATTGACGAAGACGGGAGAAACCATTTTTTGGTTTCTCCCGTTTTTTTTATGTCCCATCTGAGATGAGTGGAGACGGTGGATTTGCCCATGGGAAAAGAAGATTGGCCCCAACGGGTCCGGACAGATTAGCCCAGGGTAAGCCGTCGCAGACGGCGCAACCCTGGGGGATCTGGATTACGTCGGAACGAAAGCATCCCTGCTTTCGTATACGGTGCCGTTGAAAAAGACGGAGAAATCCGGAGTTCGATTTTCCCATCTATCGCTCTAGGACCATTCAGCTTCGTCACAAACATCCGTGCAGTATAAGTGCTCCGGAATGGAGCACAATTGTCTTAGAGTCATGCGGTTAGAAAATTTATGAGCTCCGGAGGAGCGGCATTG
>CAZQNZ010000215.1:0-4037 GCA_964594615.1 uncultured Planctomycetia bacterium
CCCAAAGCATTTTCCGTACCGGAGGGGCTGGAGGTGCAGGTTTGGGCAAAAACACCACAGTTGCGGAACCCCACAAACATTGACGTGGATGCGAATGGACGGGTTTGGGTTACGGAAGGGGTCAATTATCGAAAGTTCGGGAATAACATCGAAGTACAATACGAGGACGGGGATCGAGTCGTTGTACTTGCGGACACGGATAACAATGGGAAGGCGGATGCCACACAGGAGTTTACTCAGACGAAGGATTTCGTTTCCCCCCTCGGCGTTTCGGTGATAGGGAATCGGATTTTTGTCGCGTCATCTCCGACGTTATGGGAATTTCGGGATCGAAATGGAAATGCGAAATTTGATCCGAACACAGACCAAAAACGAAAATTTCTGACAGGATTTGGGGGGCTCGATCACGATCATGGCCTGCATGGTGTGAAGGTCGGACCCGGCGGTCGACTGTACTTCAACGCCGGGAATGCGGGGCCGCATATTGTTGAAGACCGGGGCGGATGGACCCTTCGGGCCGGTAGCGTTTACAACGGCGGTTCGCCACACATGGGAGATAATGAACCAGGTTTGGAAAGTGATGATGGTCGGGTTTGGGTTGGTGGGCTCGCTTTACGGATGGAGCCGGATGGGACAAACATGCGACCGATCGGACATGATTTTCGAAACAGCTACGATCAGACCATTACCTCCTTTGGGAACGTTTTTCAGAACGATAACGATGACGACGGAGATGACTCGGCACGAACGTCCTGGTTGCTTCCTTATGGGGCCGCCGGATACTTCTCTCTGGATGGAAAACGTCACTGGAAAGAATCCCGGCAGCCGGGGATTGGTACGCATGATGCGCATTGGCGGCAAAAGACGCCCGGTATAATGCCGGCCGGTGACGTGTACGGCCACGGGGCCCCCACCGGAATTACGGTTTACGAAAATGGTCCCCTTTCCGAAAAATATCGAGGAACGATCATCAGTGCGGAAAGTGCGAGGAACGTCGTTTTTGCATATCAGCCGGAGCTAAATGGTGCAGGATATTCCATGGATCAGCGATTTGATTTGCTGAACAGTCGTAAGGGAAAAGACGCTGACCGCAATCGCTGGTTTCGTCCGTCTGACGTGGCGATTGGTCCGTCCGGGGCCATTTATGTTGCGGACTGGTTCGATCCCGGAGTTGGCGGACATAACATGAGTGATGAAAAAGCACGCGGAACCATCTACCGGATTGTTCCGGAAGGAACCAATCCGCAACCTCCGTCGGTAAACAAATCGACTCTTCAGGGGCAGATCAACCTGTTAAAAAACCCGGCACCAAACGTTCGTGCACTGGGATTTTACCGGTTGGTTAAACAGGGACCGGACGCTGTGCCGGAGGTTAAAAAGCTGCTTAATCATGACAATCCATACGTTGCCGCTCGTGCAATCTGGGTGCTCGCTCGTCTTGGTGAGCAGGGGATCAAAACGATCGAAAACAAGGTGCTCACTCATTCGTCTCCGCGCATGCGAGCGGCCGGATATCGTGCCCTTAAACAGGTAAATCACAATTTGAAAACCTATGCTTCAAAGCTCGCGACGGATCCGTCACCGGCCGTTCGTCGGACCGTGGCACTGTCCCTCCGGGATGTGGCATTTGACCAGAAAAAACAGATTCTGCTTGACCTCTACAAGAAGTACGAGTCGCACGATCGCTGGTACATCGAGGCTCTGGGCACTGCTGTGGAGGGAGATGAAGAGAAGTTCTATAAATTTATCCAGGATCAATTGAACGTGGGAGCACCGCTTACCTGGTCGGATGAATTTGCCGATCTTGCCTGGCGATTGCATCCGCCTGCATCCGTACCGTCGCTGTATCGCCGGGCGAATGCCAAAAAGCTGTCAAATAAAGAACGACGACGAATGACCCTTGCACTGGCCTTTGTAGAAACCAGACAGGCGGCCGAGGCGGTGAAACGACTGGCCACTGATGGACCGAAGGAACTTCAGTCATACGCTCAATGGTGGTTTGATCACCGGAGCCAAAACAAATGGAGCGATTTTGACATGAAGGGACAGAACAGTGAACAGGCATTTTCAATTTCCGGTGTACAAATTCCCACCCCTCCCATCGCGAAAACGAAGAAGCTAACCCGGGACAACCCGGTCACGGAGATAACGGCGGACATCCAGGGATCCAATCGTCTTTATCTCGTCACAACGCCCGCCGGAGACGACTACGCGGCCGACTGGACGGATTGGATTAACCCGGTGGTGCAAACGGCGGATGGCCAGACGATCGACCTTACTGAACGGGATTGGGTCGAGGCTCATTCGGGCTGGAAGAGCGCAAAGAAAAATAAAAATGTGAACGGAGAACCGTTACAGGTCGACGGTCAAACGTATGATCGTGGGATTGGTATTCATGCTCCGTCCGTTGTGGTCTATGATCTATCGGACGTAGATGCTTCGAGATTTCATGCTACGGTAGGATTGGATAAAGGTGCTGTTGAACAGGGACAGGGAGCGACGGTCCATTTCCAGGTTCATGGGAGTGGGGCGCAGATTCGACAACAACTTCAGGTGTTGAAGGACGCAAATAGCAGTTCAGAGAAACGACGTCGCGCGGCCATTTCTCTTGCACAGTCGAGTGAAGGGGGGAAGGCTCTTTTGAATCTGGCCCGAAAGGATCAACTATCCGAGGATATAAAAAATCAGGTTGCTCGATTTATCCATCAGAACCCCTCCGAAGAAGTTCGTGCGAAAGCCGGGGGTTATTTCCCGCTGAAAAGTGGACGTGAAGACCTTCCAAGCATCGAAAAAATCGCCAGTAAGGAAGCGGATCCCGCCAGCGGCAAAGAACTTTTTTACGGAAAAGCCGGCTGTGCGGTTTGCCATGCCGTGAATGGAAAAGGGGGAAATGTGGGGCCGGATCTGTCGGCGATTGGACTAAAATTTGGACGAAAGATGCTGCTGGATGCCATGTTAAACCCCAGCGCCGGGATTTCCTTTGGATACCATGCTGAAACGGTGAAGACAAAAAACGGAAATACGTTTACCGGGATTGTCACACCGTCTTCTCAGGGCATTACCATACGAGATGCGGCCGGGAATGAGAAGACCATTCCCACCGATGCAATTGCGAATCGGAAAAAGCTGGATCGATCGTTAATGCCCTCTGCGGCGAACCTTAATTTATCTCCTCAGGAGCTGGTGAATATTGCAGCGTATCTGGAAAAGCAGAAAGCGAACGCTGAATAAACACCTGGCTTACAGAAATCTCTCCTCAATTTATTTACATCAATAATGACAGAACAACAGTTTTTTGCAACAGATAAACGGTCGTATTTTTTCCTAATCGTTTGTAGCATTGTTCTCCTTTCCTCTTCCGTTTCGGCCGAGCCTGGTCCCGGCGAACCGATTCAGGCACTGCTTGTGACGGGAGGGTGCTGTCATGATTACGAAACACAGAAAAAAATCATTCCCACCGGGGTCTCCGCACGGGCAAACATCAAATGGACCATTGCCCATCAGGGAGGGAACAGCAAAGATGCCAAGATTCCTCTGTTTGAGGATCCGAACTGGGCGAAGGGATACGATGTGGTCGTACACAACCAGTGTTTTGCAAACATCGGGGACAAAGACTGGGTGAAGCGCGTGTTAAAACCGCACCGCAATGGGACACCAGGGGTGTTTATCCATTGTGCTATGCACTGTTTTCTCGACCTCGACGGACCACTCTGGGAAGAAGCTGTGGGGGTTCGAACAAACAGCCACAAGTCCAAAAAACCACTTGAGGTTCATCCTAAGGGGAATCATTTCATTACGAAACCGCTCGGGAACAAGTGGACCACTCCGGCTGGAGAGTTATACCAGATTAACGATGTCGTAGAAGGAACGAAAACATTAGCCACCGGTCAACAGGTGGGAACTGAGGACAAACACCCGGTTGCCTGGATTCGACCGTACGGACCGAACAAGACCCGTATGTTTGGAACCACGATCGGTCACCACAATGAAACGATGGCGGACAAGACGTTTCTGAACATGCTCACCCGGGGGATTCT
>CAZQNZ010000216.1:0-4032 GCA_964594615.1 uncultured Planctomycetia bacterium
TCCCGCCATGCCTCTGCCTCGATGTACCCCGGGTTCCACTTCGCTCCACCCGGGGCTTTACTTCATTCACCCGCTTCGCGGGCTCTTTACCGCTTGAAGAAATGGCCTCATGATGAACCGCAGATATCCCAACGTCTCCAGAAATCGTCACCTCAATCAATGAAAAAACATCCGTTCGTCCGACTGAATCCGAAGCCCACCCAGACCTCTCACAGGAGCGACGTCATCCCTCACGTTTTTTCATCCAGAGGTCCACACCTTTTAAATCAACACGGTACGGCTCAGACACCTCTTTAATCCACAAAAATAAGGGCCACCTATGATAGCGCGTGTTGTTGCTGGGATCGAAAGAACCCTCGCCAATGGCGGTGAATGAAGGAAATCCAGATGTCACGTTCTTCAAAAGTCCCGGAGGGACGAAAGAACCATAGCCCCGGGTGGAGCGGAGAGAAACGGAGCGGAACCCGGGGTTAAACGGCAGGTGAATCCTTGTACCCAGCCCTTTATCAAAAAGGGCTGGGTGGATCGCCTGGAACGCTTCAGTCTTAATTCACCGTCATTGGCGCCCTCGTTTTCGAATCGGTACGTGTAGAGAATTTTGGGAGCCAGCGGACGTTCCTCCTGGGTTTCAAAACGGTTATATTTCGTATAGATTCGGCGATATAACACCGAAAAGCCGGATCACAACGATGAGAAATCGAGGTCCTTTCCTCCAAACAACAACTCCCCGAGTGCGAAGAGCTTACGAAATACTTCACCCCTCTGTCAGGTACACCGGTTCTGTGATAAACTATTTTCGTAATATACATCACCTTAGCTGTTCGGAAGGACCTTTACGTGCTGACGCTGAGCACCGGTTCCGCCCGGCGACTCGTACCCGCCCCATAACGCGCACTCACTCAAATTCTTCAAGCACAAGGTATTGAAACCATGACGGCTGAATCCGACGATCACATCACGCTCGGTATCGAAACGTCCTGCGATGAAACCGGTGTGTCCGTGGTGGAGAACGGTCGCACCATTCGATCCAACATCGTGGCCTCCCAGGCCGAACTCCACGAGGAATATGGAGGGGTGGTCCCGGAAGTGGCCTGTCGCGCACACGTCGAGGCCATCCTCCCGGTGCTGGAGGAAGCGTGCGAGGTCGCCGGTACGTCTCTGGAAGACGTGGACCTGATTGGCATCACCCGCACGCCGGGATTGATTGGTTCCCTGCTGATCGGCGTTCAGGCGGCAAAGGCCCTGTCGCTATCCCTCGGCAAACCGATGATGGGCGTGGATCATATTCAGGCGCATCTGTTTTCCTGTGCGTTCGCAGCGCACACCAGCGGAGACTGCACCATCGATCAGATTCCATTTCCCCAGATCGGACTGGTTGTCTCCGGCGGGCACACGGGTCTGTATCGAATGACGGGTCATGGTGATTACGAGCGCATCGGATCCACTATTGATGACGCGGTCGGGGAAGCGTTTGACAAAGTGGCAGCCACCCTTGGGCTTTCCTATCCGGGCGGGCCCTCCATCGAACGGGCCGCGAAAGACGGCGATCCCACCGCGATCGACTTCCCCCGGCCGATGATGGACTCGGGTGATTACAACTTCAGCTACAGTGGCTTGAAAACAGCCGTGCTGTACCACTGCCGCGATCGCTGGGACGTTGAGGAGGATCCTCCGCCCGAAAATGCCGTTCCAGACATTGCCGCCAGTTTTCAGGAAGCCGCCATCGATTCCCTCATTGGCAAAGTCGAAACCGCTGTCGAAGAACACGACGCACGCGCCATCAGCGTGGGAGGAGGGGTCGCTGCCAACCAGCGCCTTCGAACGAAACTGAACAACCTGGTCCGTGAACGCAACCTGGATCTCTTTATCCCACCGATCTCCCTTTGTACGGACAACGGGGCCATGATTGCCGGCAACGCCTATTACCTCGCCCAAACGCAGGACCCCGACCGACTGGACATGGACGCCGTCCCCACCCGATGAACCAGTACCGGAGAGTTCGCCAAACCTTGAGAGGGAAAGCGAAAACCGGATCAGAGACAATGAGGGTCGTGCTTAAGCCCCGGGTTTAGCGAAGTGT
This sequence comes from uncultured Planctomycetia bacterium, assembly GCA_964594615.1. GTDB lineage: Bacteria > Planctomycetota > MHYJ01 > CAYXQY01 > CAYXQY01 > CAYXQY01. The sequence goes on from CAZQNZ010000216.1 coordinate 2,081, forward strand.
CTCGAGCGAAACAAGGAGTTAAAAGACGAATAATCGAAGGGGATTCTCGAGCGAAAGCGAGAGAATGGATCGACCTGAAACGCCCCATTCTTCGTAAATGGGCAACAATTTTGTCTCCATCCGCAGCGCCACAAAATACCAAGGCCGAACAACCGAAGAACGAAAAAGATGTTGAGGTTTTTACACACTCCGCTTATAACGGTATACACTTTACTACCGGATTCCGGTAGAGATCGTGCACCCAACTTCTAACGATGTGACGCAGACGTCATGGAGCCGGAACAACTAAAAGATCTTCTGGAACAGGTACAGAACGACGAACTGTCCGTGTCCCGGGCCATGGACGAGCTGAAATCCCTGCCGTTTGCGGACCTTGGCCACTCCCGCATTGACCATCACCGCAGCGTACGCTGTGGATTGCCGGAGGTACTGTTCTGCGAGGGAAAATCCGCGGCGGAAATTCAGGACATTGCCGAAAATATGCTCCAGTCGAATGACAACATGCTGGCCACCCGTGCCACCGAGTCCGAGTTCGAGATTGTAAAGGAACTTACCGAAGACGCCACGTATCATGAACGCGCCGGTTGTATTACGGTACAACGATCCGACACCGAATTGCCGGGAACGATTGGTGTGATTTCCGCGGGAACCTCGGACGCACACGCCGCGGAGGAAGCACGGATTACCTGTGAGTCCTTCGGTGCGTCGGTGCACACCGTGTACGACGCCGGTGTCGCCGGTTTGCACCGGCTGTTGCCGGACCGGGAACCCATTCGCGAATCGGACCTGCTCATTGTTGTGGCCGGAATGGAGGGAGCATTGCCGTCCGTCGTCGCCGGACTCGTCGACAAGCCCATCATCGGCGTACCGACCAGTACCGGATACGGAACGGCATTTGACGGGGTGACCCCGCTGCTGGGCATGCTGAACTCCTGCACACCGGCGGTCGTGTCGGTGAATATTGACAATGGATTCGGGGCTGCTTACTTTGCCTGTCTCATACTTCGTACGATGAATTCAACCGACGACACGCAATGATCTTCAAACTTCGAGAAGCGGACGAAGAGGACATTCCGGTCCTGGATATCGTACGACGCCAGGCCATCGAAGCCGGCTACGACGATGCGTATGAGCAAAACGAGTTTTCACCGCTCGTGGCAGCACCGGACAAGGACATGGAAACCTGGCTGAAATCGGACCACATCGTGGTATACCTGGTCGAAACCCGGTACACCCCCGCTTGTTACGGTGCGTACGATCGTGAAAGCGGCCAGATCCTGGACATCTTTACCGCCCCGGAATACGAACGAAAGGGTTATGCCGGTCGGATCCTGGAACGCTTCGAAGAAACCGCCTCCGACGACGGTCGTCGATCCATTTATGTGCACGCTCCTTATAATGCCCGCAAGTTTTTTGAAAAGAAGGGGTTCGAAGAGGTCGACCAGGTCCAGAAAGACGGACTGGAGGCACTGGAGCTGGAGAAGAATATCAAGGCATCGGAATAGCGCGTTCCATGACGATCCACCATGCTCCTGACGGAGCATGGTCCATAGATGTTTTTGATCTTCCAAACCCAGGGCCACGCTCACTTCGTTCGCTCGCCCTGGGCTTTTTTATCAGCCCCGCTTCGGGGGCTTCGGGTTCACGTCTTGACCATATGGGCTCGCTCATACACCATCGTTAGCCGCTAAAGGAGCTTTTGCGTTCACCTCCGTTCAGCATCGTCGTAGATGGTATCAATGGGGGATCGAGCATACCGAGAATGCCGGATCGAGGTGTTAGCACCCTCGAAGAGGGTGTGATCCCTCAGCCCGGGGCAAACGAGCAATGCAAGTACAGCCCCCGGGTCAACGGCCATCGCCAGAAGGGGGACCCAGCATCCACTGGACGCCGGGTTGATCGCATGGAACGCACCATACCACCGTCCCCTCCGGTGTATTCGACGGCCCGTC
>CAZQNZ010000217.1:0-4009 GCA_964594615.1 uncultured Planctomycetia bacterium
TCCTGCCGATGTCAATGCGTTTTGTTTTGCATTCATGAGTACGCTTGATTAGAAAAGGGTCCCGAGAAGAACTTTCAAGGGCGAACGGTTCGATTCTCCGCTTTGAGCAGGTCGATGTAAAATGAAGAGGTTCTGAAAATCGGACACCAGATCGAAAAGATATCTGGACCATTATTGAATTGACGGTTCTTGATGTCAAGAATCCGGATCGACTCAACACACCGTCCCCGGAACCAGATACACGGATTTCGTACGGTCATCAGAGAAGCGAATTTCATGAAATAACCTTATAAACGGGAGTGTGAGTCTATTGATGAAGCAAACTCGTCCGACAGGAGATCTCGTTCTGACATCCGATTTTTGGTGCATAATAAGGCATTTCAAGTAGGTAATGCCGTGCAAGAGTGCAGTGTCGAAGAGTAAACAACGCCGTTATACGCCAGAAACCGGCTATTTTCTTCTAACATAAGTCTCAGTACCACCCGCTCCCGATGAAGGATGATGCCACGTTAAGTGTCATCCTACCTTCATCGGACTTCGGACGAAAGATGACGTGATATGAACTCACGTCCTGCTTTCGTCGTCCTACGGAGGGTTGCGGCTCCCCTACTTCGACCAACGGACCTATCCTCATACAGGAGGTAGCCCCGATCTCACGGAGTGCCCACCCCTTTCGAATGAGGTCTATTTAGACCCCATCCGAAAAGGGGGTGCGTACTCAGCGTCCGATTTTTGGGGTATAACAAGGCATTTCGAGGAGACAATGCCGTATAAGAGTGCATTGTCGACGAGAAATAACACCGGTATACGCCAAAAACCGGACGTTTTCTTCGAAAATGAGTCTCAGCGAGCGCTCTGCGGCGTCGTTTGATCCTCAGAAACCCGCTTTTAATGGGGTTTCTTCCGGTCGAACTCCTTGCGGAGCCCTCGCTGAGATCTCACTGAGTGCACACCCCCTTTTCGGATGGGGTCTATTTAGATCCCCCATCCGGTCGTCTGGATACCTCTTCGGATCGACCGCCGTCACACACGGACTTCAGTGCGTTGTAGACGTCTTCTTCGAAGCTGTATTCTTTACGGTGCGATGAGCGATACGCTGTTTACTTTCACTCACGGGGCTCTTTTCGTACAATACGTGTCACTCCGCTGGCTCACTCCAGCTTTTTTCTGTCATTGAGGAATCCCGCCTTGGGAAAACGTAACGCGCCATTGTCGGAAACGGAACCGGATCAACCTGACGACCTCTCCGTGGCGATCATTCGCGCGCGGTTCAACCGGAAGATCACCGGTGCTCTTCGCGACGGGGCGGTGGAACGGCTGTACTCCGCCGGGATTCCGACGGATCAGATCCATACGTTCGACGTGCCCGGTTCCTTCGAACTGCCCCAGGCGGCTCAGCGGCTGGATGAACGGATGCCGGCCCCGGACGGATTAATTGCGATCGGGGCGGTGATTCAGGGAGAGACGCCGCATTTCGACTACATCTGCCGGGCGACCACGGACGGCCTGCAGGAAGTGGCACTGCAGAAGCCGTATCCGGTGATTTTCGGGGTGCTTACCTGCGATACGCGGGAACAGGCCAAGACGCGTGCCGGCCTGACCGACGCCGATCGTCATAAAGGGGTCGCCTCCGCTCGCGCTTTGCTGGAAATGATTCAGCACCGGCGGAACGTGGAACAGGTTGCTTCCGGAATGGAGTAAGCCGGGTATGGCCACCGACAACCACACCGAGACCGACACGGACGCCCGGGAACGACTGCCGGCTCGGACCCGTGCACGCAAAGCCGCCATCCAGTACCTGTATGCCATCGACACGCGCGGCGAGCGTGACCTGGATCCCGAGATGTACTTCGAGGACGAACAGCTATCGATCGAGAACCAGACCTTCGGCAAGCAGCTGGCACGTGATGTGCTGGATCACCGGGAGGAGATTGACGAACGCATCGAGAAATACACTGAGAACTGGGATCTGGACCGCATGTCGGTGGTGGATCGGAACCTGATCCGGCTGGGCATTGCGGAAATGTGTTATAGCGAGGAAACGCCGCGCACGGTGGTGATTAACGAGTGCGTGGAACTGGCGCGTCACCTGGGCTCGTCGGATTCGAATGAATTTGTGAACGCCATTCTTGATCGTGTGGATTAACCATGGGCATTATCAGCAGTGCGATTGATACGCTGAAAGATGGACTCAGCAAGACGCGGGACATGCTGTCCAGCGGGTTCCAGAAGCTCCTGTCGATGCACCGCGAAATCGACGAGGAGTTCCTGGACGAACTGGAAGAAATGCTGATTACCGCGGACATCGGCGTCGAGACGTCGATGGAACTGATCGACGACCTGCGGGAAGCGTATAAGAACAAGGAAATCGAGGAACTCGAGGAGGTCCGCCCGTTCCTGGAGGACAAGTTGACCGAGTTGCTGGACCGGGGAGACGAGCACCGGATCCAGTGGAACGAGGACGGGCCGACGGTGTTTCTGATCGTCGGGGTGAACGGGTCCGGCAAGACGACCACGATTGCGAAGCTTGCCGCTTCGATGAAGGACGATGGATATTCGTCCATCCTGGCCGCGGCCGACACATTCCGCGCAGGGGCCGCGGAGCAACTGGAAACCTGGGCGGACCGGATTGGCGCGGAGATCGTCAAGCACGAATCCGGGGGCGACGCAGGGGCCGTGGTGTATGACGCGACGGAAGCGGCGACATCTCGTGATCGAGATTGTGTGTTCGTGGACACCGCCGGCCGGCTGCACACCGAGAAAAACCTGATGAAGGAGCTGGAAAAAATTCAGCGCGTGGTCGGTGATCAGATTGAAGGTGCCCCGCACGAAACACTGCTGGTGCTCGATGCGACGATCGGTCAGAACGCCATCCAGCAGGCACAGAAATTTCATGAAGCGACGGAACTGTCCGGCATCGTGATGGCCAAACTGGACGGCACGGCGAAAGGGGGTGCCCTGATTCCGATCCAGCGGGAGCTGGACGTGCCGGTGAAGTTCATCGGCCTCGGTGAACAGGCGGAGGACATCGAACCGTTTGAACCGCGTAAATTCGTGGAAGCTCTCCTGGAATAAATGACATCGACAGCGCACAACACGTCACCGTGGAGAATCCGGACGACCGTGTACTTCCTCACCGCCGGGATCGGAATACTCCTGTCCGCCTGCGTGTCCGGCCCACCCGTTCACACCTCCGCGAAATCCACCTTCCAGGCATTCGTCGAGGAGATCAACAACGAAAACTATTCGAAGGCGTACCGGTACCTCAGCTCGGACACCCGTGAACGGTACAAGCTGAACGAGTTTCACGGGCTGCTGAAGAAAACCCGAGCCGGGCGTCTGCTTCGCTGGAAACTGAACCACTGGACGATCCGGACGATCCGGACCCGCGGGTCGGATCGGGCGTTTGTCATTCTGGCCGCCCCCGGCGGCGAACGGCAGAACCGCTATGAACTGATTCGCACCACAACGGAGCAGGGCAAGCGGGCCTGGCGCCTTCGCTACTACATCGCCGACGAAATGAACATTCCCCGCCGGGACGAGGAGATGCTCTTTCACCGCACGGAGGAGGGATGAGGATGCATCGTCTGCTGACCGCATGGGTGGGTTTGCTGGGGATCGCCGCGCTGCTCTCCTGCAGCACGGCCCCGGAACCGACGTCGGAGGAGGTGTTTGGATCGGCGGACCAGACCCCGAGGGACACGCTGAAGAACTTCCGGAAATCACTCCGTGAACGGGAGTGGCGCTACGTGCACGTCCTGCTCAGCCGGCGAGCCCGCAACTGCTACTCACAGGACAAACTCAAAACGTTTCTCTCGCGCACCATTCCCGGCGGCCTGGAGCAGTTACGGTTGCGCCGGTGGGACGTCAAGGACATTTCCCCGGGATCCGAGAGGGACGAAGCCATGCTCACGCTGGTCCACCCCCGGAACCCCGATTACACACAGACCTACCGCATGGTGCGGGAGGATGAATACTGGCGCATCGACTGGTCAATGGCCGACATCCT
>CAZQNZ010000218.1:0-3840 GCA_964594615.1 uncultured Planctomycetia bacterium
AGGGACAATCATAATGATGTTCGGTTTCCGGGCAGATTGAGCATCGGCACGATGGGGGGAAAAGTAGCCGGTACCGAGAATGAGGAAAAGTGTCAGAGCGATACTCAGCCGAAACGATTTTCCGTTATCGTGTTTCATCCGCTTTCAATACATACGGTTCAGAGAAATTGAGATTGGAAGTTCTTTCTAATAAAAAACGTGGTCCTTTTACAATACGTATCATGGATTGAACTTCGCTTCTCCGCATTCTCCACGGAGGAAAGATCATGGACAAATGAACGATCGGGATCACCGCTTGCCGGAAAACAGTCGAATTCAGCAGGTTCTATCGTTTGTCTGGCATATCTGAGCCTCCCACATTCCCTTCTGTATCGTCCGGAAATTGGTGTAAAGTACGTCCCTCTGACGTGGTTCACCGACGGGGAGAAGAATTTGCGGCTCAAGCATCGGACGTGAGGAAAACCCCGTGTTGAGTTTTTCGTAATTGGGTCGGTATTCGACTATAATGAGATGGATGTGCATCATTCCAGTTTGCCTCTCGTCGTTCACATCCCGTTCTTCAGGATCCACGAAGCCCATGACAGATGCTTGTTGCAGCGGACCAAATGTGAACCGGTTCACGTTTGTGATCCCCGATGTGACCGATCCGCAGGGACGCAGGCGTGTTGAGCAATTATTGAAGAGGCGGGAGGGCGTGACCCAGTACGATGTGGAGGCGTCGTCGGGGACCGTAGACATCCAGCTTTCGGGAGAGTCGGACCGAGATGCCCGTGATCTGTGCACGTTTCTGGAGAAAGAGGATGTGCAGGTACGATCGTATCGTCCGTGTTCAGACGATGTGGATCAGGAGCTCACTTCCGTCTGGACCGGTCTCCGGGCGATGAAGACCTGGGTCAGCGGGTTGTTTCTCGGGGTGGGGCTGGTGTTGCTGTTTGGCTTCCCTGAGATGAACGGCTCGGTGGTGAACACCGGTATGATTGATCTGCTTCTGTCGGACCTCTTTTTCCTGGTGGCCATTGTCGCAGGAGGACAGGTCATTCTGCGGAACGGAATACAATCCCTGTTCCGCGGGTCCCTCGATATGGATCTGTTGATGAGCACGGCCATCGTGGGGGCCACCGGTATCGGTTTGTTTGTGGAAGGGGCCACACTGGCCTTCCTGTTTAATATTGCCGAACTTCTCGAGGATTTCTCCGTTGAAAAAGCCCGCCGGTCCATCCGTGATCTGATGGACCTGTCACCGGATCGGGCAACGGTGCTACGCGAGGGAAATAAGGTGACGGTACCGGTGGAGGAACTGGAGATTGGGGAAATCATGACCATCCGCCCGGGCGAGCGTGTTCCGATGGACGGAATCGTGGTGGACGGAGAAAGTGCCGTGAACGAGGCACCGATTACCGGTGAGAGTATACCGGTGGACAAATTGCCCGGGGATACGGTCTACGCCGGCACCATCAACGAACAGGGCTATCTGGAAGTGAAGGTGACGGGAGGGCCGTCGGAGAACACACTGCAGAAAATCATCGGTCTGGTGGAAGATGCTCAGCGGGAGAAGACGGAGCGTGAGAAGTTCGTACGGCGGTTTTCCCGGGTGTATACACCGATCGTGACGGGGGTCGCCCTGCTTTTCCTGTTCGTGGCCCCGCTGGTGTTTGGATCCACGTGGATGACCGCGGCCAAACAGAGCATCACGCTCGTTGTTCTTGCTTGCCCGTGCGCATTTGTCATATCCACACCCGTTGCCGTGGTGTCCGCCGTGACCGCCGCTGCCCGCAACGGTGTGCTGATCAAGGGGGGAACGCATCTCGAAACCATGGGGGAACTTCATGCGCTCGCGGTGGATAAGACCGGTACACTTACGAAAGGAACCCTTCGTATCACGGATGTCATCCCGTTGAACGGGAATACGCAGGAGGACGTGTTGCGTTGTGCTCGCGGGGTGGAGCAAAAGAGTGAACATCCCATCGGCGAAGCCATTGTCGACCATGCGCGGGAGAAAGGCGTCTCCGGGAAATCCTCGCGCAACTTTGAGAGCCTCACGGGGAAAGGAGTGCGCGCCGAGCTCGAGGGAACCACGCACTTTGCGGGCAAGCCCGGGCTGTTCCACGAGTTCGAATTTGACCTTCATCACGTGCACCATTCGTCGGATCAGCAACGCATTCTGAAGGAGGCGCAGGAAGCGTGTGATCGGGAGAACTGCTTGAACCTGCTGGAACACACGATTCCTCGCCTGCAGAATGAGGGCAAGACCGTCATCCTGGTGAGCACGGAGGAGGAAGTGGAGGGACTGATTGCCGTTTCCGACGAGTTGAAACCAGACGCCCGAGACATGATTCGTGCGCTAAAAGATCTTGGACTCAAAAAGATCATGCTTCTTTCCGGTGATCATCAGAACACGGCCGATGCCATTGGCCACGAAGTCGGAGTGGATGAAGCAGTCGGTGAACTGCTGCCGCAGGACAAAGTGGAACGAATCAAAGAACTGCAGGCGGAACACGGACCGGTGGCCATGGTGGGGGATGGGGTGAATGACGCTCCGGCACTGGCGACGGCGGATGTAGGGGTGGCGATGGGGGCGGAAGGAACGGACGTGGCCATCGAGTCGGCGGACATCGCCTTGATGGGTGATCAGCTCAACAAGCTTCCGTATCTGTATCGACTCGCCGTGCGCTCCGGTGGTGTCATTCAGCAGAACGTCTGGTCGAGTCTCGTTGTGAAAGCTTTGCTCGTGCTCGGGGTGCCGTTTCAGCTGGTCACCCCAGCTCTCGCGATTCTCGCTGGAGACGCAGGAATGACCGGTGTGATTACCGCGAATGCCACGCGTCTCCGTCATGATTCTCCTTAACCTGGATTGAAACCATGAAAAGCTGGCTTGTTGCAATACATATCATCGGTGTTATTCTCTGGATGGGGGGGTTGTTCATGAACACCCGTCATTCCGGCATGCTCACGGACGTCGACGACGTGGACGACCTGCCGCAGGACCTGTTCGATTTCGAATGGTCCTCCTATTATTTCGCCGTGCTGCCCGGATTCCTTCTGGCCGCCGGGACAGGGTTCTATCTTCTTCTGAGTAACGCTGGCTGGTATCTGAACGCGGACGGAGCCTGGGGACCGACGTTTCATATCAAGCTGACGCTGGTCGGTCTTCTCATCGCCGTTGATCAGTTTTACCACTACAAGATGCGTGTGCTTCATCAGGAGCGGAAAGGAAACAAAGGACTGTTTATGATGCTGCACGGCGTGTCCGGTTTGCTGTTCATCGCGATTGTGCTGACGGTGTTTTCCATGGGGGTGTATCACGGATAATTCAGCTCATCAATCCGATGGATGCTTCTCCGGTTCCATCCGCTTCGTCGAGGCGAAGCAGGTTGTTCACGGTCTCCGCATCGCGTTTTTTTATGGCCTTTTGTTCGATAAAATGAGTGCTTAACCGACCGAACCTCGTGTTTTTCTGATTTGGAATTCATTAGCATGAGATTGATATGAAAAGATCGCTTGCGTGCATGATCTGTCTCGCACTTGCTCCTCTCCTTGCTTTTTCCGCGGAGGCGCAGAGTGATTGGGGCTGGAAAACCGTTGAAACAAAGAACAAGCCGACCGCCCGGGGTGAGAACGCTTTCACGAATCTTGACGGTAAATTGTACCTGCTGGGAGGGCGTCAACGAGATTCCGTAGAAGTGTACGATCCCTCAACGAATTCGTGGGAGAAGGTGGCGGATTTACCCCTGGAGATGCACCATTTCCAGGCCCGGGCGTACGATGGAAAAATCTGGGTGCTCGGCGCCCTGAACGGCGGGTTTCCGAAGGAAGATCCCATCGGCAAAATTTATACGTTCG
>CAZQNZ010000219.1:0-3826 GCA_964594615.1 uncultured Planctomycetia bacterium
GCCAGTCGGTATCGTCCTTCGCGTCGAGAGCACAGTTTGACACCGATGCCGATCAGTCGAACATGTCGTTCATCCTTGTTCCAGAGTCGCCGGATCAGTTGTTCGAACGCCTTCCGTTCAGGGACCCCGGTTCGTTTTCGTTCGCGGGTGACCTGGTCAAAATCCGCGTATTTGACCTTCACCTGAATGCCGTTAATACGTTCGTCTTTCTGATCAGCATTGTTCCAGCGACGTGTGAATTTTTCATACAGCTGATCCAGTGCGGACTGTACCTCGTCGAGAGAAGTAAGGTCTTCCGAAAAGGTTCGCTCGACGCTCAACGATTTCCGTTCCCGGTCCGGGCTCACCGGTCGATCGTCACGTCCCCGGCAGAGGCGAAACAGGTTCAGTCCCCATTTCCCGAAGGTTTCAACCAGTTCTCGGCGGGAGTACTCCTGCAGATCACCACAGGTCCGGATGCCGTGTTCGTGCAGGGTCTCGCGGGTGGCCGATCCGACGCCGGGGATCTTGTCCACCGACAGGGACGTCATGAAGGAGTTCACGTCACCGGGAGCGATCGTCTTTTGTCCATCCGGCTTGTTCCAGTCACTCGCCACTTTTGCCAGGAACTTGTTGGGGGCAACCCCCGCCGATGCGGTGATGGACCGTTGCTGCTGTATGCGCGAACGAATTTCGTGTGCTATTTTTGTTGCACTTCCCCCGCACCGGTCCACGTCGGTCACGTCCAGGTAGGCCTCGTCAAGTGAGAGCGGTTCGATCCGATCGGTGTAATCGTAAAAAATCGCCCGGATGGCATCACTTTCCGTCCGGTATTTGTCGAAGTTCGGTGACAGCAGTGTGAGGTTCGAACATTTTTTGACCGCCTGACTGGACGCCATGGCCGAATCCACCCCGTACTCCCGCGCTTCGTAATTCGCTGTGGCGATGACCCCCCGGCTTTCGGGGGACCCTCCCACGGCTACAGGTGTTCCCTCAAGTGAGGGATTGTCCCGGATCTCGACGGCCGCGTAAAAACAGTCCATGTCCACATGGATAATTTTTCGCATGGGGTCCCCGTCCGTCAATGAGTCAATTCCGCTTTGCGGTCACGTGCCATTATATCAAAAAAACGGATCCCGGGTGTACTCGTAGACCGCTGAAAAATACCTCGTCACGCCGGTGCAGGACATTACATTGCGTGGTCCGTCGGGTACACCCGAACCTACGAGTGCCCACAGGGCACGGCGGATGCGTAGCAGGTACAGGGAAAAACGCATGTGGAACCACCAGAAACCCTCTGGATAGGGGGTCTAGAAGAATCGTCAGTCACGGGAGTCGTCTCCGGCCAGGGACTCGGTTCGATCCTCCACATTGGTGTTCTCCCGGATCCCACTCGCCGCTAGCTCGTGTAATTCGGTGCATCCTTTGAGTCATGGCGGGGGATGTACTGCTGGCAGAATCCGGGAAATGAGCGACAGGTCAACGACGGATAAACAGGACCATCCGTCCTCACAGAAAACGCAGCGAGCACAAACACCTTGCGGGAGCGCCGCCGTCCCCGGCGGCTCTTTTTTTGTTTAAAAGGAAGAAAGGAAGACGTCCTTTGAAGGAACAACGCCGTCAGGGATGACGGCGGTCCCTGTCGGTGACCCCGTGATCAAGATGAAACAGGGAAGACCACGGGGTCCTGCGTCCACGACACCGTTTTCGATGTCCAGCATCTGGTGCAACCGTCGGTGTCTACAGAACCCATCCTTCCCCACCTCGTAACAACTGATCATCGTCGCTTCCTCATCATTGATTATTTGCAACCATCCGTTTCACCTCACCATCTCGTCCGTATCCGTCCGAGTTGGGGAAAGGAGTTTTTTCACGGGCTCCCTGAGGGAATGACAGAATAATAGCCGTAATGGTTATGAAACGGTGAGGAGCGGCATGTCCCACGGAGCAGGCTCTGGGAAAGCCGGCAGGCTGGCTCTGTGCGTGGCAGTTGAAGAGATCCGTCTATCGCTGGATGTCGTGGATCACGCGACCAATTCATGAAGGTCGATTGCAAGATAGTGGGTCCGGTCTGATGCTAAGTAACGGTGTTAGCCGGAGCACCGTCCAGGTAGGAACGGATGTTGTTAAGGGTCGTCTCCAGGATCCGTTCGATGGCCTCCCGGCTGTTGTACGCCATATGGGGTGTGAAGATGACGTCATCACGCTTGAGAAGACGACTATTTTCGACCAGTTTCTCAAGCTTTTCCCGGCTAAACTCCTTCTCGTTCAGTTCCGGTTCCGACAGGATCATTTCCTCCCCCTCAATCACGTCCAGACCCGCTCCGCCCAGGCGGTTGTTCTCCAGTTCCTGCAGGAGTGCGTTGGTGTCAATCAGGCCTCCTCTCGCCGTGTTAATGATGATGGCGTCGTCCTTGCACCGTTTCAGTTCCTCCGATCCCAGCAGGTGTTTTGTCTGCTCGTTCAACGGCAGGTGCAATGAAATGATGTCCGCTGAATCAAGCAGTGCATCAAGCGAGACGTACCGATAATTCAGCAGTTCTGCGATGAAGGGGTCCTGATCGACATCGTACGCCAGGACCTCCATGCCGAACCCCCGGGCCATCTTCGCCACGTGTTTTCCGATATGACCCGTCCCGATGACGCCCATGGTTTTTCCGCGAAGGTCAAACCCCCGGGTGCCGCCGAATTCAAAATCACCGGGTGGGGTGCTCTGGACCACTTCATGCACACGACGCGACAGGTTCAGCAGAAGGGCAAAGGTATGCTCGGCAACGGTGTGCTCCCCGTAGGTGGGCACATTGGAGACCGGGATGTTCCGCTCACGGCAATACTCGAGGTCCACGTGGTCAAAACCGGTGGACCGTGTTGTCAGAAACTGGAGCTCCGGAAGGGTCTCGAGCTGCGCACGTCCACAATCCGAATCAATGAACACGGAGAGGAGGTCGGCCGGTGTCCGGTCCGACTCGGGGACGTCCTGCAGAGACACCTCGTGAAATCGGGTGTGCAGATCGCCGTCGATGTCCTGCACCCCCTCCTCAAGATACGCACGCTGCCAGTCTTCCTTCACATCACAGAAGAGGAGATCGGTCATCGTTTGATCACACCCGCTCGAATGTCATCGATTGTGATGGAGAAATGCCCTGGAACTCATCCGGGAGCCCAGAATTTGACGTCCCGGCCTCAACCCGTGCGGTGGTGTTATGTTTTGGCAGGGGACGCCAGTTCTTCGAACGTGGACTTGAGTTGATCGGCCACACGGTCTTCGTGACTGCCCTTGATGGACTTGCGGTGAATGTAGGCTTCCGTTTCACCGTCAACAAACAGGTAGATGGAGGGGCTGCTTGGATCTTTGCCCGGGGCCTGATCACGGACGTATTCAGTCGCTTCGTCGTCCTGACCGGCAAAGACCGTGCCGAGGTGATCGGGCGTAACGTCATGGTCCAGTGCCTGTTGAAGAGCGGGCACGGCGACTTTTCCGACACAACCGCAGACGGAGTTGATGAAAATCATCGACGTGCCGTCCCGGTCGAGGAATGATTTCACGTCGTCCAGCTCACGAAGGTCCTCCACACCAAGATTGGTCACCTTCTGGCGAATCGGCTTGATCATTGCAGGATCGTATTTCATGGTTTTGTCGCTTTGGAATTAGAAATAAATGAATTGTGCGCTTGTATATCGGTATGATAGTGTAAACGACGGCGCCACGGTGAACAAATAACCGGTGTTCTGGGAAGATCCGTGGCGCCTTTTCCCTTAATCAACAGATGATGGGATCAACCCACGCTGCCTTCCAGTTTGACCTGCAGCAGGTTCTGGGCTTCCACCGCAAACTCCATCGGCAGTT
>CAZQNZ010000220.1:0-3772 GCA_964594615.1 uncultured Planctomycetia bacterium
ATCATACAGCGTGTGTCGGGTCGGGAATTAACAAGCGACAACAACATCACCCCGCTCATCAATGGGGATGAAGCATATCCGGCCATGCTTGAGGCAATCCGAAATGCGGAACGATCCATCACCCTCTGTTCCTACATCTTCGACAACGATGCGGTTGGGGATCGCTTCGTCTCTGCGCTGGGAAACGCGGTCGATCGGGATGTGAGCGTACGTGTGCTGATTGACGATGTCGGTGCACGACACTCGTTCCCCACCATCACCCGAAAATTGATGAATCGTGACGTTCCGGTGGCCCATTTCATGGAAACCTGGTTCCCCTGGAAATTCCGATACCTGAACCTCCGAAACCATCGCAAGATCATGGTGGTCGACGGAACGAGCGGGTTCACCGGCGGTCTGAATATCAGCGGTGAATACCATCTGGACAAACCGGGAACCTCCGCCCGGGACCTGCACTTCCGGGTCGAGGGTCCGGTTGTCAATCATCTTCAAAACACCTTCGCGGAGGACTGGTCCTTTGCCACCGGCGAAGAACTGGAAGGAGAACCGTGGTATACCGACATCCCCCCGGCAGGAAATGTCCCGGCACGGGGCATCGCAGCGGGTCCGGATGAAACCCACGATAACCTTCGCGTGGCGTTTCTCGGAGCGCTTTCGACGGCGAACGAATCCGTGAAAATCATCACCCCCTACTTCCTTCCTGACGATGAACTGCTCAGTGCGCTGCATCTGGCGTCACTGCGGGACGTGGAGGTGGAGGTCTTCATCCCGGAAGAAATCAACCCCCGTCTTGTGCAATGGGCCTCGTCAGCCACGCTCGAACACGTGCTCAAATACGGGTGCCATGTCTATCAGACCCCCCCACCCTTCGATCACAGCAAACTCATGGTCGTCGACGACCAATGGGTTACATTCGGCTCCACCAACTGGGACCCGAGAAGTCTGAAACTCAACTTCGAATTCAACGTGGAATGTTATGACCCGGAACTCGCATCAAAACTGCAGACGGTGTTTGCCGAGCGCCGGGAAAAGGGAGAATTGCTTTCCCTGGACGATATTCAGAACCGTTTTCTCCTGACCCGGCTGCGGGATCGAGCCGTGCGTTTGCTCTCACCTTACCTTTGAACCAATCGCTGCTGCCGTCCCCGTTACCGAATGAAGAAACAACACAGGGCCCGACGCCGGTTCTCATTCATTCCACATCACACTCAATGTCCGTTTCGTCATTCAACGATGCCTCCCGAAGGATCTTACGGGCACGTTCAACGTCCTCTTCCGGCACGACGACATTGACCTGTGCCGGAGCCTCGGCCCGGAAACCAGCGGCCTGAGTGCCGCCGAGCGCCACCCGAATACCGTGGTCTGTCAGGATCCCCTTAATCAACTCCGCTTCCCACTCACTATCCACTTTCACCAGAATCTCCGTCGTTTCAAATTCATCCATAATGCTTGCTCCCGGAACGAAATGTTATATGAAGGGAGGACATGTTACTTCTTTATATCCCCATTGCACGGGGAAATCAACGAGAATATTCACGGATGCCGGAAAAATGCGGTTTGATGCCCTGCCTCCTTGTGGTTATATTATCGGCAGGCCAATAGCATCTCGGAACTCCCTCATCGTCCCCGATACCGATTTTTGGAAGCGATTCGTCCGTTTCGTTCAGCAAGCAACTCAACATCACCATGAAACTGTATCGATACGTCGATCAGCACTGGGGACAGAACCTCTCCGTCTCGGATGAGGAGATAACGGGGGTCAGTGGATTCCCGGAAAGCATGATCACCCGTTTTCTTTCCTTTCTCGGCCTGATCGCCGGAGGCACTGCGATCTGGACGAATCCCCCCACCCTCGGCTGGCTTGCCCTGACCCTGTTTTTTTTCGTGATGTCCCTCTCATACGCCTACGGAAGACACACCCGCATTGATCGATCAAACGGGCAGGTCACCTTTTCGCAAAGTTTTTTCTGCATTCCTGTATCCAGTGAGTCCGCTCAACTGGATCACATACGTCGCCAGGACCATAACGGATGGATCCGAAACAGCACCCTGATCCTCGCCACCACGGACGGATCAGATCCCGTCCCACTGTTCCAGGCAAGCTCACCGGGGGAACGGGAAACGCTGAACTCACACTGGAACACCGTGACGGCGGAATGCCCGGCACTGGTTGACAGCCATGGCGAGGAAGATGCGAAACAGAACGACGCCGGATAACCTCCCCAAACCCGGGTTTTTCAACAGCCTCCTAGCCGGCAGATCAACACAGATCAGTAAGGACCCCGAACGGGGTCCAATGTCATAGCCCGGGGCAAACGAGCGAAGCGAGTGCAGCCCCGGGGAAAAAGGTATTGCATAAAAACGGACCCGGCTTCGGCAGAAGCCGGGTGGATCGGATGAAACGCCCCATCCCGCCAGGACCGGTGTCCCAACAGAACGTCGGACCCGCGACGGAACATCGTCAAATGTACAGGAAATAAATCATACTGACCGTGATAAGAAGAAACAGCACGGTCAAACCGGATCCAGCCTTGATATAATCCTTGACCCGATACCCCCCCGGTGTCATCAGCAGCGCGTTCACATGGTGGGTGGGAATAATGAACGAATTGGCTGCACACACCCCGACCAATAGAATCATGCCCTGCGTCGCCGCTTGATCAAGTCCCATACCCGCCGAAATCTCAATGATTAACGGCACCAGCAACACCGTTGCTGCTACATTCGACATAAACAGTGAGAACATCGTTGTCAACGCTCCCACGGCAAGCAGCACGAGAAACGGATGTGTACCGGTCATCATGTTCACCAGTTCCGTGGCAATCATCGACGCGGTGCCGGACTCGTTCATTGCGATGCCAATCGGAATGAGTCCACCGATCAGGAACACCACCTTCCACTCAACGGCCTGATAGGCTTCCTCCACGCTGATCACATTGCTCAGAATCATGGCGATCGCCCCGGTTAAGAACCCGATGGATATCGGGACACCGGTCAAAAACACCAGTGAAATGGACCCGACAAAACTGCTCAGCGCATACCAGGCCTTGTCCGGTTTCCGATCCTGAACCTGAAACGGCGTGACCGTGATGAAATCCTCGCTTTCCTTGAAGAACCGAAGATTATCCCATGTTCCATGTAAGATCATCGTATCCCCGGCCTTGATCTCCCGGTCGGCCACATTGTGCTCGACCACCTCGCTATCACTAAAATACAGCACCACCTGCGCCCGGTAGGTTTCACGTAATGAAACTTCCCGCATCGATTTCCCGACGAGGCTGGATCGGGCGGGGATGACGACCTCCACGTATCCCCGTTTACTGTCCTGAGGCAAATTGACTTCTTCCCGAGCCAGTTTCAATTCTTTTTCTTCCGCAAGCCGGTCCACGTCCTCTTCTCGACCCTGAAGCACAAGCGTCTGGTACGCACGGAATTCAGTGCCCTCCCAGACGTTGTAATCATTCCGATGCTGATCCGTGATGCGAAGGAGGTTGAGGTTATATTCAGATCCAAACTCAACCTCCTCCACCTGCATTCCGATAAGCGGACTATCCGGCTGAATCTTGTACTCGTAAATCGTATCCGAAATCCCCCACGTATTCACCAGATTCTGCTGGGGCGTGGCCGCTTCTTCATTATGAACACTCTCGGACGGAAGCAGATAGCGTCCAAACAGGAAGAAGTACACCATCCCGCTGATCAACAGAACCACCCCGATCGGAAACACGGAAAACAGGTGAAATTCCGGAATGCCGTTCGATCCAAGCAGATC
>CAZQNZ010000221.1:0-3728 GCA_964594615.1 uncultured Planctomycetia bacterium
TACGGCACGGAAACTCCGGCACGAAACGAGCTGCTTGCCGGGCGTCTTCATCCCGTGGTCGTCCATCTCCCCATTGGTATTCTTCTGGCTGTTTTCCTGTATGAGCTCACGACGGTTGTTTATCCGGAATTGCGAAACCTGCCGATCACGCTATTTCTCATCTGGGTGGGTTTTCTTACCGCTGTTGTCAGTGCGGTGGCAGGATTTTTTCTGTCGTTTACCGGCGGATACGATGCTTCTTATCTGTTCTGGCACAAGTGGCTGGGCGTAGGGGTGGCGTTCACCAGCGGGCTCTGTTTTCTCCTGGCCGGTCTGGAGTATCTGAATCAAAATAATCGGAGACATTCCGTTCGGTATCGAAACCTGTACCGATCGGTGCTTGTGTGTATGGTGGTTTTTCTATCCATCACCGGCCATCTCGGAGGCACACTCACACACGGACCGGGATATGTAACCGAGTACCTGCCCGCATTCGTGAAAGCTCCTCTGGGACTCGACCGGTCCGCGTCCGTAACTGAAACGGATAAGATACAGGATATACAGCAAGCCGAAATTTACGGGGATCTCGTCAAACCGGTTCTGGACGAACATTGTGTGTCCTGTCACGGCCCGTCAAAAAAGAAAGGGGATCTTCGTCTGGATACGAAGGAAGGGATTGAGAACGGCGGGGAGAACGGAGCGATCATCCAGCCGAACAATCCAGAAGAAAGTGAGCTGGTTCGACGAATTACGCTTCCCCCTTATCATGAAAAGGTTATGCCTCCGGATAGCAAAGACCCCCTTTCGATCGGGAACACGGAGCTGATCCGATGGTGGGTGGCCACCGGTGCTTCGTTTGAGAAAACGGTCGCAGAAGTGGATAACAAAACCATTCTTCCCGCTGTACAAACAAAAATGGACCGGTTAACGGCCAAACCGGAGCCGGAACGGTTTTTTGCCTACGATACGGATGTTCCGGCCCCGGATCCCTCCACCGTTCAAAAACGGAACACCTCCTCGCTATGGAACCTCTCCTACCTTTCGGAAAAGAAACGTTTCCTGAACGTACGAGTGAAACCGGACCACGCGTCCACGATCTCCCGGTCGGACATGAACAAACTCCAGCCCGTACGAAAACAGGTGACCTGGCTGGACCTTCGCACAGAAAAACTGACGGATGATGCGTGGGCGTTTCTCAAACAACTCCCGCTGCTGAATCGGTTACACGTACAGCAAACAAACATCGACGATTCCCACCTAAAACACCTTTCTTCTCATGAGTACCTCACTTTTCTAAACCTCAACCGAACCGGAATTTCGGACCGAGGACTGAACCACCTGAACTACCAACCACTCGACCGTCTCATCGTCTGGCAGACCGACGTCTCCGATGAGAAAATAGATGAATTGTCCTCCGCCCATCCGAAACTGGACATCCGGAGGGGCGTTTCGGAACTGGAGGAGAATGGCCGAGTCGTTAGCTACCACAAGCCGGTTTCGGCGTCGAATGTGTACAAAGGCCAGACCGACCGACACGGTCCGGAAAAAGCCGTCGACAAGAATCCCAGCACTCGGTGGGCAACGGATGGGGATGCTCGATCTCCCTGGATCAAAATGGACCTGGAAGAACCCGTACTGATAAACGAAATCGAAATCGACGAGGCCATTGGCCAGCGCATTCAATCACATACGCTTGAGTGCCGAAAAGACGATCAGTGGAAATCTATTTACAACGGGGAAACCGTCGGGGCCAATTTCGAACGCTCGTTCGACCCGATCGAATGCCGGGTGGTACGACTGAACATTCACGAATCGACCAATGGGCCCACCATCAATGAAATTCGTCTCTACGGGCCCGAAGAATGAAACCCCATTACGTGTATCCCAAAATAGCCGTGTGACCGTAGATGACATCTGAATAACTGTTCATAACTCGAACTGTTTCTCGTATTACACAATTTTTCAATTGATCCATTTTCACAATGAAACGACCACAACGCTTCATTCTGATGTTACTTCTTCTATTCGGCAGTGGTTTTCTTCTCACGAACACTTCCGCGCAAACGGACGAGGCTCTTACCGAAAAGGAGCTGGCCAAGAAGATTCTCAACAATGACACGTACGATCAGGTAATGAAGCGGGCAAAGAAGCTGTTGAAGGGACGGTTCAGTGCCGGCACAAGCTACTCGTCGGTCTGGATTCGTGACCTGAACACGTTCATCGAACTGGGACTGGAAGTAAACGACTCGGAAACGGTCCGAAAACGACTGCTCACGTTCTTTCACTTTCAGGGGAATGATGGAAGTATACCGGACGGATACGCGCCGAAGGATCAACCGCATGGAGGAGCCGGACGCGACGACGTCTACCGCCGCTCCGACACGCGCCCCGATCTGCTGGGACACAAAAACACCGTAGAAACGGACCAGGAGAGCTCCCTTGTTCAGTCGATTCACAAGTACATCGAGGTGACCGGAGACCGCTCGATTCTCGACGAAACCATCAAAGGAACAACGGTTCGAAAACGGTTGGACCAGGCGATGCAGTGGGTGATGGATGATCGGTTCAGTGAGGAGTACGGACTCGTCTGGGGCGCCACCACCGTCGACTGGGGAGACGTCCAGCCGGAACACGAGTGGGGGGTCGACATCGACGAAAACACCCACCGTGCCATTGATCTGTACGACAACGTGATGTTTCTGATTGCCATCGAATCGTACCTGGACATCGTGAAAAACGGTGACCGTCGTTCGCACTGGAAACAGGTACACAAACGAATCAGTCAAAACACGATGAAACACCTGTGGGACGAGAAGCGACAAAAATTCCGTCCGAACGTGTACCTGGAAGGGGATCCGTGGCCGGACTGGTTTGACGAATCCCGCATCTACTACACCGGCTCCCCGGCCATGGCGATTCGTGCGGGTATTCTGTCGGAGCAACAGATCGACCAGGTGTACCGAAACATGGTCAACACCAAACGGTACGCCGGCGCGGCATCCGTGGGCATCGTCAACTTTCCGACGTACCCTTCCGGGTTCTTCAAGAATGATGGTTTGCGACCGTACCATTATCAGAACGGTGGAGACTGGACGTGGTGGGGTGGACGCATCGTTCAGTACCTTGCTCTGTCGGGTCGGGTGAACGAGGCGTATCATGAACTCCAGCCCATGCTGGATCGTGTACTGGAAAACGACGGGTTCTACGAATGGTACACCATCGATAACAAACCAAATGGCTCCGGTGAATTCCGAGGTTCGGCCGGTGTCTTAGGAAAAGCGATCCGGATGCTCCGAGATTGGGCGCGCGCTCACCGATCCGACAATCGGTAGATGGACGCCATGCTTCAGTAAACCACACAGTTGATGGGGTGGGCTTAGAGAACGCGATACAGCAAAGCGGCAGGATCCCTGAACCCGATTCCGCCGGGTCCTCCTGTAATCTCTTGACAGGCCCGGTGTGGTGGCGGTGGAGGAGATGAGGAGATCCGCAATCTTACGGGGGGTTCCCTGCTTCACTCCAACTAATCGAGGTAAAGAACGGGAATCTCGGGGTCACCGGACCATGTTTCAAACGGGATGATCAGGACGCGGTCACCATCCCAGGCCCGAACCGGGGGATTTCCCCCTTTACACGGGCATTTATCCTCGGGATACGGATAGGTATCTTCGATGCCCTCCACGGTTCCCCCAAAATGCAGTTCATCGTGGATGATGGCCACCTTTTCGAGCTCCTGTTCATCGGTGTCG
>CAZQNZ010000222.1:0-3724 GCA_964594615.1 uncultured Planctomycetia bacterium
GGAAAATTGTACCGCTTCCGCGCCTCCGTATAGTACGCCATCTTCAGATTTGTCATCGTCGAACTGATTTCTTGAATCGTCTCGTCCTTTTTTTACGCACAGTCTTCAGTTCCTCGAGTGGCCAGGTCTTTTCCGGGACTCGATTCAGGTGATCATCGTTACCGGTATCCATTTGATCACTTTTTCCCTGGCTTACGGAGAGTAAAACGTAAGACTTATTTTTACTGTCGCGTAACGTACAAAACCGAGATGTCCTCCAAAAACGGTGTCACGTTCATCGGAGAACGTTCGTTCTCGACCCGAAGACGATACTTCATATCCTCCTCTTCTCCCACCGTGAGTTGCTCGTTAAACAACGTCTCCGGTCGGACCGGTTCCCCGAGCCAGCGGCCCTGAGGAGCAACGTTTTCATTGGTGTACTGCTTGCTCAACCAGTCCCCGGACTCCGTTCGAAACGACACGTCAACATAGGGTCGTCTCGACTCGGACAGATCGTCCTCACCGGAGTCGGCTCCCCCTTCAGACCAGTAGGTTTCCCCGTCGTGCTGATGTTCGTTCAGAACGTTTGCCGGCGCTGGCGTTGCTCAATACGTAACACATACCGATCCGATAGCGAGGATGCTTTTGGTCCCGCAGACAACTACTCCTGCCGTTAATTCCCGAACGGGTTCAGGTCCTTCACGTCTTTGTCCTTCAGGTCCTCGACGGATTTGCTGGACTTCTCAATCTGCTCTTTCAGTTTGTTCGTGTCACCGGATTTGGCTGATTCGAGGGCTCCTTCCGAAATGTTTTCGATTTCCTTCTTGACCGTCTCCTGAACCTCTCCCTTCATGCTCTCAAGCTCACCATTGATTCGGTTCAGGTGTTTCTCAGCCACTTTTCGGCCCAGGGAGGTCAGTCCCTTGCGAGCAACGGCCAGGAACTGTGCTTTCCAGTGGAACTGTGGATTGTCCACCGGTCCGTCAACAAGAAAATCGAAGGCGATCGGTTCTTCCTCGGCGTAAGCGTTGATGCCTTCCAGGACGTGGGTTGTGGTATCGGGGGGCATATTAAACAGCGTCTGCTCCGGGCTCTTTTTCTGAAGCACCAGGTCCGCCAGTGCAAGGGCGGTTGGCGCATTGATCATCTCATCGGTCACCTGAGCCTGGACGTTCGTGGTTAGACGACCCTGTTTTACCTGAACGGGGACGGTTTGTTCGTACAGCGGACGGAGGCGGACGAGATTGAGTCCGGATAAAGCAAGGGACATCGACTGTTCCTGCTCCGGGTGGTAGGATCCACCCAGCGCCAGGGTCTCTTCCTCATTTCCGTCGAATCGACCGTCGATGTTAGTTGTAACCGGTTCTTCAAGCAGTGACGGGGCTGAGGAGAGGTGATCAATCCGTCCACTGACGTTCGTCAGGGAGGGCAGGTCCGCCTCCTGATCCGCGGTCTGATCGGTGAGACCCAGTTCCGCATCGCGCAGGGCGATGGTATCGATCTGAACAAATGGAATGCGATTCTTATACGGGTACGCCGCGTCCGCGTCGAACACGACGACCCGTTCTCCGTCACGGTAGACGACACCCGGTTCCGTCGGTTTTCGCTCAGGCTGCTGGTCGTCCGCCACCGGTTCTTCTCCCTCGGTGGGCTTTTCCTCGAAGTAGGATTCCCCGTACGTCCGGATGAGCTGAATCCAATCCACCGAGCGTCCTTTTTCCGCAAGCCATTCGCGGTATCCGTCTTCCTCCGTGTCGTCGGTGTCCGGTTCCGGTGTCGGTTCTCCCGTCACAGCGTCTATGTTCAGGGATCCATCCTCGTTGCGACGAACGTCGAGTCGAAGTTTGTTCAGTGACACTTCGGACACGTGCATTTTTCCGGCCAGGAGGCGGTACATGTTCAGGTCGACCACGATTTCCTCCGCCTGGAACAGGTCCTTCTGCTCGGCGGATGGATCATTGCCGGCCATCCCGGAGAGGGAGAATCGTCCGTTGAACGGGGAGAAGGAGGCGCTTTCAACGCGTACATCCACGCCGGAAGCGCTGGAAAGCGCCGAGGAGGTAAGTGCGGTGAAACCGAGTCCGTAGCCGAGTGTAACGACGACACCGAGCAGAATCCCCAGAACGGCGATGCCCCCCACGACCTTCCATCGAAGGAAGCCGAACCACCAGCTGAGGCCGGCGCTGGCGGTATCGTCCTCGTCGGCTCGATCCGCCGGGTTCCCGAAACAGAGCCAGATGATCCAGCTTCCGGCTGTGGAGTGGATGAACGATTGCATCCAGCTTGGGCTTGTGATCCAGTTGACGATCTGGTGTCTGAAGAACCGGACCAGGATGTACACCACGGGGAAAAGAAGGAGACTCGCTGCGAAACAAACCGTGTATGAACCAAAAAGGAGATAATTGTTGAAGCCCATCAGTCCAATAATGGGAAGACTCATCAGCGTCTGGATCAGCCCGTCGAATAGCGCGGTTTCATTCAACAGATAAAACCCGGTGTGATAAAACACGCCGGCCAGGATCAGGTAGAGCCCTTTGCTGATGGCCATGGAGAAAAATGCGATACCGGTTGAACACCTCAGGACCAGCATGGCGATGACGGGGAGGAGCAGGTGCAGACCGAGCGGCGTCAACCCCAGAAACAAACCAAGGCAGAATCCACCGGCGATTTCAGCCGGATGAACCCCCCCGCGAAGGGCGGCAAAAATGTTGCGCATTCGTCTCAGTGGCCCGAGAAACATGTGGTTGCTTCTGCAATAAAGTCAGATCGGCTGGACGCTCGAATGACCGGTACAGCTTCTTCACTTTTTCCAGTATCCGTATTGTAAGTGGCTGACCGGGACAAAGTCCAAACTTTGCTTTGCTCCGGGAATGGAACGAACAGGGGGCACTTCAGGTTCGGCGGAAAGCTCAGATTGATTCGGCAACCGGCATTCGATACACATGCGTTTTGCGATGAAGGTGATATTTTGCGAGGATCAGTTTTCCTTTACGGTGAACACATCTCAAATGGCGGAGGAGTCCAGCGAAACATCGAACGATCCGTCCGTTCTGGTTCCTCTGGTGGACGGCCCGGTGCTGCTGCTGGCACTGCTGACGGTGACCAGTTTTCTCGGCCGCCACTGGTGGGTGTTTGAGTTAACGAGCCACTTCCGATTGCAGTATACCATCGGGTTGTTGGTGGCAAGTTTGATCTACCTCCTGCTTTTTGAAATACCTCGTGCACTGCTGGCCGTCGTGTTGTTATTGCCCCATGCATATTTTATCGCCCCGTATTATGTTTCGTCCGGGTCGGCACCGGAAGCGGATCCATCGGTGCATGAACAGCTCAGCTGCATGTCGATCAACGTGAGCTTGAACAATTCAAGACGAGAGCAGGTCATCGACCTGGTGGAGAGTCATCAGCCGGACCTCCTTTTGCTCATGGAAGTGGATCTGGAATGGGTACGCAACCTGACCGAACTGAACGATCAGTACAAGGACCGGAAAATTGTGTCCCGTTCCGATCAGTTCGGGATGGCCCTGTTCAGCAGCCGTTCGTTTGAAGCAGTCCGCATTTTGCGCCCGGCGCATACCGCCGTCTCCGTACTCTACACGAGCATCGAGGTGGGTGAAGGGACGTTACACGTCACCGGTGTTCACACGCCGTCCCCAATCGCCGCTCATCTTGCCCGCAGCCGCAACCGTGTGCTTGCGGGTGTAGCCGAACGAGTGGCGGCACAATCCGATCCCCGAATTGTGATGGG